>NZ_JBICZP010000004.1:0-454175 GCF_043202015.1 Kitasatospora sp. NPDC048239 | reverse complement strand
CTCTCCCCCTCACGCTGAACAGAATTACTTACTCCTCCCACGCGCGCCGGCCCCCCCCCCCCCCCCCGCCCCCCCCCCCCCCCCCCGGGCCCGCCCGCCCCCCCCCCCCCCCCCCGCCCGCACTCACCCTTCGCCGCAGGCCCCGCTGCGGTCGCAGTACGGCTGGCCGGAACTGCCGCCGCAGCCGCAGAGCATCGCCCGGGGCGTCTGCCGCACCTCTCCGGCCGCGTCCGTCACCCGCAGCCGCCCGCGCAGCAGCAGGCGCCCGTCCGCGGTCCGGGTCACCGTCGTCGGCACGTCCGGCACCTCCGTGGTCCCGTCCGCCAGCCGGTAGGAGAGCGCGCCGGTCGGACAGCGCCGCACCACCTCGGCAACCACCCCCGGCTCGGCCGCGTCCGGGCTGATCCACGGCCGCCGCCCGGTGTCGAACACGGCCGGCAGCCCCCGCACGCACTCGGCGGCATGCCGGCACACCGCCGAGTCGAAGGCCACCGCGATCCCCTCGGCCTCGTACGTCCGCACCGTCCCGTGGCGGGCGCCTGCCTGCTCGTCGGCCCGACCGTCCGGCCCGCCTGGCCCGCTGCTCCCGCCCGGTTGGTCCGCGCCGGCCATCAGTCGGCCACCCGGCTGCGGTTCTCGTACGCGAGATCCGCGTACTCCGGGTGGCGCAGAATCCAGCCCTTGATGAACGGGCAGGTCGCCAGCACCGGAAGCCCCCGCGTGCGCGCATCGTCCAGGGCGGCCCGGGCCAGCGTGCCGCCGATGCCCTGCCCCTCGAAGGCGGGCTCGACCACCGTGTGCGGGTACACCACCAGGTGGTCGCTGCGCATGTACTCGGCGAAGCCGGCCAGGGTGTCGCCCACCCAGGCCTCGAAACGACTGTTCGCTTCGGCGTCGCGTACCGTGACGGTCATCGGAGCTCCTCGATCCCGGACACGGGGCCGGGGCCGGCCCCGGTCCATCATCGAGCGGCGGCTGCGGCCCCGCCCGCCGACGAGTCCGAGCCCTCCGGGCGGCCCGGGGCATCTGCGGGGCGCGGCCCCTTCGGTCGGCCCGCCTCCTCCGAACAGCCCGGGCCGTGGGAGAGCGCCGAACCGCCCGGTGCGCGCAGCAGCTGGGCCCGGGCCGGCGGCAGGTTGCGCCAGACCGTCCGGTTGCCGAGTCCGTGCACCGCCTCGAACCGCCGCAGCAACCGCACCACCGCCCGGTGCCGGGCACCCCGGCGCGGCCCGGCGACGAGCGTCCGCGCCGCCGTCGTCCCCAGATACCCGAAGTACGTCAGCTCCCCACCGGGGACGAGCAGCCGCAGATACAGGTCGAGGACGTGCCGTACCTCCGCCGGCTCGAAGTTGGTGAGCGGCAGCCCCGAGACGATCACGTCGTACCGCTCACCCGGCGGCCCGCCCCCGTTCGGCGCCTGCGGACGGCACTCCGGCAGCTCCTCAAGTCGGCAGGCCGACAGCCGCAGGCCGATCCGCGGGCCGAGCCGCCCCAGGTCCGGATCCTCCCGCAGCCGCCGCACGAACCTCGGGTTCGCCTCGACGACGTGCAACCGGTCGCCCGGGCGCAGCACCCGGGCCAGCCGCCGAGTCACCGCACCCGTCCCGGCACCGACCTCCAGCACCGACAGCGGCCGGTCCGGGCGGCTGGTCACCGGCACCACCAGAGCGTTCACCAGGCCCTCCCCGCTGGGCGCCAGCGCACCCGTGCTGCGGAACGTGCGGAGCGCCTCCGCCAGGAACATCAGCCGGTCGCCGACCCTCCCCAGCGGAGGAATGGGAACGGGACCGGAGCCGGCGGCAGCGCCAGGACGGAACTGATCTGTCGTCATAAAGCTGACGGTAGAGACGGCTTGACGTCGCCGGATCGGCCGGTCAGCGACGCCCGACCCCGACGAAAGTCGAGGGTGCCAATACCCTTTCGTCGGGGGTGCGAGCTCGGAGACCGGCCGTAGCATCGGGCCAGCGGCCGCAGTAGGCGGACGCCGGTCCAGGGCGGGAGGGGCGGATTGACCACGAACACGACAGACCGGGCGGTCCGCCCGGCCGCCGCCGCGGAGAGCCGACCCGGCCGCGCCCTGCTCGGCTGGTACGGACCGGGCCGGCGTCGATGGACCGAGACCTTGTTCCTCCTCGCGATCCTCCTCCTCACCGCCGAGGAGTCCGCCGCCCAGTGGAGCCACGCCGACGCCCCCCACCGCCTCCTGCGGACGGCCGTCACCGCGCTCGCCTCCCTCGGACTTCTGCTCTCCCGCCGCCACCCGGTCGCCGCCGCCGTCCTGCCCGTCCTCACCGCAGGCCTGTTCAACCGGGCCTTCCCCGGCCTGTTCAGCGTCTACCACCTGGCCTCCACCGGCCGCCTCGTCCCCGCCGGGCTGGCCGGGGCCGCCATCGCCCTACTCAGCGCCACCCGCGCACACTCGGTGATCGACTGGGCCGGCACCACCGGCTCCCAACTGCTGGTCGAGGCTGCCGCCCTGTCGCTCGGGCTCTGGCTGCACGGTCGACGCGTCCTGATCCACACCCTGCACGAGCAGGTCGACGCGCTGCGCCGCGAGCGCGAGCTCCGCGCCGACCAGGCACGCTCCGCCGAACGCGCCCGGATCGCCCGGGAGATGCATGACGTGCTGGCCCACCGCCTCAGCCTGCTCGTGCTGCACGCCGGGGTGCTCCGCGACCAAGCCCGGGCCGGCACCGTCGCCGACGACCCGGACCGCCTCGCCCACCGGCTGGAGCTGCTGCGCACCACGGCCGCCCGTTCGCTGGACGATCTGCGCGACGTCCTCGGCGCCCTCCGGGCCAAGCCGGAGCCGCCGCCCGAACCCCTGCCGCCGGTTTCCCTACCGCCGCTCCCCGACCCGCCCGCCGAGCCAGCGCCGGGGCACGGACCCGCCGGCCACTCCCACCCCGCGCCCATACCGGCGCCCGCGCTGCGCGATCTCACCGAGCTCGTCGGCGAGGCCACCGAGGCCGGGCAGATCGTCGAACTCTCGCTCGCCGGGGATCCGGAGAGCGTGCCGACCACCCACCGCCTGGCCATCCACCGGCTGGTCCAGGAGGCGCTGACCAACGCCCGCAAACACGCGCACACCGCACCGGTGACGGTCCGGGTCCGCTACGGGGCTCCGGTTACCAGCGTCGAGGTGCGCAACGGCCGGGGCGAGGGCGATCAGACGCCGGACGGGGACCGCTCCGGTGGCGGGTACGGACTGGTCGGGCTCGCCGAACGGGTCGGCGCGCTCGGCGGGCAGCTGGACGCGGGCTCCGACGGGCGCGGCGGGTTTCGGCTCGCCGCCCAACTGCCGCCGCCCCGGCGCCCACCCGAACCACCCCCGGTGCCGCCCCTGGTGCCGCCCCCGCCCCGGCCACCATCCCTGGGAGCGACCCCGCGACCCTGCGCGGCCGAACCCCGACCCGGCGCCGAAGCGACCTCACCGACGGAGGCCCAGTGATCCGCACCATGGTCGTGGACGACGACGCCCTCGTCCGGCTCGGTCTGGTCGACCTGCTCGCCCAGGACCGAGGCCTGACCGTCGTCGCCGAGGCCGCCGACGGACTGCAGGCCGTCGAGCTGGCCCGCCACCGGCGGATCGACGTCGCCCTGATGGACATCCGGATGCCCCGGCTGGACGGCATCGCCGCCACCCGCCGACTGCGCGAGCTCCCCGAGGCCCCGCGCGTGATCGCACTGACCACCTTCGACCTGGACGAGTACGTGTACCAGGCGCTCGCCGCCGGCGCCGACGGCTTCCTGCTCAAGGACACCCCGCCCGCCGAGATCGCCCGCGCGGTGCACATCGTCGCCGCAGGCCAGGGCATGCTGCACCCGGCTGCGGCCCGCCGCCTGATCGACCGCTACCACCGCACCGGCGCCCCGCGCTCGGTCGAGGCCCGCAGCCGGGTCTCCGCTCTCACCCCGCGCGAGGCCGAGGTGCTGCACGAACTCGGCCGCGGCCGCTCCAACGCCGAGATCGCGTCCGCACTCGGCATGCGGGAGAGCACCGTCAAGGCGCACGTCAGCCGGATCCTCACCGCGCTCGGCGTCGGCAACCGCGTCCAGGCCGCGCTCCTCGCCCGCGACGCCGGGGTGGTGGACGACACCGACTGACCGCGGACCGCTGCACACCGACCGCTGTACATCGATCGCCGACTACCTCTCGCCGATCTCCGCCCAGCGCCCATCGCCCAGCGCCTCTCCACGGCGACAGACCATCCGCAGTTCAGCTGCCGCCGTACCAGTGCCGGGTGGCTCCCACCTCGTACCGCGCGCTGAGCCGCTGTCACCCATCCGGCGTGGAAATGCCGCGCCTTGGCGGTTTGCGCTGCCGAACTCCGGCGCGAGGTCCATGGTGGAGATGGGCGCGATCCGGCGACCGCGCTCGCGCACCGATCCAGGCCTGCGCGCCGTGCGCCCGCCGCTGTTCTCCGATGGGCGCCCCGTAGCGGGGTCTGGTCCCGGTGCGCTGGGAACAGGGCCACCTCGCAGGAAACCGAACGGTTCTTCTAGGCTCACATCTCGGCTTCCCTGCGGCGGTGCGATCTCTGCGCCCGCCGCTTCGAAGCCGCCGTCCACGGGGGCTCCGGGCCGACCGGGGCCTCCGGATCGAGCGAGGAGGACGCAATGCCAAGCATGCCGCCCAGCCGTTCCACCGTACTTGGGCCAGACGGGCCGTCCTGGCGGACCGTACGATCCGCCGGCGCCGCACGTCCCGGCTGGTCCGGACACCCGGGCTGGTCCGGCCGGCCGGTGCGACCGCTGAATACCGGCGGCGGCCGCGGAGGCGAGCGTTGAGTCCCCAAGCCGTTCGGCCGGCCGGAACGCCGACCGCGACCTCCGATCCCGGCGCCGCCAAGTCCGTGACCCGTGCGGCGAGCGCCCCGACATCCGCCCTCCCGTCCATCGCGCCGACCGCCCCACCAGCCGCTCCAGCAACCGTCGCAGCAACCGCTCCACCAGCCGTCGCACCGTCCGCGACGCAGTCCGCAGCACCGCCCGGGACCTCGTCCGTCGCACCGGCCACCCTCGCACTCACGGTGTCGGTCGCAGCAGCGGTCACGGCGTCGGTCACAGCGGCCGCCGCCACGGCGGTCGTCCAGCCGGTCGCCGCATCGGCGGCACTGTCGACCGCCACGGAGAGCGACGCCCAGGCGGGCCCCACCGCCGCGCTCCCAGGCCTGCCCCAGGCGCTCAGCACCCGCGCCCGCACCCTGGCCGGAGCCGTCCGGAGGCGCTGCGCCGACCTGGCCAGGATCGAGTCCCCCAGCGGGGACGCGCCCCGACTCGACGCCCTGGCGGAGGAGTTGGCCGCCGGATTCCGGGCCACCGGAGCCACCGCCCGCCGCGAGGCCGCCCCGGCCGGAGACCACCTCGTCCTCCAGTGGGACGGCCAGGACGAGAGCCTGCCGCACCTCCTGGTCGTCGGCCACCACGACACCGTCTGGCCGGTCGGCACCCTCGCCGACTGGCCGGTCACCGAGCAGGACGGCACCCTCAGCGGCCCCGGCGTCGTCGACATGAAGGGCGGACTCGCCATTCTGGAGGGTGCGTTCGCCCTGCTCGCCGACCTCGGCCAGCGCCCCCACCGCACCGTCCGCCTGGTCGTCGTCTCGGACGAGGAGGTCGGCAGCCCCGACGGCAGGCGCCTGGTCGAGCGCCAACTTCGCGGGGCAGCCGCCGTGCTGGGGCTCGAACCGCCGCACCCCGACGGCCGGCTCAAGACCGCCCGCCGCGGCAGCACCCGGGTACGGCTCACCGTCACCGGCCGCGAAGCCCACGCCGGCAACGACGCCAGCGACGGCGTCTCGGCCGTCGACGAGCTCATCGACCAGCTCGTCGCGGTGCGCGACCTGGCCGGACAACCGGGCACCGAGCTCAACGCCGGGCGGATCAGCGGCGGCACCCGCGCCAACGTCATCGCCGGCCGGGCGGAGGCCGAACTCGGCCTGCGCTTCTCCACCGCGGAGGCACAGCGGCGCACGCTCGACCACCTGGCCAGGCTGACCGCGCTGCGCCCGGGGGCCCGGGTGCGGACGGAGGTGCTGTCCAGCCGACCGGCCTGGCCGGAGCGCTCCGGCAACCCGCTGCTGCGGCACGTCCGTTCGCTCGCGGCCGTGCTCGGCCAGCAGCTGGACGGCGCACCGGCCGGCGGGGCGGGGGACACCAACCTGCCGGGTTCGCGCGGACTGCCCACGCTGGACGGTTTCGGGGCGGTCGGCGCGGGGGCGCACGCCCGCCACGAGCACATCCGGATCGACCAGCTGGCGCCCCGGATCGCGCTGCTGGCGGCGCTGCTCGCGGTCCCGCTGCCGCGGTTGAGGGACCGCTCGGAGGGTTAGCCGCTGTCCGGCCGATCTTGCGGGGCGGGCGACGCCGGTCATCCCGGCGCCGTGCGCTGATCCGCCAAGGTCGGCCGGGCAGGAGCCAGACGATCGCGGATGGCCTGACGGCGGGCCCGCCGTCGTCTTCAGGCCCTACCGGCGGCCGTCGCTGCCGTGCCCCGGGTGCTCGCCGCCTTCGGGACGTTCGGCGCGTTCGGGACGTTCGGCGCGTTCGGCGTTCCCGGGGGAGCGGTCGGTGCCCCCGGAGGGGTGTTCGAGGAGCGGGAACAGCCGGGTGACGGCGGCCACCGGGCGGGTGTCGGGGCCGGGACCGCGGCGCCGGTAGGGGGCGAGCAGGGCGCGGACGGCGGCGCCGAGGTCGGCCAGCTCGCCGGGGGTGAGGTGGAGTACGTCGCTGGACGCCTCGTCGTGCTGCCACTCGGCGGGGGCCTGCGCGCGGTGGGCGAGCCACTGGCGGTAGCTGGTGTCCTCCAGGTCCCCGGCCAGGTGGGGGTGCAGCTCGGCGTCCGGGCCGGAGCCAGGTGTGGAGGTCCGGCGCTGTGCGGGCCCGGCGTGGTCCGACGGGGAGCCGGAGTCGGCGCCGTCGGGCGGCATCAGCGACCCCTCCCAGCGCAGCTGCCAGGGGCGTGACCTGCCGTCGCCGGTGGGGGCCTCCTCGATGAGGCCGTACCGGGCGAGCTGGCGCAGGTGGAACGAGCAGGTGCCCGAGCTCTGGTGCAGGAGCTGAGCCGCCTGGTTGGAGGTGATCCTGCCCCAGGCGGCGATCAGATCGAGCAGCGCGAGACGGATCGGGTGGTGCGGTAGCGGCCGGTTGGGCGCGGCCTCGAGCGGCCGCCCCCCGGTCTCGGCGGCTGGCGTCTTGTCGGTAGGCACTTTGCAAAGATGCCTGTTTGCAAAGTGTCTGGCAAGTCCTGAGCGGATGAAACATCCCAGGTCGCAGGCCATCGCCTCGATCAGCTATTTGCAAAGTCACACTTTGCAAAGTATGGATAGGCGGGCCAGTACGACACGGGAAGGGAGTCCGGCCATGGCCGAACAGGCGCGAGACCAGGTGCGGGTGCAGGCACAGGGGCAGGGGCAGGGACACGCGCAGGGACAGGGTCAAGGGCAGGCGCAGCGGCAAGAAGAGCAGCAGGGGCGAGGAGGGGCACAGGCGCAGGGCCAGGCACGAGACCAGGTGCGCGGCATGGTGTCGGCCTACGGGTCGGCACGGGAGTCCGTACGGGGATCGGTGTGGCTGCAGGGTGAGCGCGTCGAGGGCTACCCCGAGGTGCCGCCCGAGACGCTGCGCGGGGCGGTGCGCCGGATCACCGTGGTGGGGGAGGAGGTGCTGCACCGCCGGTGCAGGGCGGTGTCGGAGGAGGAGTTCGGCACGCCCGAGCTGGCGGGCCTGGTCGACGACATGTTCGCCGCGATGTGGGTGGCCGAGGGGGTCGGGCTGGCGGCGAACCAGATCGGCGTGGACCTCCAGGGCTTCGTCTGGGACTGCCTGGACGAGGACGGTGTGCGCCACGTCGGCCACATCCTCAACCCCGTCCTGGACGAGCTGCCGGCCGCCGACCGCCGGCTGGTCGAGGTGGAGGAGGGCTGCCTCTCCGTCCCCGGCCCGTACCTGGGGCTGGCCCGCCCGGACTTCGCCGTGGTGCGCGGCCGCGACCTCGCGGGGCGGCCGCTGGTGATCGAGGGCCGCGACTACTTCGCCCGCTGCCTCCAGCACGAGACCGACCACCTCTACGGCGGCCTCTACATCGACCGCCTCTCCCACCGCGCCCGCCGCACCGTCCTGCGGCGGATGGACGACCGCAAGGAGAAGGTCTTCGCCAAGCGCGCCAACCGCACCGAGCTGCTGGAGCGCATGCGCTGAGACCCGGCGCCGGAGCAGCCGCCCGGCCCCCGCCCCACCCTGCCCCCGGTCAGGCGGGGCGGGGCCGCCTCGCCCTGCCGCCGCCCCGCACCGCCACCCCGCCCCCACGCCCCCCGTTTCAACCGTCGGCCGGGCTCCCTTGTCAGGCCCCCGTCCCACCGCGCACAATGGAACCGACCGAACGGTCAGTCGGTCGAAGGATCGGCGAAGGACCGGAGAAGGGCGAGAGGGGACCGTGGTGACAGCAGAGGTGGCCGAACCGATCCCCCTGCAGACGCAGGAGGACCGGTTCGAGGCGGTGATCGCCGCCGAACAGCGGATCGAGCCCCGGGACTGGATGCCCGACGCCTACCGGGCCACCCTGATCCGCCAGATCGCCCAGCACGCGCACTCCGAGATCATCGGAATGCAGCCCGAGGGGAACTGGCTCACCCGGGCCCCGTCCCTGCGCCGCAAGGCGATCCTGCTGGCCAAGGCCCAGGACGAGGCAGGCCACGGCCTCTACCTCTACGCCGCCGCCGAGACCCTCGGCGTGGACCGCGCCGAACTCACCGAGAAGCTGATCTCCGGCCGGCAGAAGTACTCCTCGATCTTCAACTACCCGACGCTCACCTTCGCCGACGTCGGTGTGATCGGCTGGCTGGTCGACGGCGCCGCGATCTGCAACCAGGTCCCGCTCTGCCGGTGCAGCTACGGGCCGTACGCCCGCGCCATGGTCCGGATCTGCAAGGAGGAGTCCTTCCACCAGCGCCAGGGCTACGAGCTGCTGATGACCCTGATGCGCGGGACGGACGCCCAGCGCCGGATGGTCCAGGACGCGGTGGACCGCTGGTGGTGGCCCTCGCTGATGATGTTCGGCCCCTCCGACGCCGACTCGCCGAACACCGCCCGCTCGATGGGCTGGCGGATCAAGCGGCACACCAACGACGAGCTGCGCCAGCGCTTCGTCGACATGACCGTCCCGCAGGCGGAGCACCTCGGCGTCACCCTCCCCGACCCCGGGCTGCGCTGGAACGAGGAGCGCGCCGGCTGGGACTTCGGCGAGCCGGACTGGTCCGAGCTGACCAGGGTGATCCACGGCCAGGGCCCCTGCAACGCCCAGCGGGTCGAGCGCCGCCGGGCCGCCCACGAGGACGGCGCCTGGGTCCGCGAGGCGGCCGTCGCCTACGCGGAGAAGCGCCGCGCCGAGGTGCGGCACCAAGCCGAAGAGGAGAACGGAAAGTGACCGAGTCCAAGGCCGGCTGGCCGCTGTACGAGGTGTTCGTGCGCCCCCGGCGCGGCCTGAACCACGTGCACGTCGGCTCGCTGCACGCGTCCGACGACCGGATGGCCCTGCTCGCCGCCCGCGACCTCTACACCCGGCGCAACGAGGGCGTCAGCCTCTGGGTGGTCCGCTCCGACGCGATCACCGCCTCCACCCCGGACGAGCGGGACCCGTTCTTCGAACCGAGCGGCGACAAGGTCTACCGCCACCCGACCTTCTACGACATCCCCGAGGATGTCCCGCACATCTGACGGGGAGCAGCAGAACCATGACCGACGACCACGTCTACCTGACCCTCTCCGAGGCGTCCCCCGAGCCCGAGGGCGAGGGCCGCTGGGCGTACGGGACGGGCTTCGCCGATCCGCTGCTCGGCGTGGACACCGCCGTGCCGGCCGGCCTGGACGGCGCCGAGCTCGCCGCCTACTGCCTGATGCTGGGAGACGACGCCCTCGTCCTCGCCCAGCGGCTGATCGAGTGGTGCACCCGGGCGCCCGAGCTGGAGGAGGAGGTGGCGCTCGCCAACCTCGGCCTCGACCTGCTCGGCCAGGCCCGCCAGCTGCTCACCCGGGCCGGCCAGGCCGACGGCTCCGGACGGACCGAGGACGAGCTGGCGTACTGGCGCGAGGAGCACGACTTCCGCAACGTCCGCCTGGTCGAGGCCCCGAACGGGGACTTCGCCTTCTCGATCGCCCGCCTGCTGCTCTTCGCCACCGCGCGCGGCGCGCTGTACGAGGCGCTGGCCGGGCACGCCGACCCGGTGCTGGCGGCGGTCGCCGCCCGGGGTGCGAAGGAGCTGGCCTACCACCGCGAGTACGCCACCGCCTGGACGCTTCGGCTCGGCGACGGCACCCCGTACTCGGCGCAGCGGATGCAGGCCGGGCTGGACGAGGCCTGGCCGCTGCTGGACGAGCTGTTCACCGCGCACCCGGTGGAGCTGCGGGTCGGCGTGGACCCGGGCACGCTGCGCGCGCCGGTCCTGCGCGAGCTCGCCGCGGTGCTCGCCGAGGCCGGGCTGACCGTGCCGCAGACGCCGCCGCTGGCCAGTGTCGGCGGCCGGGCCGGCCGGGACGGCGTGCACACCGAGGCGCTGGGCCTGCTGCTGGCCGAACTCCAGGTGCTGGCCCGCGCACACCCGGGGGCGACATGGTGACGACGGTGCGCAGCCGGGCCTGGGAGATCGCGGCGACCGTCCCGGACCCGGAGCTGCCGATGCTCACCCTCGCCGACCTCGGGGTGCTGGCCGGGGTCGAGGAGGACGGCACGACGGTGACCGCCTGGCTGACCCCGACCTACTCGGGCTGCCCGGCCGTCGCGGAGATGGCGGCGGACGTGGACGGGCGGCTGCGCGCGGCCGGCTACCCGGACGTCCGGGTGCGGTTGCGGCTGGACCCGCCGTGGTCCACCGACCTGATCACCGAGGAGGGTCGCCGCAAGCTCGTCGAGGCGGGCATCGCCCCGCCCCACCCGACGGCCGACCGCCCCTCGGCCCCCGGCCTGCTGGCCCTCGGCCCGACCCGCCACCTGGTGGCCTGCCCGCTCTGCGGCGGTACCGACACCGAGGAGCTGTCCCGCTTCGGCTCCACCGCCTGCAAGGCGCTGTGGCGCTGCCGCGGCTGCCGGGAGCCCTTCGAACGCGTCAAGGAGATCTGAATGGCCGCCCGTCCAGCCCCGGCCGCCACCGACCCGGCGCCGGCCGCAACCCCGGCTCCGTCGGCCGCCCGTCCGGCCCCGGCCGCCCGCGCCTTCCGCCGCCCGACCTTCCACGGGCTGCGGATCGCCCTGGTCGAGCGGCTCTGCGAGGACGCCGTCGCGGTGACCTTCGAGGTGCCGGACGAGCTCGCCGAGGAGTTCGCGTTCCGGCCGGGCCAGACGCTGACGCTGCGCCGGGTGGTGGACGGTGTCGACGAGCGCCGCTCGTACTCGATCTGCGCCCCCGTCGGCGGCCCGCTGCGGATCGCCGTCCGCGAGGTACCGGGCGGGCTGTTCTCCCGCTGGATGGTGCGGGACGCGCGGGCCGGCGAGGAGGTCGAGGTGCTGACGCCCTCCGGCCTGTTCACCCCCGAGCTCGGCGAGCCCGCCGACCACGTCCTGCTGGCGGCCGGCTCCGGCATCACCCCGATGCTCTCCATCGCCGGCTCGGTGCTGGCCGCCGACCGCACCTCCACCGTCACCCTGCTCTACGGGAACCGGCGCAGCGACACCGTGATGTTCGCGGACGAGCTGGCCGATCTGAAGGACCGCTACCTCGACCGCTTCCAGCTGGTGCACGTGCTCTCCCGGGAGACCCGGGACGCCGAGCTGCTCAGCGGCCGCCTCGACCCGGACCGGGTCGAGGCGCTGCTGACGGCCCTGGTGGACGTGGCTGAGGTGGGCCACTGGTGGCTCTGCGGTCCGTTCGGGATGGTCACCGGCGCCAAGGACCTGCTGTCCGGGCTCGGCGTCCCGGCCGAGCGGGTGCACCAGGAGCTGTTCCACGCCGAGGACGAGCCGGTCGCCGAGCGGTCGCCGGAGGCCGGGCCCGCGGACGGCGGCCCGAGCAGCGAGGTCACCGTCGTCCTCGACGGCCGCGGCAGCACGCTCTGCCTGCCGCGCGACCGCTCCATCCTGGACGGCGCCCAGCGCTCCCGCCCCGACCTGCCGTTCGCCTGCAAGGGCGGGGTCTGCGGCACCTGCCGCGCCCTGGTCACCGAGGGCGAGGTGGAGATGCGCCGCAACTTCGCCCTGGAGGAGAAGGAGCTGGCGGCCGGCTACGTGCTGACCTGCCAGGCCCGTCCGCTCACCGACCAGGTGACCGTCGACTACGACCGCTGAGCCGACCCGCTGAGCCGGCTACCGCTTGTTCGGGTCGGCTACACGGGTCGGCAACACCGGTCGGCTACACGGGCCGGCTACCGGGCCGGCAGGGCGGCGGCCCGGGCCGGCCCGGGTTCGCCGAGCAGCCCGACGAGGTCGGCGACGGCGGCCCGCCCGGCCCGGTTGGCGCCGATGGTGCTGGCTGAGGGCCCGTAGCCGACCAGGTGCACGCGCGGGTCGGAGCTCGCCCGGGTGCCGGTGAGGGCGATGCCGCCGCCGGGGGAGCGAAGACCGAGCGGGGCGAGGTGGCCGACCTCGGGGCGGAACCCGGTGGCCCAGACGATGGCGTCGACCGGAAGCTCGGCCTCGCCCCAGGCGACGCCGTGCTCGGTCAGCCGGTCGAACATCGGGCGGCGGTGCAGCGCGCCCAGCTCCTCGGCGCGCCGGTAGGCGACGGACGGCCCGAGGCCGGTCACGCTCACCACGCTGCGCACCGGCAGCCCCTGTCGCACCCGCTCCTCGACCTTGGCGACGACCGCGCGTCCGTACTCGGGGGTGAACGGGCCCTCGTGGTAGACCGGCTCGCTCCTGGTGACCCAGACCGTCTCGCCGACCGCCGCGACCTCCGACAGCACCTGGATCGCGGAGGCGCCCCCGCCGACCACCAGGACGCGCCTGCCCGCGAACTCCTCCGGGCCGCGGTACTCGGCGTAGTGCAGCTGCCGCCCGGCGAACCGGCCGGGGTAGTGCGGCAGGAAGGGCCTGGTCCAGGTACCGGTGGTGTTGATCAGCGCCCGGGCGGACCAGGCGCCGGAGTCGGTCTCGACCAGCAGCCGGGCGTCGGGCCGCTCCTCCGCCGAGCGGACGGCCAGGACGCGGACGGGGCGCACCACCGGGAGCGCGTGCTTCGCCTCGTACGCCGCGAAGTACCCCGGCACGACCTCGCGGGCGGGGGCGTCCGGGTCCGGCGCGGGCAGCTCGAAGTCGGGTAGGTCGTGGAACCCGTGCACGGTGGCCATCCGCAGCGAGGGCGCGCGGTGCGCCCAGGCGCCGCCCGGCGCGGGGTCGGCGTCGAGCACGACGAAGCCGCCGTCGGCGTCCGCCCGGTAGGGGGCGAAGCCGCGGCGGCGCAGGTGGTAGGCGGCGGACAGGCCAGCCTGTCCGGCGCCCACCACCACGACGTCGACCCGGCGCACCGCACCGGCGTCGGCCGCGGCCCCCCTCGCACCGTCCGCCGTGCCGACGGCCTCACCGTTGGTTGCACCGTAAACAGTCACGCCGGTGAAACATCAGGGGCCGGGCCGGTGTTCCCGGCGGGGGCAGGTCCCGGGCAGAGAGGCCTTAGGCCGCCGGGGAGATCACCACCGCCGTCCCGTACGCACAGATCTCCGTGCCGACGTCCGCGGCCTCCGTGACATCGAACCTCATCATGAGCACCGCGTTGCCGCCGCGCGCCTGGGCCTGCTCCACCAGCCGCGCCATCGCCTCGTTGCGGCTCTCCACCAGGGTCTTGGTCAGACCCTTCAGCTCGCCGCCGACGAGGGACTTCAGCGAGGCGCCGATCTGGCTGCCGATGTGCCGGCTGCGCACCGTCAGGCCGAAGACCTCGCCGATCACGTGATCGACGCGGTAGCCGGGGATGTCATTGGTGGTCACCACCAGTACCTGGGTGTTCGGGCCCTGCCCGCCGCCGTATTCGTCAATGTTGGCCATGGGCCCCATCCTCTGCGCCGCAGGCCGTCCGGAGGCAGAGGCGGGGCCGGGAACGACCGGAGAACGCATGGAGATGCCGGACACACCGGTGATGGGACGCCGGAAAGGCCGTACCGTAGCCCCATGGGCGAGCGAAGCGATCATCCACAGGGGCCGGGCGCGGCGGAGGACTCCGGTGCGCAGGAGATCGAGGCGACGGTGGTGCTGGGCCTGCGGATCACCGACTGGCCGGCGCTGCGCGCCGCGGCGATCGCGGCCGTGGAGGAACTGGACTTCGACGGCATCGACCCGGCCGGTCAACGCCGCGAACTGCTGCGCGAGGTCGCCGAGGACGCCAACGCGGCGCTCGGCGCACTGCTGCACCCGGACCGGCTGGTCGCCGCGATGCCGGGCGTCGAGGCGATCGGCGGCACGCTGGAGATCAGCGTCACCGAGGACTTCGCCCCGGACTTCGCCGAGCTGTTCCCGCTGGACGCCGACGAGGCGGACGGCGGCGGCGGAGCCGGCGACTGGACCCTCACCCCGCGCACGGCCTGTCTGCTGCACGCCCAACTCCTCGGCCTGGCCGATGCGGCGTACGACGACCTGGAGGAGCACGAGGACGAGCCGGTGACCGACGGGGAGGAGGCCGACTGGACGGTGTTCGGCCGGCTTCCGCAGCGCACCTGGCTCCTGCACCGGGGCTGGCGGCGCGCGATGGCCCGCGCCTTCGACGACCTGGCCGACGACCTGGCACTCGGCGAGTGGCCGCTGCCGCGCTGCCTGGCCGAGGAGATCGCGCTGCGGATGGCCCTGGTGGACGCCCGCACGCTGCTCGGCGCACAGCCCGAGTCGGTCGCCGACATGATGGGCGACCTGCCGGCCGACCTCTACGACTACGACTGGGACGGCTGCCACGACGAGCTGTTCGGGGTCTACGGGCCGGACGACGGCGATCCGGAGCTGAGCACCGAGCAGCGAGCCGAACTGCTGCTGTCCGCCACCCACCCGGAGGGCTGGTTCCTGTCCTACGAGGACGCGGAGGAGCGGGACCCGCAGCGCGGCTACCGGCGCTGACCGCCGCCGACCCGGCTAGGCTGCGGGCATGTCCGACATGTCCGATGGCTCTGGTGCGGTGCCCGGCGGTGTGGCGCCCGACGGCGTGCGACCCGACGGTGCGGTGCCCGGTGGTGCGTGGTTCGACGGCTCCGGGGCCGACGGCACGGCGGCCGACGACGCGGTGCTGGCCCGGTTGGCGCTGGGCCTTGAGGGCGTCCAGGCCGCGCAGCGCGGGCGGACGGCCGAGGCCCGGCACAGCTTCGAGCGGCTCTGGGAGGAGCTCGGCGAGCGCGGCGACGTGTTCCACCGCTGCGTGCTGGCCCACTACCTGGCCGACCTCCAGGACGACCCGCGGGCCGAGCTGGAGTGGGACCAGCGGGCCCTGGCCGCCGCCGAATCGCTGACCGCCGAGCAGGCCCAGACCTACCGGTCCGCCCTCCAGGTCCGCGCCTTCTACCCCTCGCTGTACCTCAACCTGGCCTCCGACCACCTCAAGCTCGGCGAGCCCGACCGCGCCCGCGAGCAACTGGAGCGCGCCGTCCGCAGCCTGGACGCGCTGCCCGCGGACTCGTACGCCGCGGGCATCCGGGCCGCGGTGGAGGACCTGCGCCAGCGCCTGCGCGGCTAGGCCCCGTCCGACCGCGCTGCCGCCCCGGGCCGTCCCAAAAAGCCCTGTTGTTCAACGTTTTTGTTCAATGACCGAGCGCCGAACCCGAACAACCCCGGTGCGCTACATCTGGGACACACGCCTCAGGAGTGCCGCAGATCCGCAGTTTCACCGGACGCCGGGAGAGTTCACCAGATGACGACGCTCTGCATCGGAAACAACCGCACCGAGGAGATGGTCGGGGACCTCACCGGGATGACGCAGCTGGAGCGGCGGTTCGCCGGCTGCGGGGCCCAGCGGATGCTCTGGTTCGCCGAGGACGACGACGTGCTGGTGCTGCCCTGGGAGCCCGACCCGGCGTACCTCGGGTACGTCACCGGGCTGACCGGTACCAGGGCCGAGAGCCTGACCGTCGTGGTGCCGCCGCCCGGGGTGGAGGGCGAGGACATCCTCACCCCGGACCGGCTGGCCGACCCGGGCTTCCGCGAGGAGCTGCGCCGGGTGCTGGCCGGGCGGCCGGTGGAGCGGGTGCTGGCGATCTCGCCCAACGCGGCCGTGGTCGACCTGGCCGCCGCGCTCGGCGCCGAACACGCCGTGCCGGGCCATGCCTTCGCCGCACAGGGCGGCAATGCGCTGGTCAACAGCAAGGCGGTGTTCCGGGCGCTGGCGGCCGGGGCCGGGGTGCCGATCCCGCCGGGAACGGTCGCCACCGCGCCGCAGCAGGTGGAGGCGGCGGTCAACGGGCTGCTGGAGCAGGGCCACAGCGTGATGATGAAGGTCGAGTACCAGGCCGGCGGCTTCGGCAACGAGATCCTCAGCCGGGACGAGCAGGTCACCCCGGCCGGTGCGCAGCGGGTGGTCCTGCTGGCGGACCGGGCGGCCGTGGCCCGCTACGTCGCCGAGCGGTGGGAGTGGCTGACCGGCGGCCGCGGCCAGCGGGTCGTGGTGGAGCGGTACTTCACGGACGCGGCGCCGCTCTACGCGGAGTTCACGATCGGCGACCACGCCGCGGTGCTGTCCGGCTGCGGGGAGATGGTGATGGACCCGGTGGTGATCGGGGAGATCACCCCGCCGGTCACCCCGGACGCCGGGGCGATGGCCGAACTGGTCGACCAGGCAGCGCGGTTGTGCGAGTCGCTGCGGGTGCTCGGATACCGGGGCACGGTCAGCGCGGACGCCTTCCTGACGCCCAAGGGCGAGCTGTACTTCAGCGAGACCAACGGCCGGCTGACCGGTTCGACGCATCTGCACGACGCGCTGTTCGCCCGGCTGGTCGGTGCCGAGCACCGCGCCTCCCGGGTGATCCTGGAGCTGGCCGGCCTCTCCGTGCCGTCCTTCCCGGAGGCCGTCGCGGCGGTCGAGCGGGCCGGGTTGTCCTTCGACCGCGCGACCCGGACGGGCGTGGTGTTCAGCGCCGACTTCGGCCCGGCCGACGGCTCGGTGATGTACTGCGTGATCGCGGAGGACGCCGACGCCGCCCGGGCGGCGGAGCGCCGGCTGACCGCGCTCTTCGCCGAGTGACCGGGCCGGCCGGGGGACCGCGCCCCGGGATGCGCGCGGCGGTGATCCACCGGTACGGCGGGCCCGAGGAGTTCCGGGTCGAGACCCGGCCCGAGCCGGTTGCCGGGCCGGGGCAACACCTGATCGACGTCACCCTGGCCGGGATCAACTACGCGGACCTGCACTGTCGTCGGGGCGAGTACCAGCGGTACCCGCTGCCCGCCGTGCTCGGCGCGGACGTGGTCGGCCGGCGGCGCGGGGACGGGCGGCGGGTCGTCGCCCTGCTGCGCTCCGGCGGCGGCTACGCCCAAGTGGCGTGCGCCGAGGCCGCGTACACCGTGGAGGTGCCGCCGGAGGTCGGGGACGAGCAGGCGCTGGCGCTGCTGGAACAGGGTGCGACGGCCTACGGTGCGCTGGCCCTGCTCGGTCGGGTGCGGGCCGGTGAGCGGGTGGCGGTGACGGCGGCGGCGGGCGGGGTCGGACACCTGGCGGTCCAGCTGGCCCGGGAGTTGGGTGCGGGCCGGGTGGTGGGGCTGGCTTCGACGGCGGCGAAGCGGGAGTTCGTCCGCTCGCTCGGCGCGGATGCGGCGCTCGATCCGGCCGATCCCCGACTGGCCGCGCTGCTGGGGGAGTTCGGCGGAATCGACCTGTTTGTCGACTCGCTCGGCGGCGAGGTGCTGCGGGTGGGGCTGGCCGCGCTGGCGCCGTTCGGGCGGCTGCTCAGCGTGGGGGCGCGCGGCGACGCCGAGGAGTCCTTCACCGTGGACGAGTTGGCGGACCGCTCGGTCGGGGTGCTGGCCTTCTGGCTGCAGCAGGTCCTGGACGACCGGGCGCTGTTCACCGAGGTCGCCGATCGGCTCTTCCGACTCGCGGGTGGCAAGCGGCTGGTGGCCAGGGTCGACCGGGTCGTCCCGCTCTCCGGGGTGGGCGGCGCGCACCGGGTGCTGGCCGCGCGGGAGACCATGGGCAAGGTGTTGGTGGACGTCCACCGGGAGGACGACAGCGCCGGCTGAGCACCCGGGGCGGGCCGGTTGAGCGCTCTCGGCCGGGAGGGCCGGGGGCGTGCCGACGGGGGGTGGGGCCGACGATCCGGCCCCGCCCCCCGTCGGCCTGTGCTCAGTACCCGGTGGCCTCGTCCAGGCCGTAACCGCGCAGGGGCACCAGGAAGCTGCGCTCGAAGACCACCACCACCTCGCCGGTCGACTTCGTCCCGGTGGTGCGGCAGCTGACGATGCCCTGCCCCTCGCGGGACTTGGAGAGCCGCTTGGCGAGCGTCTCGGTCTGCGCGTACAGGGTGTCGCCGGTGAACACCGGGTGGGTCATCCGGATGTTCTCCCACCCCAGGTTGGCGATGGTCCGCCCGCTGGTGGAGCGGGCGGTCATCCCGCCGACGATGCTGAGCGTCACCAGGCTGGAGACGATCGGCCGGCCCCACGGGGTGTGCTCGCTGTACGCGGCGTCGATGTGCAGCGGGGCGTCGTTCATGCTCAGCATGCTCATCAGCACGTTGTCCAGCTCGGTGACGGTCCGGCCCGGGCGGTGCTCGATGACGTCGCCGACGGTGAACTCCTCGTAGTAGCGGCCGACCACCTCGCGGTAGCGCCGCTCGCCGATCCGCCGATAGCCGGCGGGCCCGAGGCCGTCCGTGCCGAGGCCGTCCGGGCTGTGGCCGTCCGGGCCGTGGCCGTCCGGGCCGTGATCGTTCGGGTTCTGATCGTTCGGGTTGTGGTCGTTCGGGCTGTGGTCGGTGGTGTCGTCCGGTGTGCCGTCCGTACTGCCGTGCATGCCGTGCTTCTCCCGAAGTGTCAGAGGTCGGAGGTGAGTTCCTTGACGTGCCCGGCGAACTCGGTGATCAGCCGCTCGTCCATGTCGGCGCGCATCATCAGCCGCAGCCCGGCCTCGCCCTTGGGGACGATCGGGAAGAACACCGCCGAGCTGTAGAAGCCGCGCTCGAAGAGCTGGGCGGAGAGCTTGACGGCGCGCTCGGCGTCGCCCACGTCCACCCGGCGCACCGGCAGTCCGTTGCCCGCGAAGGTGGTCGGCAGCAGCTCGTCGAAGAGGTCGATATTGCGGTTCAACCTGGCCTGAAGCTCGCCGAGTTCACCGGAGCGGTGGACGTCGGCGCTGCCCAGCGAGGCGCCGACCAGCGGCAGGGCGACGTTCTGCGACCAGCCGACCGGTCCGGCGTGGCGGTGCAGGAACTCGAACTGCTCGCGGTTGCCGAGCATCGCGATGCCGCCACCCGTCCCGAAGCCCTTGCCCAGGCTGGCCACGATCACGGTCAGCGGGTTCATCTCCAGCCGGGAGCGGACGAAGCCCTCGCCGCGCTCGCCCATGATGGACAGCGAGTGGGAGTCATCGATGTAGAGGAACAGGCCGTAGCGGTCCTGGAGTTCGAGCAGGCCGTCGAGCGCGGCCGCGCCGCCCATCGAGTACGCGCCGTCCGCCACGTAGGCGACCCGCGGGTACTTGCGGCAGATGTCCTCCAGGTAGTTCAGGTCGTTGTGCGGACAGTTGAGCACCAGCGACTCGTCCGCGCAGATCGGCTTCACATAGGCCATGCAGAAGTGGCAGAAGCGGTCGAAGACCATCACCCGGGGGCCGCCGCCGGGGCCGTCGCAGGTGCCGTCGAGGTGGCCGGAGGCGATCAGCGGCAGGATCCCGGCGGTGAGCGCGGTGCAGGAGGCGCCCGGCAGGATGTGGGCGCCGAACAGCTCGCCGAGCTCCTCCTCCAGCCGCACCAGCAGGTTGTGCCGGATCCGGGTGGTGGAGGTGACCAGCCAGGTGCTCTTGGACTCGGTGAGCGCGTCCACCGCGCCGGTCGCGATCTTCGGGTGGTTGTTCAGTCCGAGGTAGGCGCAGGAGACCATGTTGGCGAACTCGTGGCCGGTCTCCCGGACGATCAGCCGGTTGTTGGACTCCGAGTCGACCTTGATACCGATCAGCCCGTTCGCACCGGCCGCCTGCCACACCGGGTCGGCGGTGGCGAGCATGGCCTCGGCGTTGCGGTACCGGCGCGGGCCCTGGATGGACTCTTCGGTCATCGTCACTTCTCTTTCCTGGTGGCTGCGGGCGGGTTGGGCGCTGCGGGCCCGGCGGTTCCGGCGGCCCCGGTGGTCCGGTCGGTGCGGTCGGTCCGGTCGGGCGGAGCCGACGGGCCCGGCAGGGCCGGTGGGCCGGACAGGTCGAACTGCTCGATCAGGCGCTGGGAGGCCTCGAAGAAGGGCATGCCGACCATCACGCCGTCCACGACGGTGACCGAGCGGCCGTTCTCGCGGCCCGCCTCGACCACCCGCCGGGCCCGCTCCAGCAGTTGCTCGTCCGGGCTGAACGCCTCGTTGATCAGCCGGAGTTGCCGGGGGTGTACGGCGATCTTGCCGCTGAAGCCGAAGTCCCGGGCGAGCGCGGCCTCGCGGCGCAGCCCGTCCAGGTCGGTCACCTCGAAGAACGGCGCGTCCATCGCCTCCACCCCGGCGGCGCGGGCGCTGTTGACCACCCGGCCGCGGGCATGCGCGAGCGCCTCCCAGGAGAGCCGGGCGCCGACCGCGAAGGCGTAGTCGGCCGAGCCGAAGACCAGCCCGCGCAGGCGGTGGCCGGCCGCGGCGATGGCGGGCGCGTGCTCGATGCCGAGCGGGGTCTCCACGACGGCGAGGAACTCCGTCTCCGGGCAGTCCGCGCCGAGCGCGCCGGCCGCGATCTCGATGTCCCGGGGGGACTCCGCCATCGGGATCAGGACGACGTCCGGCTTGACCCGGTAGCGGGTGAGCGCGATCAGGTCGCGCAGACCCTCGGGCCCGGACAGCGTGTTGATGCGCACCGCGCTGCGGGCCAGCTTGGTGGACGGCAGGGCGAAGAACTCCTCGGCGAGTCGGCGGGCCTCCTCCTTGTGGGTGGGCGGGACCGAGTCCTCCAGGTCGACCATGGCGATATCGGCCCCGGACTGGTGGCTCTTGGCGTACCGCTCCACCGCCATCGCGGGTGTGGACAGCAGGGAACGGCAGTACCGCGTGAACTTCATGGAAATCTCCGAAGTCAGCGAAGTCTGCGGGTCCCGGTTCTATCCCACCGGCATTGTTCGGCGCCGAGTGGCTGGACATTGAACATCAACTCGGAACAACCGACCCGCAGGTCCCATTGTTTGACGCCAACTGGCCTGTGCATGATGAATCTCGGGGGATGGACACACGGCTTCACACCAACGTCATGTCATCGGGACTCGTGTCATCGAGCACCACTTCAACGGAGAAGGGGGCTGTTGTGCCGCGTCGAGAGAGTCCACTGGACCAGGGGGACGGGCCGCTGCTGCGATTCGCGGGCGATCTGCGGGCGCTCAGGGAACGGGCGGGCACCCCGCCGTACCGCCAACTCGCGGTACGGGCACACTGTTCCGCCGCCAGTCTGTCGGTGGCCGCGGGCGGGCGGCGGCTGCCGAGCCTCGCCGTCACGCTCGCCTATGTACAGGCATGCGG
This sequence comes from Kitasatospora sp. NPDC048239, assembly GCF_043202015.1. Classification (NCBI taxonomy): domain Bacteria; kingdom Bacillati; phylum Actinomycetota; class Actinomycetes; order Kitasatosporales; family Streptomycetaceae; genus Kitasatospora; species Kitasatospora sp. NPDC048239. Next base: position 432,589 of record NZ_JBICZP010000004.1, on the reverse strand, counting down.
CGGCGACGTACGGGAGTGGCAGCACCGCTGGCAGCTGCTCGCCGCCGAACTCGCCGCCGACACCGCCGCCCGGCGGCGGGCCCAGGACGCCGGACGCGCCCCCTACCCCGGCGCGGTGGCCTTCGAGGCGGCCGACGCGGAGCGGTTCTTCGGACGGGAGGCGCTGCTGGACCGGCTGGTGGCGCTGCTCTCCGAACGGCGGCTGGTGGTGCTCGTCGGGCCGTCCGGGGTCGGGAAGTCCTCACTGGTCAGAGCCGGTCTGCTGGCCAGGCTGGACGGCGGCGCGGCCGGCGGGCCGCGCGAGGGACCGTCCGTCGGGTCGGCCGTCGGACCGTCCGCCGGGTCGGCCGTCGGCTGGGATCGGGGCACCGGCGGCGGGGCGCGCGGCGGGCGGGCGACCGGGGGCGCCGTACCCGTCGCTCTGCTGACCCCCGGGGAACGGCCCATGGAGGCCTACGCGTTGGCGTTGGCCCGGCTCGGGCAGCGAGCCGGGGAGGCACGACGCGGGGTCGACCCGGTGCTGGTGGTGGACCAGGCGGAGGAGCTGCGCACCCGGTGCCGGGACGCGGCCGAGCGGGACCGGTTCCTGGACGCGCTGGTGGCGAGCGCCGCGGACCCGGGCGCAGGCGGTGCGGCCCAGGGGCCCGTCCGCTGCCGGGTGGTGCTGGTGGTGCGTTCCGACCAGGGCGCCGCACTGCTGGCCGAGCACCCGGCGCTGGCCGCGGCCTGCCGGGACGCGGTGCTGGCGGTCGGGCGCCCGGCGCCGGACGAACTGCGCCGGGCGATCACCGAACCCGCGCTGCGCTCGGGCTGCACCGTCGAGGGCGCGCTGCTCGCGGTCCTGATCTCCGCCGCCGCACAGCAGCCGGGTGCGTTACCCCTGTTGTCCTCCGCCCTGTTGGAGACCTGGCGGCGGCGCAGCGGAAACGCGCTGACCCTGGCCGGATTCCAGGCCACCGGCGGGTTCGAGGGGGCGCTGGCCCGGACGGCCGAGGCGCTGTACGGCGGGCTGGGCGCGGAGGACCGCGAGCAGGCCAGGGCGGTGTTCCTGCGGCTCAGCGGTGAGGCGGCTCCCGGCGGCGGTGAGGGTGCGCGCAAGCCGGTCGGGCGGGCCGAGTTCGACGACCCGGGGGTACCGGCGGTACTGGAACGGATGGTCCGGGCGCGGCTGGTGGTACTGGACCGGGGCACCGTCGAGCTGGCGCACCACGTACTGCCGCAGGCCTGGCCGCGGTTGCGGGACTGGCTGGCCGAGGGGCGGGAGGTGCTCGGCGACCAGCGGCGGCTCACCGAGGCCGCCCGGATCTGGAACGCCGCCGACCGGGACCCGGAACTGCTCTTCCGCGGGGCCCGGTTGGAGCAGCTGCGGCGAGGGGTGGCGGCGGGCGAGCTGACCCCGGCCGGGGTGGAGCGGGCCTTCCTGGCGGCGGCCGTGCGGACGGCCGCCGCGGACCGGCGCCGGTCCCGGCGGCAGAGCCTGGCGGTGGCCGGGCTCGCGGCGGCCGGCGGGGCGCTGCTCACGCTGGCCGGCGGGAGCCGGATGCGGCGGGCCTGGCGGCATTGATCAGTGCCGGGGCGGCGGGAGTTGAACAATCCCGCGGTTAATCGCCGGGTAATCCGGCCGGGCCGGGATTGTCGATCACCTGCTTGCGCGGCCGTCGGCGGGCCGGGTAGCTTGGCGATCGATCCCGGCCCGTGCAGCTTGCGAATTGGCCTGCCTGGCCAGGGATTTCCCGCCAGTCCCGGTCGGCCGGTGCCGACCGGACGGTTTCCCCGAGGCAATTCCGCCGCCGGGGCGGTCCGTTCGGTATCCGCCTGGGCGCGGCTGTGCGCGCTGCCGCCCTTCCTACTCCTCCCGTCGGTCCTCCGGCCCTGATGTTCCTGCTGTTCGTGCTGTGCGCGTCGCTGCGTCGTTCGCAGCCGTCCCTGCTGTTCCCCGCCGTACTCGCCGTGCCGCCGTACTCGCTGAACCGCCGTCCTTGGTGTTCACGCCGTCCTTGTTGTTCACGCTGTCCTCGCCATATTCCGAATCCGCGTCAAGGGGGAGTCATGTCCAATTCGGCCCGTCCGGTGCACAGCTGGGACGAGTTCACCACACTGCGCGAGGTCGTGGTCGGCACCGCTGCGGGTGCCCGGCTGCCAGAGCAGTCCGACCCGTCGTCCTGGCTGTCCTGCTTCCCGAAGACCAGTGCCGCCGACCTCGCCACGATCCCCACCGGCGCCTACCCGCAGCAGGTGATCGAGGAGACCGAGGAGGACCTGGACGCGCTGGTCGCCACCCTGCGCGGCCTGGGCGTCACCGTCCGCCAGCCCGAAGTGATCGACCACTCGGCGGAGTTCGCGGCGCCGCGCTGGCGGGCCGAAGGCGGCTTCCACAGCTACTGCCCGCGTGACCTCACCCTGGTGGTCGGCGAGACGGTGATCGAGGTGGCGAGTCCGATGCGGGCCCGCTACTTCGAGGTGTTCGGCCTGCGCGACCTGTTCCAGGAGTACCTGGAGGGCGGGGCCAACTGGCTGTCCGCGCCCCGGCCGCGACTGGACGACGAGCTCTTCGAGTTCGACGCGGACGGCCTGCCGCTGCTCGGCGAGGCGGAGCCCGTCTTCGACGCCGCCAACGTGCTGCGGCTCGGCCGGGACGTCTTCTACCAGGTCTCCCGCAGCGGCAACGAACTCGGCCTGCGCTGGCTGGAGTCGACCCTCGGACTGCTCGGGGACCTGCGGCTGCACCCGCTGCGCGGCATCTACGGCTACACCCACATCGACAGCACCATCGCCCTGCTGCGGCCGGGCCTGGTCCTGCTCAACCCCGAGCGGATCAGCCCCGAGACGGTGCCCGAGCCGCTGCGCGACTGGGACATCCTCTGGTGCCCGCCGGCCGAGCCTTCGGCCGACTCGCCGGAGAACGCGCTGAGCGAGAGCTGGATCAGCATGAACCTGCTGATGGTCAGCCCCGACACCGCGATCGTGGAGTCCGGTCAGCACAGCCTGATCAAGCAGTTGGAGCACGCGGGCATCACCGTCGTTCCGCAGCGCCTGCGCCACTCGCGGGTGCTGGGCGGCGGCTTCCACTGCGTCACGCTGGACATCCGGCGGGACGGCGGGCTGGAGGACTACCTGGCGTGAGGACGGCGGCGGGGCGGTCGGAGCCGGTCGACCGGGGCCGGCCGCCCAGCGCCTGTCCTCCCCGCGCCTGTCCTTCCCGCACCGGTCGGCGGGCGCCGGCCCTCCCGCGGTGATCGACACGCGGGTGGGGGCTGGCATGCTTGACGGGTGACCTCTCCGTTCGACGCCCCCGTTCCCACCCCGTCCGCCGACGACCGCGACGGCCGGCCGCAGTACGTACTGCCGCTGCTCGTGCGGCTGGAGCGGGCCACCCCGCCCGGGCGCACCGACGCGCTGGAGACCTCGGCGCGGGCGGTGCTCACCCTGCTGGCGGACCCCCGGGTCGCCGGGCCGGACGGCGAGTGGGCCGAGCGGGTCGAGGCCTGGGAGGACGCCCGGATCCGCAAGGTGGTCCGGCGGGCCCGGGGCGGCGAATGGCGGCGGGCCGGCGAGCTCCCCGGGATCACGGTGGCGGGTCGGGAGGCGGAGGTGCGGGTCTTCCCGCCGGTCCCGCTGGACGGCTGGCCCAAGGAGCTGGCCAAGCTCCAGGTGTCGGGGACGGACCTGGAGGAGGCCGGCCCGCTCGACGACCCGGCGCCCGGTGTGCCGGTGCTCTGGCTCAACCCGGAGCTGGAGATGAGCGCCGGCAAGACGATGGCCCAGACCGGTCACGCCGCCCAGCTCGCCTGGTGGCGGCTGGACGAGGCCCAGCGCAAGGAGTGGGCCGAGTCCGGCTTCGCGCTGGCCGTCCGGACCGCCTCGCCCGGGGTCTGGGCGGAGCTGGTGACGAGCGGCCTCCCGGTGGTCCAGGACGCTGGGTTCACCGAGATCGCGCCGGGGCCGACTGTCGCCCTCGAAGGCGGCACGCGCTACTGCCCGGTCGGGCGCCTTCGGCGCCCGTGAACGCACCACGCTGACCCCGACCCGGCAACCGCCGCCCGGACCCGCGCGGCGAGGGCTCCCGTGCGGATGTCGTCACCCGGAGAGCCCGGAGAGCCCGGAGAGCCCGGAGAACCTGGAAGCCCGGAGAACCACGACCGGGAGTCAGGCCGCGACGAGCTCCTGCTTGCGGTCCGGCGTCGTGGCCTTGGGCTTCCTGTTCGGCAGCGAGAGCCGGAAGACCTTGCGCCACGCGGAGAACACCTGCTGGGGCAGCGGCCCGCTGACGTACTCCAGCTCGTACTTTTCGAACAGCGCCCGCACCTTCACCGCGACCTCGGCGTACCGGTTGCTCGGCAGGTCCGGGAACAGGTGGTGCTCGATCTGGTGCGACAGGTTGCCGGTCATGAAGTGCATGGCCCTGCTGCCGCTGATGTTCGCCGAGCCCATCATCTGGCGCAGGTACCACTGGCCGCGCGTCTCACCCTCGGCCGACCCGCGCTCGAAGACCTGCACGCCCTCGGGGAAGTGCCCGCACATGATCACCGAGTGGGTCCAGACGTTGCGGACCATGTTCGCGGTGAACGTGGCGGCGAGCGTGGTGAGGAACGACGGGCCCGACAGCAGCGGGTGGATCACGTAGTCCTTGAGCACCTGCTTGCGGATCTTGCGGCCCACCGCCCTGGCCCGCGCGCGGAACTCCGGGTCCCTGCGGCGGCGCTTGTGCAGGTTCTTGCCGAGCTCCAGGTCGTACGCCGCGATGCCGTACTCGAAGAAGCAGGCGTTGACGAGGTTCCACAGCGGCTGGCCGAGGTGGATCGGGTGCCACTTCTGGTCCTCGTCGACGCGCATGATGCCGTAGCCGAGGTCGTTGTCCTTGCCGATCACGTTGGTGTACGTGTGGTGCAGCTCGTTGTGCGAGTGCTTCCACTGCTCGGACGGCGAGACGTGGTCCCACTCCCAGGTGGTGGAGTGGATCTTCGGGTCCCGCATCCAGTCCCACTGGCCGTGCAGGACGTTGTGGCCGATCTCCATGTTGTCCATGATCTTCGCCACGGACAGGCCGGCGGTGCCGAGCAGCCACGCGGGCGGGAAGATCGAGAACAGCAGCACGCCCCTGCTGGCCAGCTCGAGCTTGCGCTGCGCCGCGATGACCCTGCGGATGTAGGCGGCGTCCTTCTCGCCACGGCTGGCGATCACCTCGTCGCGGATCGCGTCCAGCTCGCGGCCGAGCTCCTCGATCTGCTCCGCGGTCAGGTGGGCGGTGGGGTCGATGGCGGTCAAGGTGCCTCTACCGTTCGATGTCGCAGGGGCCCGCCGCGGCGGACACGCAGGTTTGGATGAGGACGCCCGGCTCGGCCTCGGTGATCTCGCCGGTGCGCAGGTCGCGGACGGCGCCCGCCTTGAGCGGCGTGACGCAGCCGAAGCAGATGCCCATGCGGCACCCGGAGGGCATGAGCACGCCGGCCTCCTCGCCGATGTCCAGCAACGGCGTGGCGCCGTCCGCGTCGACGGTCTTGCCGGTGGTGCTGAACGTGACCTCGCCGCCGTCGCCGGCGACCACGATGCGGGGGCGGAAGCGTTCGGTGTGCAGGCGCTCTGGGACACCGTGCTCGGCCCAGTGCTCCTCTGCGGAGTCGAGCAGGCCCGCGGGCCCGCAGGCCCAGGTCTCGCGCTCGGCCCAGTCGGGCACGAGTTCGCCGAGACGGGCGATGTCGAGCATGCCGTCCGTACTGGTGTGCACCTCGGTGAGGCGCAGCTTCCCGTCCGCGACCAGGTCGTGCAGTTCGGTGCGGAAGATCACGTCCTGCGGCCGGGGTGCGCAGTGGACCATGACGGCGTCGTCGAACCCGGTGTCGCGCAGCATGCCCATCACGGGCGTGATGCCACTGCCGGCCGTCAGGTAGAGCACCTTGGCGGGCTTGGCCTGCGGCAGCACGAAGTCACCGGTCGGCTGGTCGAGCTGGATCAGCGTGCCCGGTGCCGCCCTGCGGACCAGGTGGTTGCTGACCTTGCCGTCCGGGATCGCCTTCACGGTGATCGTGATGCGGCCGTCCCGGCGGTTGGTCGGTGAGGTGACGGAGTAGGCACGCCACAGGCGCCTCCCGTCGACGTCGACCCCGATCCGCACGTACTGGCCGGCCGTGTGGCCGCGCCAGCCCCGTCCCGGCCTGATCACGATGGTCGCGGCGTCACCCGTCTCGGGGTGCACGGCCTCGATGCGCCCACGCAGGTCGGCGCCCGCACGCAGCGGGCTGACCAGGTCGAGGTAGTCCGACGGCAGCAGCGGCGTCGTGACCATCTCCAGCAGCTTCCATGCCCTGCTGCGGAGGGCTGCACTCGTCATGACTCCAGCTTGCTGCGCCTCAGGGCGTAAAGTCCTGACCGTAGGACGTAAATCTGGTCGGCTGAATTGTTCGCAGGGAACAAGAACGTGAGCCATGCAACCCGGAGGGCCAGCGAGCTGGTCCTGGATGAGACGACGGTCACCGCGCTTCGGGCCGCGCTGACGGCCACCGCGGACGAGGTCGTCGAGGCGATCATCGACGAGGTCCCTCCCTATGCCAACGCCCTTTCGGGCCGCATGGGCGGCACCATCCGCCGAGCCGTCCGCACCGCGCTGGGGCACTACCTGGACCTCGCGAGCGGGAACGCCACGGGTGGCGACGCCGGTGGCGCGGCCTACGAGCTGGGCCGCGGCGAGGTGCGCGACGGCCGTTCGATGGACGCCCTGCTCAGCGCCTACCGCGTCGGCGCCCGCGTGGCCTGGCGATGCCTGGCAGCGGGTGCCGTACCCGCAGGTCTGCCCGCCGCCGAGGTCGCCAAGTTCGCCGAGCTGACCTTCGCCTACATCGACGAGCTCTCCGCCGCGAGCGCCGCGGGCCATGCCGACGAACTGGCCGCCCGGGGCAGGGCCCACGAGCGCCACCTGGAGCACCTGGCCCGCGACCTCCTCGCCGGCGCGAGCCCGGACGTGTTGCTGGCCTCTGCTCAACGGGCCGGGTGGCAGCCCCCGGTTTCGCTGACCGCCGTCCTGCTGCCCGCCGCCCAGGCCCGGCCCGCCTACCGCGCGCTCGACCCGAGCACCCTCGTCCTCGACGATCTGCCGGACGCCACCGGTGTGCTGCTCGTCCCCGATGCCGAACGATCACACCTCCTGCGGCAGCTGACCGACCTCACCGCCGTGGTCGGCCCGGCACGGCCATGGACTCGTGCGTCCGCCTCGTACGCACGAGCCGTACGCGCGCGCTCCCTCTCCGCTGATATCCGCGACACCGAGGACCACCTGCCCGAGCTGGTACTGAGCGCCGACGTGGACGCGTTCGCAGACCTGCGTGCCCGAGCCCTCGCACCGTTGCGGACCTTGCCGGTCACGACCGCGCGGCGGCTGGAGGAGACCTTGCGGGCGTGGCTGCTGCACCAGGGCAGGCGGGACGAGGTGGCGGCGGCGTTGTTCGTCCACCCTCAGACGGTCCGGTACCGGATGTCGCAGTTGCGGGAGCTGTTCCCGGATCTCGCATCGCCACACCGGGTCCTCGAACTGACCCTGGCGGTGGGTCTTCGGACCAGCCCGCGCTACGGGGGTGACGCGCGGGCGGCAGGTTCAAGGTGACAGGCGGCAGCTGACGAATGACGGATGACGGGTGGCGGTCGACGGATGACAGATTTCAGAATCTGTCATCCGTCGACTGTCATTCCATGATCGGCCCCCGGCCCCCGGCCCCCGGCCCCCGGCCCCCGGCCCCCGGCCCCCGGCCCCCGGCGCGCCGCGCGCCCCGCGTCAGGCGTCCCGGCGGCGCAGGGTGCGCAGGCCGGCATAGGCGGCGGCGGCCGCCCAGAGGGCCATGATCAGCAGTCCGGTCCAGTGCCCGTACGCGATCTCCGGGTTGTCGGCGTAGCGCAGCGCGTACTGGCCGGCCTGGTCGGGGAGGAACTGCACCGCGTACCGGACCCCGGGGACGCCGCTGAGCAGCGGGGAGAGCAGGAAGACGGTCGGCACCAGCAGGCCCATCGCCGCGGTGAGGTTGCGCAGCACGGCGGTCAGGCCGAAGCAGAGCACCACCATCAGCACCGGGTAGAGCACCCCGGCGGCGGCGCTGCGGACGGCGGCGGGGCCGTCCCAGTCGCCGGGGACGAAGGCGGCGTACCCGGCGAAGGAGCCGGCCGTCCCGGCCAGGCCGGCCGCGAGGGCGACGAGCGCCCCGAGGGCGAGCTTCCCGGCGTAGAGGCGTCCGCGCAGGGGCACGGCGGCGAGCGAGACGCCGATCATGCCGCTGTTGAACTCCTGCCCGATCAGCAGGATGCCGAAGCAGACCAGCGCGGCCTGGCCGAAGTTGAGCCCGTAGTGGATCCCGACCCCCGGGTCGCGGAGGAGGCTGTCGTCCTCGCCGCCGACCGCCGCGCCGACGGCCGTGCCGAAGCCGACCGTGAGCAGCACCGCGATCAGCGGGGGCAGCCAGAGCGAGCGGAGCGTGGTGAACTTGATCCGCTCGGAGCGCAGGACCTGTCCGAGGGGAGCGGCCTGGGTGCTCATGCCGCCACCGCCCGGTACTCGACGCTGTCTGCGGTCATCCGCATGAAGGCCTCCTCCAGTGAGTCCTGCTGGACGGCGATCTCGTACAGCACCACGCCGTTCGCGGCCGCGAGCGCGGCGATCCGCTCGGGTTCGGCGCCGCTCACCTCCCAGGCGCCGCCGTCCACCTGCTCGGCCGTCACCGTCGCCGTCCCGGCGCCGACGCCGCCGAGGTCGCCGCCGAGCAGGACGGCCAGTTTCGCCGGATCCACCGCGCGGACCCGGATCCGGGTGCGGCCGTGGCGGTCGATGAAGTCCGAGGTGGCGGCGTCGGACAGCAGTCGGCCCCGGCCGATCACCACCAGGTGGTCGGCGGTGAGCGCCATCTCCGTCATCAGGTGCGAGGAGACCAGCACCGACCGGCCCTCGGCGGCCAGTTCGCGCAGCAGCGTGCGGATCCAGCGGATGCCCTCCGGGTCGAGACCGTTGACCGGCTCGTCCAGCATCAGCGTCTGCGGGTCGCCGAGCAGCGCGGCGGCCACGCCGAGGCGTTGGCGCATGCCGAGGGAGAACCCGCGGATCCGGCGGCCCGCCGCCTCGGTCAGGCCGACCTGGGCGAGCACCTCGTCCACCCGGCGCTCCGGCAGCCCGTCGGAGGCGGCCAGCCAGCGCAGGTGTCCACGGGCGGTGCGGCCGCCGTGCACGGCGTGGGCGTCGAGCAGTGCGCCCACCGCCCGCAGCGGGTGGTCCAGTTCGGCGTACGGGCGGCCGTCGACCAGGGCACGCCCGGCGGTCGGCCGGTCCAGGCCGAGGATCATCCGCATGGTGGTGCTCTTGCCCGCGCCGTTCGGCCCGAGGAAGCCCGTCACCACGCCCGGCCGGACCACGAAGTCGAGCCCGTCGACCACTCTCGTCCCGTCGTACTCCTTGGTGAGGCCCTGAACCTCGATCATCGCCGCGCTCCCTCTCTCGGTGTGCCCCCATTCGACCGGACCGGGGGGCCTCGGCGGATCCCGCCGGGGAGTGGACCGGCCTCCCTCCCGGGAGGGAGGCCGGGCACGGCGGTGACCTGGCAGGATGGCGCAATGCCCAGGATTCTCGCGCCGTTCCTCAGTGCCGCCGTGTACGCGCGGTGGCTGCACCTGTGGGTCGGGTGCGTCTTCGTCGGCGTGATCCTGATGATCTATCCGGGGACGTACGGGTGGAGCCCGGCCGAGGTCCTGGTGCGGGCCGCTCCGCTGGACGCCGCGCTGCTCGGGCTCGCCGCGTTGGTACCCGCGATGCGCCGGGCCGAGGGCGTGCAGGCGCGGTTGCTGCTGGTGCCCGAGCAGGAGCAGGACATCGCCGTCGAACCCGCCCGCGGCTGGGCCGACCGGCGGCGCACGGCGGCCTGGTTGGTCGGCCGGGTGGCCCTCGGGTCGCTGGTCGGGATGTTCACCGTGCTGACGGTGACCGCCTGCGGCGAGCTGCTGACCAGGTCGGAGCCGTGCCTCTACGGTCTCCGACTCCCCGCCCAGGGCGAGGTGTTGTGGTACCCGCTGGCGGTTCCGGTGCTGCTGTTCGGCTACGGCTGGCTGGCGGTGTGGGCCGGTCGCCTCCAACTCGCCATGGCCGTGCGGCTGCTGGGGCCGTCCCCGGCCGAGCGCCTGGCCGCCGCCGAGCTGCGGGCCGAACGCCTGCTGGAGCGCAACCGGTTGGCCCGGGAGCTGCACGACTCCATCGGCCACGCGCTGACGGTGACGGTCCTTCAGGCGGGTGCGGCCCGCGCGGTCGGCGACCAGGCTTTCGTCGCCAAGGCGCTCGAAGTGATCGAGGAGACCGGCCGCCAGGCCATGGACGACCTGGAGCGCACCCTCGTCCTGCTCCGCGAGGCCCCGGACGGCGTGGCCACCGAGCACCCCGGGATCGAGCAGCTGCCCGGCCTCTTCGACACCGCGCGCTCGGCCGGCAGCCCGGTCGAGGCATGGATCGACGTGCCCTCGGGGAAGCTGCCCGGAGTGCTCTCCCGGGAGTCCTACCGGATCGTGCAGGAGGGCGTCACCAACGCCCTCAAGTACGCGCCCGGTGAGCCGATCACCGTCCGGGTCGCCGTGCGGGACGGCCGGTTGGAGCTGCGCTGCGCCAACGCCCTGGCGGCGCAGGCCCGCGGCACGGCGGCGCGCGGCACGGCGGCGCGCGGCACGGTGGCCCGCGGTGGGTCGGGCCGGGGCGGCAAGGGGCTGCGCGGCATCCGGGAGCGGGCCGTCCTGCTCGGCGGGGAGGCCTCGGCGGGGGCCGAGTCCGGCGAGTGGGTCCTGGCGGTGCGGATGCCCCTACGCTTGGGCGCGTGATGATCGACATTCTGCTGGCGGACGACGAAGAGCTGGTCAGGGCGGGTCTTCGGGCCGTGCTGCAGGCACAGGGGGACCTTCGGGTGGTCGGCGAGGCCGCCGACGGGGCCGAGGCGGTGGCGATGGCCCGGACGCTGCGTCCGCACGTGGTGCTGATGGACGTGCGGATGCCGCGGATGGACGGCCTGGCGGCGACCAGGGCGCTCGTGGCACAGCGCCCGGGCGTGAGCGCGGGCGAGTCCGGCAGCGGTCTCGGGAGCACGGACGACCGCGCGGACGCGGAACAGCCGCCGAAGATCCTGGTCGTCACCACCTTCGAGAACGACGACTACGTCTACCAGGCCCTGCGGGCCGGCGCCGACGGCTTCCTGTTGAAGCGCTCCCGGCCGGCCGAGATCGCGCACGCGGTCCGGCTGGTGGCGGCGGGTGAGTCGCTGCTCTTCCCCACCGCGATCCGCCGCCTCGCCGCCGGCCAGGGCAACCGGGCCGCCCGGGAGGGAATGGCCCGCGCCGCCCTCACCGACCGCGAGTCCGAGGTCCTGCGCCTGGTCGCCCGCGGCCTGACCAACGGTGAGATCGCCGAGCAGCTCCACCTCGGCGTGCAGACCGTGAAGACCCATGTCAGCAGCGTGTTGGCGAAGCTCGGGGCGCGCGACCGCACCCAGGCCGTGATCGCCGCCTACGAGTCCGGCTTCGTGGAGCCCTCGGAGTAGGACCGTAGCCGCGGCAGTGCGCCGCGACCTACCCGGCGGGCTCAGGCCGGGTAGGCGCGGGTCTGGGCGGCCTTGACGGCGGCCCAGACCGAGCTGCCGGGCGCCAGGTCGAGCTCGGCGGCCGCCGCCGGCGTCAGGTCGGCGGCCATCGGCAGGACGCCGACCAGATCGGCGCGGACCTGGTCGCCGTGCAGGTCCAGGCCCGCGACCTTCAACTCCCAGACGTTGCGCGCGCTGGACTCCGGCCGCTCCCGGTGCAGCGTGACGGCCGACGGCGGGAAGGCGACGAAGGCGGGGCCGGACAGCTGCTCGGCGGCGGTCATCGTGACGTCGCCCGGCAGCGTGACCAGGTGCCCGTCGGCGGTGCCCTGGTAGAGGTTGAGGCCGACCAGCCGGGCGATGTAGTCGGTGCGCGGGTGCCGGGAGATCTCGGCCGGGCTGCCGGACTGCACCTCGCGGCCGCCCTCGATCACCACCAGCCGGTCGGCCAGCACCATGGCGTCCAGCGGGTCGTGTGTCACCAGCACCGCGACCGCCTCGAAATCGGCGAGGTGGCGCCGCAGTTGGGAGCGGATGTCGAGCCGGGTGCGGGCGTCCAGGGCGGCCAGCGGCTCGTCCAGCAGGAGCAGCCGGGGCCGGACGGCGAGCGCGCGGGCCAGCGCCACCCGCTGCGCCTGGCCGCCGGAGAGGCTGCGCGGGCGGGTGTCGGCGTGCTCGGTGAGGCCCATCCGCTCCAGCCAGCCGGCCGCCTCGGCGCGGGCCTCGCGCTTGGGCCGGCCCTGGCAGCGCGGCCCGAAGGCGACGTTGTCGAGGGCGCTGAGGTGCGGGAAGAGCAGGTAGTCCTGGAACACCACGCCGACCGGGCGCTCCTCGGCGGGTGTGTGCAGGCGCTGGGCCGGATCCTCCAGGACGCGGCCGTCCAGGCGCAGATGGCCGTCGGTGAGCGGCAGCAGCCCGGCGAGGGCGCGCAGCGCGGTCGACTTGCCGGCGCCGTTCGGACCGAGCAGGGCGATCACCTCGCCGGGGGCGGCGGTGAGCGCCAGGTCGAGGCTGAAGGCGGCCCGGTCCACGCGTAGCCGGGCGTCGAGCGCAGGGGTCGCATCAGTCATGGCGGGGGCGTCCAGGGGGAGTTCGGCGGGGCGCGGGGTCGAACCGGTCGACCGGGCCGACCGGTTCGACCCCGCGCTCCGCGGGCGGCGGTGTGCTCACGGGGTGGACATCCAGCGCTCGCGCAGACCGGCCAGCACGGCGATGGAGACCACCAGCAGGACCAGCGACAGCGCGATGGCCGCCTCCGGATCCGACTCCATGGCGAGGTAGACGGCGAGCGGCATGGTCTGCGTCCGACCGGGGAAGTTGCCCGCGAAGGTGATCGTCGCGCCGAACTCGCCGAGCGCCCGCGCCCAGGCCAGCACGGCGCCGGCGCCGATGCCCGGGGCGATCAGCGGCAGGGTCACCCGGCGGAACGCCGTCAGCCGGGAGGCGCCCAGGGTGGCGGCGGCCTCCTCGTACCGCGGGTCGGCGGCCCGCAGCGCGCCCTCGACGCTGATCACCAGGAACGGCATCGCCACGAAGGCCTCGGCGATCACCACGCCGGTGGTGGTGAACGGCAGGGTGATGCCGAAGGCCGAGTCCAGCCACTGCCCGACGATGCCGCGCCGCCCGAGGACCAGCAGCAGCGCCACCCCGCCCACCACCGGCGGCAGCACCAGCGGCAGGGTGACCAGCGCCCGGACGAGGCGCCGCCCCGGCAGCTCGGTGCGGGCGAGCAGCCAGGCCAGCGGCACCCCGAGCACCAGCGACACCCCCGTGGCCGCCGTTGCGCAGATCAGTGAGAGCCGCAGCGCGTCCCACACCTCGGTGCTGGTGAGCTGCTCGGACAGGGTGCTCCAGGGCGCCCGGATCAGCAGTCCGACCAGCGGCAGGGTCAGGAACGCGAGCCCCAGCAGCGCCGGGAGCAGCAGTGCGACCGGGACGCGGCGGGCGCGCCGCCGGTGCGGCAGGCTCTTCTGCGGGGCTGCTGCACCGGCGGCGGTGCGGGTGGTGCGAGGGCTCACGGCGCCTGGAAGCCGGCCGCCGTGAGCGCCTGCCGCGCCTCGGGCGACTGGACGTACGCGACGAAGGCGGCGGCGCCGTCCTTGTTGGGGGCCTTGGCCAGCGCGGCGATCGGGTAGTCGTTCACGGCCTTGTCGGCCTCGGGGAAGTTCACGCCGTCGATCTTCGCAGCATCCGACTTCACATCGGTCTGGTAGACCAGCGAGGCGTCGACCTCGCCCAGTTCGACCTTGGTCAGCGCGCCCTTGACGTCCTGCTCCAGGGTGACGGGCGTGAGGTTGACGCCGGCCGCCTTGAGCGCGGTCTGTGCGGCGGCGCCGCACGGCACCTCCTTGGCGCACAGCGCGACCTTCACGCCGGCGGCGGTGAGGTCGTTGAGCGAGGCGACGTGCTTGGGGTTGCCCTTGGGCACCGCGATGGTGAGCGTGTTCCTGACGAAGGTCTTCGGCTCGCCGCTCGCGCCGCCCGCGTCGGTGACGGTCTTCATGGTGGCCGGGCTGGCGGCGGCGAAGACGTCGGCGGGGGCGCCGGAGTTGATGCTGCTGGCGAGCGCCGAGCTGCCGCCGAAGTTGAACTTGACGCTGGTGCCGGGGTTCGCGGCCTCGAACTTCTTGCCGAGGTCGGTGAAGCTCTCCTTGAGCGAGGCGGCGGCGAAGACGGTGATCGTGCCGGACGCCTTCGGGCTCGCGGCGGAGGGGCTGCCGGAGGCGGACGCCGCCGAGGAGCCGCTCGCGGAGGACTTGCCGTCGCCGTCGCTGCCGCAGGCGGTGACCCCGAGGCTGAGGGCGAGGGCCGCTGCGGCGGCGACGGCGAGTCTGCGGGTGCCGGTCGTGCTGAGGGTCATTGGTGCTTCCCTTCCTGGGCGCGCCGGAAGGGGCGCGGGCGGTGCGTGCTGGTGTGGTGCTAGCAGGTGCGGTCCTTATGGTGATCATAGTGCCGCAAATACAAGGGAAAAATCCCCTGTGGCATTGCACAGCGGGCGCTCGCCAGCCCGGTCTGCCCGGCTGTGGGAAGCCTCAAACCCGGTCCGGCCCGGCAGGGGCCGACAGGGCGTCCCCCCGCGGCGGGCGGGGGCCGGTGCGAGCCGCCCCCGCAGGCCGGGGTGGCCGAAAACCCCTCGCGTCCGGGCGTCCCGGGGCGAAAGAGTGGCCGCTGTTCGTCCATGCCGCAGGCCGACCGGCCGCGCCCACGGGGGGAGTACACCCATGTCCACACTGCGCGTCACCGCCGAGCGGTTGACCATCCTGGCCCACCCGAACGCGGACGCCCTCGAACTCGCCCAGGTCGGCCTCTACCGGGCGGTGGTGGCCAAGGGCGTGTACCGGACCGGCGACCACGCCGTCTACATCCCCGAGCAGGCGGTGCTGCCCGCCGCGCTGATCGAGGAGCTGGGCCTGACCGGCCGGCTCGCCGGCAGCGGGTCGGACCGGGTCAGGGCGGTCCGGCTGCGCGGCGAGCTGTCGCAGGGCATCGTCTGCCGACCGGGTGCGCTGGCCGGCGCCGACCTGGCGTCGGCGGCCGAACGCGGCGAGGACTTCGCCGAGCTGCTGGGCGTCACCAAATGGCAGCCGCCGATCCCGACCTCGATGAGCGGAGACGTGGAGCGCGCGCCGGACCTGCTGCCCTGGGTGGACATCGAGAACCTCAAGCGCTTCCCGGACGTCTTCGAGCCGGGCGAGCCCGTGGTGCTGACCGAGAAGCTGCACGGCAGCTGCTGCCTGGTCACCTATCACGCCGCGACCGGCGAGGTGCAGGTGTCGTCCAAGGGCATCGGAGCCCAGGGGCTGGCGCTGGTCGAGGACGCGCGCAACCTGTACTGGCGGGCGGTCCGGGCGCACGGCATACCGGCGGTCGCCGCGCGACTGGCGCAGCGGCTGGGCGCCGAGCGGGTCGGCATCTTCGGCGAGGTGTTCGGCACCGGGGTGCAGGACCTCACCTACGGCGAGGCCGGCCGCAGCGAACTGCCCGGCTACGCCGTCTTCGACGTGTCGGCGGTGGTCGACGGGCAGCTGCGCTGGCTGCCGGCCGCCGAACTGCTGGACGGCGAGCTGCCGTTGGTGCCCGAGCTGTGGCGCGGACCGTTCGACACGGACACCGTGCTGGCGCTGGCGCAGGGGCGGGAGACCGTCTCCGGGCGGGAACTGCACGTACGGGAGGGCGTGGTGATCCGTCCGCTGAGCGAGCGCTACAGCCCGGTGGTGGGCGGCCGGGCGATCGCCAAGGTGGTCGGCGACGCCTACCTGACCCGCAAGGGCGGCACCGAGTACGAGTGATCCGGAGGGTGCCGGGCGGGTGGGCGCTGCGCGCCCGCCAGGGCCCCCGGGACCGGTGTCCGGTGGCGGCATACGACGGCCCCATTCGAACACAGCGCTCGTGCCTTGCGGGCAGCTTTTCACATCTTCGCGTGGCCGATTCCGGCCCCTCGATAGCGTCCCACGCACCCCAGACCGGAAGCGCACGTGCGGCAGGCATATGACGGGTGATCGACCGAGGTAGACCGGTCACCCGCCACGCGCCGCCCCGCCGGAGTCCGCCCGGTCGGGGGTGCCCGGGCGCATCGTGAACCGCCCCCGGGCCCGACCGGTCGACCGGAGGTCCGATGGGCACGATGAACCACTTCAGTCTCGGCTGGCTGACGCCGGGGCTGTCGTACGCGATGGCGTGCGTCGGAGCCGCGCTGGGCCTGCGCTGCACCCTGCGCGGACTCTCCGCCACCGGTGCCACCCGCCGCAACTGGCTGCTCACCGCGGCCGCCGCGATCGGCTCCGGCATCTGGACCATGCACTTCGTGGCGATGTTCGGCTTCACCGTCGACGGCACCGAACTGCGCTACAACGTGCCGCTGACCGTGCTCAGCCTGGTGGTGGCGGTACTGGTGACCGGGCTCGGGGTGTTCGCCGTCGGATACGGGCGGCACCGGGGCCCGGCCCTGCTGGCCGGCGGCCTCACCACCGGCCTCGGCGTCGCCGCGATGCACTACCTCGGCATGGCCGCCGTCCGGCTGCACGGCGGACTGCGCTACGACCCGGCCGCGGTCGCGCTCTCCGTGCTGGTCGCGGTCGGCGCCGCCACCGCCGCGCTCTGGGCCGCCGTCACCATCCGCAACGTGTACGCGGCCGGGGCCGCCTCGCTGGTCATGGGCCTCGCCGTCAGCTGTATGCACTACACCGGCATGGCCGCCGTCCACGTCCGGCTGGAGCCTGCCAGGACCGGGCTCGGCGGCGCGGCCCCGATGGAGTTTGTCTTCCCGCTCGCCGTCGGGCTCGGCTCCTTCCTCTTCCTCACCTCCGCATTCGTCGCGCTCTCCCCGACCGCCCAGGAACGGGCCGCCTACCAGGAGGCCGGCGAGCTGGCGATCGAGGAGCTCGCGGCGGCCGCGGACCAGGGCGGCGCCGGGCGCCGGGACCCCCACCTGCACGGCCGCGCGGCCTGACCGCGCCGCGCCTTCCCCGGGCTGCGCCGACCTTCCGCACCCGTCTCACGCACCCGTCTCAACCACCCGTCTCACACACCCGTCTCACACACCCGTCTTCCGCACCGACCTTCCGCACCGACCTTCCGCCGGAAAGGCTCCTCACCCATGCGCGAAAGCCGCGGTACCGCGCCCGGTCCCCGCCGGGGTGCCCACGCCGGGCCGCCTGCCAGGCCCGCTCGTGACACCGCCCGCCGCAGCGCGCGCGGACTGCGTCCCCGCACCGTCCGCGCCCGCGTCGTGGCACTGCTGATGGTCCCGGTCGTCTCGGTGCTGGCGCTCTGGGCCTTCGCCACCGTCACCACCGCGCAGGACGTCTGGGACCTGCTGCGGCTGCGCGAGGCGCACACCACCGTGCTCACCCCGATCGGCGACACCGTCGCCGGGCTGCAGGCCGAACGCGCCGCCGCCGGGCAGCTGTTGGCCGCACCGGGCGCAGCCCGGGACAGCGCCCTGCGCGAGGCCGCCGCCGCCACCGACCGGGCACTCGCCCCGCTGCTCCTCGGCCCGCAGCCGGTCGACCGGGCCGCCGACGACCGGGCCGCCGCCGAGCGGGGGCCCGGCGCGGCGCGGATCGCCCAGGGCGCGGGTGGCGGGCCGGGCTACAACCGGGCCGACGCCGAGGGGCTCGGCCCGGACGCCGCCGCGCGACTGGACGCACTCGGCACCGCCGTCGCCGCGCTGCCCGGGCTGCGCGCCCGGATCCTGGCCCGCTCGGTCGGCTGGCCCGAGGCGTACGGCGCGTACGGCACGGCCGTCGACCGGGCGCTGGCGGTGGCCGGCGCACTGACCCCGCTCCAGGACCACCGGGTCGCCTCCGACGCCCGGGTGCTGCTGGAGTTCGCCCGCTCGCGTGAACTGCTCGCCCGGGAGGACGCGTTGCTGCGCGCTGCCCAGCTGTCCGGCGGCCTCGGCGAGGACCAGCTGCGGGAGTTCGCCGGCACCGTCTTCGCCCGCCGCCAGTTCGAGCAGGGGTCGGCCGCCGACCTGCGCCCGCAGGACCGGTCCGCGCTGCTCGCCGTCACCGCCGGCCCGGACCACCGGGACCTCGCCGGCTACGAGGACCGGGTCCGCACCGCCCCCGACGGCCGGTCGGCCGTCGCCGCCGTCGCAGCGGACCGCTGGGCGGTGGCCGCCGGGAACGTCGCCCGTGACCTGCGGGCGGTCGAGGACGAGGCCGGACGCGCCGCCGCCGGTCGCGAAGACCCGTACGCGCTCGGCATGTTCACCCCCGCGGGGTTCGCCGTGCTGCTCGGCCTGGTGGCCGTGCTCGCCTCGCTGGTGATCTCGGTGCGGATCGGGCGCGGACTGGTCACCGAGCTGATCGGCCTGCGCAATTCGGCACTTGAGCTGGCCGGGCGCAAACTCCCCGCCACCATGCGGCGGTTGCGATCCGGCGAGGAGGTCGACATCGAGGTCGAGGCCCCGCTCCCGGCACACGGGAGCGACGAGATCGGCCAGGTGCGCGGCGCGCTGGGCACCGTTCAGCGGGCGGCCGTCACCGCGGCCGTCGAACGCGCCGAGGTTCTCTCCGGGGTCTCCGGCGTCTTCGTCAACCTGGCCCGCCGCAGCCAGGTCCTGGTCCACCGACAACTCACCCTGCTGGACACGATGGAACGCCGCACCGAGGACCCGTCCGAGCTGGCCGACCTGTTCCGGCTGGACCACCTCACCACCCGGATGCGCCGCCACGCGGAGGGACTGATCATCCTCTCCGGCGCGGCCCCCGGACGGGCCTGGCGCAGGCCCGTCCCGCTGCTGGACGTGGTTCGCGCCGCCGTCTCCGAGGTCGAGGAGTACGCCCGGGTCGAGGTGCACCGGCTGCCGCCCGCGGCCGTCACCGGGCAGGCCGTCGCGGACCTCACCCACCTGGTCGCCGAGCTGGTCGAGAACGCCACCGGATTCTCGCCGCCGCACACCCGGGTGCACATCCGCGGCGAACTGGTCGGCAACGGCTACGCGGTGGAGATCGAGGACCGCGGTCTTGGCCTGGGCGGCGAGGCGCTGGCCGACGCCAACCGGCGGATCGCCGCCGCCGGGCAGGCCGACCTCCTCGACAGCGACCGGCTCGGCCTCTTCGTGGTCAGCCGGCTGGCCCGGCGGCACGGAGTCAAGGTGTCGCTGCAGACCTCCGCGTACGGCGGGACGACCGCCGTGGTGCTGCTGCCCACCGCCCTGCTGGCCGAGGACCGCCCGGGCGGGCGGCAGTCGGATCGGAGCAGCCCGGTCGACTGGCGGGAACCAGCGGACGCGGTACCGGAGTTGGACATCGATCCGCCGCCCGCCGACCTCCCGCAGGCCGAGCGGCCGGCCCGGACGGTGCTGCCCCGGACGCCGCCGCCCCGGTTCGCACCGGAGGGGCCGGTGCAGCCGGTCGAGGAGCCGCCCGCGGTGGACGGCCCGCCGCCGCAGGGCGGGGCGCTGCTGCCGTTCGGCGCGCGAGGCGGCGACCCCGGGGTGCTGCGCCCCACCCCGTTCCGGGGCTCCGGGGCCCGGACGGACGGCCCGGCGGCGGACGAGCTGCCCCGCCGGATCCGCCAGGCCAGCCTGGTACCGCAGTTGCGCGAGGCGCCGCCCGCCCCGGCCGTCGGCACCCGCCGCACCGCCTCGGCGCCCGGCCGCCACCCGGAGGCGGCCCGCGCCGCGATGTCCGCCTACCAGGAGGGCTGGGCGCGCGGCAAGCGCCCGGCCGCGCCCGAGTCGAACCACCAACCCCAAGGCCCCGAAGGAGAGCGCCGATGATCGGCACCACCCACCGTGCGGGAGAGCTCAACTGGCTGCTCGACGAACTCGTTTCGCGGGTCGTCGAGGTCAGGTTCGCCGTGCTGCTCTCCGCCGACGGCCTGGCGATGGGCACCTCGGCCGGCCTGGACCGGGAGGACGGCGAGCACCTGGCGGCCGTCGCCTCGGGCTTCCACAGCCTGGCCAAGGGAGCCGGACGGCACTTCGACGCGGGCGAGGTCCGCCAGACCATGGTCGAGCTGGAGCGCGGCTTCCTCTGCGTGGCCGCCGCCGGCGAGGGCACCTGCCTGGCGGTGTTCTCCACCGCCGACGCCGACCTCGGCCTGATCGCCTACGAGATGGCCCGCCTGGTGCGCCGGGTCGGCGAACACCTCCGGTCCGCGCCGCGCAGACCGTCGGACGGGTGAGCCCGATGCCGGAGCAGCGCCCGTACCCGTACCGCCACACCGACCCGCCGCCCCCTCCTCCCCGCCAGGCCCCGCCG
The DNA here is from genome assembly GCF_043202015.1 of Kitasatospora sp. NPDC048239. Classification (NCBI taxonomy): domain Bacteria; kingdom Bacillati; phylum Actinomycetota; class Actinomycetes; order Kitasatosporales; family Streptomycetaceae; genus Kitasatospora; species Kitasatospora sp. NPDC048239. Next base: position 412,299 of record NZ_JBICZP010000004.1, on the reverse strand, counting down.
CAGTCGCGCAATCCGCTCGCCGCCGCCCACCGCTCGCGCTGGTACGACGACGAGGCCGGCCCGCTGGTCCGCCCGTACGCCATGACCAGGGGCCGGACCCGCCCCGCCGGGCGGGAGTTCGACCTGATCGCGCTGGTGGTCGCCGACGTCCCGGACGGCCCGGACGCCCCCGACCTGTCGGTCGGCCCCGAGCAGGGCCGGATCCTCGGCCGCTGCCGCGGCGGCGCCCTCTCGGTGGCCGAGCTCGCCGCCGACCTCGACCTGCCGCTCGGCGTGGTCCGGGTACTGCTCGGCGATCTGCTGGCGGCCGGGTACATCCGGGTCAGCCGACCCGTCCCGCCCGCCCTGCTCCCCGACGAGCGCATCCTCCAGGAGGTCGTCCATGGACTCCGCGCACTCTGACCGCACCCGCACCCGCACCCGCGGCGCGGCGCCCGGCGCCGCCGACCCCGCCGTCCTCGCGCTCAAGATCCTGGTGGCGGGCGGTTTCGGCGTCGGCAAGACCACCCTGGTCGGCTCGGTCAGCGAGATCCGCCCGCTGCGCACGGAGGAACTGCTCACCGAGGCCGGGCGGGGCGTGGACGACACCGGAGGGGTGGAGCGGAAGTCCACCACCACGGTCGCGATGGACTTCGGGCGGATCACCATCCGCGAGGGCCTGGCGGTCTATCTCTTCGGTACGCCGGGGCAGGACCGGTTCTGGTTCCTGTGGGACGAGTTGGCGCAGGGCGCGCTCGGCGCCGTGGTGCTCGCCGACACCCGCCGGCTGACCGACTGCTTCCCCGCCGTCGACTTCTTCGAGCACCGGGGCATCCCGTTCGTGGTGGCCGTCAACCACTTCGCCGGCACCCGGGACTTCCGGCCGGAGGAGGTGGCCCGCGCACTGGACCTGGAGGCCGGCACGCCGGTCGTGGTGTGCGACGCCCGCCGCCGGGCCTCGGGCAAGCAGGTGCTGATCAACCTGGTCGAGCACGCCGGCCGGGTCCACGCCGCCCGTCTGCTGGCCGACGCGGCCCCGGCGGGCTGAACACGGGCGCACCGGACACCCCGGCGCACCGGACACCCTCAACGCCCCGGTGGGCGCGGGCGCATGGACGAAGGGGTGCCGCCGATCGGCGGCACCCCTTCGGTGTTGTGCGGTGGGTGTTGTGCGGTGTAGTGCGGGGCCGGTGCGGTGCGGTGCGGTGCCGGTGCGGGTGTCAGCCGCGGGTCTGGAACACGATGCGGGTCCAGCTGGAGCCCGGGCAGTTGCCCCAGACGGCCCACGGCTGGGAGCGGGCGCCGATCCACAGGCCGGTGGTGGACGTGCCGTTGGCGCAGTAGGTGATGGTGCGCAACTCGCCCGAGTAGACCCGGCAGTTGCCCTCCCAGCGCCAGCCGTAGTCGGCGGTGATGACACAGTTGTACGAGGCGGTGACGGCCGCGGGCGAGGCGATGCCCGAGCCGGCGGTGATGGTCTGGTCGGCGGCCGGTGCGCCGGCGGCCGGCAGGGTGGTCGCGCCGAGTGCGCCGAGGGCGGCCGCGGCCACCATCCCGAACTTGGCGACGTTCCTGGCGATACAGCCTGACATGGTGATGCCTCCTTGCTCCGTGCCCGGACGGTGGGCCGGGGATTTCGCCCCGGCCGCTTCATCCGATGACGTAATGCACACGAACGACTGCGCTCGGTGAAACGACGCCCTAGAGTGTGACGTGGGTCACAACTGCGATTGTCGGGTGCCGAGTTCCGAGGTGGGCGGCATGGGATTCACCGGTCCGTGTTCGAATGAGTGCGCGGGGGACTTCAATCGGGCGTTCACCGAGATTCTGCCCAGGCTCCAACGCGCCGCGGTCTCGCTCACCGGCTGCCCGGGCCGCGCCGAGGACGTCGTGCACGATGCGTACCTGAGAATCGCGCGGAGCCCGGAGCGGTTTCTGCGTCATCCGCAGCCCTACGCCTACGCGTTCACGACGATGGTCAACCTGGTGCGCGACCAGTGGCGCCGCGAGCGGCGGCGGGCCCTGCTCCCGGACGCGGCCGAGGAGCCCGTCGGCGCGGACCGGATCGGTGAGGTGCAGTCCTGCTGGGAGGTGGTCCGGCTGCTGCGCCGCCTGACCGCCAAGCAGGCCCGGGTGGTGCTGCTGGTCGACCTCGACGGGTACAGCCTCGACGAGGCGGCCGCACTGCTGGGGGTGCACCGCAGCACCCTGGCGGTCACGCGCCGCCGCGCGCTCGGCCGGCTGCGGGTCATCCTCGAAGGCGAACGCGCATCCGAACGCGACCGCGAATGCGAACGGCGGCGCGAGCGGCACGGCGCCGACGAGCGGGCCGGCGGGCCGGAGCAGGCCGACGGGCCGGAGCGGGCCGACGGGCCGGGTCGGCATCGCCCCGACGCACCGAACTGACGCCATGTCAGCTGATGCGGCGCCCCGGCCCGTACGCTGAAAATCGTGATCACGTACGAGGACCGCAGGCTGCGCACCCTGGCCGAGGACGGCCGCTGGCCCGAGCTGCTGGGCGCCTACCGGCAGGCCCGGGCCGCCGCCGCGGCGCGCGGCGGTGAGCGATCGGCGGCGGCCGAGACGGCGCCGCTCGGCCATCTGATCGCGTACGGCGCGCCGCCCGAGCTGGCCGTCCGGCTGTTCGACCCGGACGGCGGTCCGGGCGCCGCCGCCGGGGTCGCCGACCATGACACCGGACCGCTCTGGGAGGTCCTCGCGACCCGGCACTCCTGGCTGCGGCTGGCCCCGCTGCTCGGGCCTCCGCTGGTCCGCCGGCTGGTCGCGCACACCCGGGTGCTGATGGGCGAGGACCTCGCCTACGGGGCCGAGCCCGACCCGGAGGGCGTGCCGCTGCTGCTGGAGCCCTGGGAGTCGGCGGGCTGGGGCGACGGCCCCCGGGTGCGGGAGTACCTGCCGGGCGGCGGCTCGCGCAGTGCGCTGCTGGGGCTGCCCGCCAGTCGGGAGGGCCTGGGCCCGGTGCTGCTGCCGGAGCCGGTGGCGCGGCTGACCGGCCAGCGGGCCACCCGGGCGCTGGCCGCCCTGGCGGGCTGGGTCGAGGTGGCCTGCGTCCGCGGCCCGGCGCCGCAGGCGGCCGCTCGGCTCGCACCCGACCTGCGGGTCACCGGCGGGTACCTGCCCCTTGCCGCCGCCTACCCGGCGCTGGTGCAGGCCGGGGCGGGGGACCGGGCGCACGGTTCGGCGCTCGGGCGGCTGGCGCTCTGGCGGGCGCTCGCCGCGATGTCCGGCGCCGACCGGCCCGACCGGGCCGAGGTGAACGCCCTGGTGGCCCGGATGCGCTGCTTCACCTGGTGCGACCCGGCGGACGAGCTGCGCCATCTGCACCTCGCCCTGGAGGATCCGGCGACCGGCCTGAGCTGGGCGATCAGCGGGTCCGAAGAGGCCTGAGCGGCCCGGGCCCCCGGCGGGCCTGCCCCGGGCTGCCCAACCGGCGCCGGGCCCGGGTCCGAACACGCGGGACCCCCGGCCCGGCGCCGCTCGGGGGGTTGGGCGAGGCGCCGGACCGGGGGAGTCAGGGAGTTGCGGTGCGGCTCAGGCGGCGGCGGACTCCGCACTCGGCGCGCCGCTCTGGGCGGGGACGCCGTCCAGGGGGGAGCCCGCCGAGGGGGCGGTCTCGGGCGCCGGGGCGTGGTCGTCGACCAGCGTCCGCTCGTCGAAGGGCACCTCACCGGCCAGCACCCGCCGGGCCCGCTCGCGGTCCAGCTCGCCCGTCCAGTGGCCGATCAGCACGGTCGCGACGGCGTTGCCCGCGAAGTTGGTGAGCGCCCGGGCCTCCGACATGAAGCGGTCGATGCCGACGATCAGGCCGACCCCGTCCACCAGGGCCGGCTTGTGCGACTGGAGCCCGCCCGCCAGGGTGGCCAGCCCGGCGCCGGTGACCCCGGCCGCGCCCTTGCTGGCGATCACCATGAAGACCAGCAGCGACAGCTGCTCGCCGAGCGACATCGGCTTGTCCATCGCCTCGGAGATGAAGATCGAGGCCATGGTCAGGTAGATCGCGGTGCCGTCCAGGTTGAAGCTGTAGCCGGTCGGCACGGTGATGCCGACCACCGGGCGGCTGACGCCCAGGTGCTCCATCTTGGCGATCAGCCGAGGCAGCGCGCTCTCCGAGGAGGAGGTGGAGAGGATCAGCAGGAACTCGCGCCCGAGGTAGCGCAGCAGCGAGAACACGTTGACCCCGGCGACCAGCCGCAGCAGCAGGCCGAGCACCACGACCACGAACAGCGCGCAGGTGACGTAGAAGCCGATCATGATCACGGCGAGGCTCTTCAGGGCGGAGACGCCGGTCGCCCCGACCACCGCCGCCATCGCGCCGAAGGCGCCGACCGGCGCCAGCCACATGATCATCGACATCACCCGGAACACCAGCCGCTGGATGTGCCCGATCCCGCGCAGCACGGGGGCGCCCGCCGGTCCCATCGCCTGGAGCGCGAAGCCGGTCAGCAGCGCGACCAGCAGGGTCTGCAGCACCTTGCCCTCGGTGAGGGCCGAGAGCAGGGTGGTCGGGATCATCCCGAGCAGGAAGTCGGTGGTGGACTGCGCGGCCCCGGCGGTGGCCTGGGCGTGCCCGGCCTTGGCCAGGGCCTGGGTGAGGTGCAGGCCGGAGCCGGGCTCCAGCAGGTTGCCGACGGCCAGGCCGATGCCGAGCGCCACCGTCGACATGGTGAGGAAGTAGCCGAGCGCGAGCCCGCCGACCTTGCCGACCTTCGCGGCCTTGGTCACCGAGCCGATGCCCAGCACGATGGTGCAGAAGATCACCGGGCTGATCATCATCTTGATGAGGTTGACGAAGCCCGTCCCGATCGGCTTCAGCTCCACGGCGAAGCCGGGTGCGGCCAGCCCGACCACGATGCCGGCGACGACCGCCGCGATCACCGCCAGGTAGAGGTAGTGGGTGCGGTCCCTGCGTCTGGCCCCCGCCTGCGGTCCTGCTCCGGTGATCGACATCTGCGGCTCCTTCGCCCTGCACTCCTGGCGGCCCCGGGTGGTGGGCCGCTCCGACTATGGGCCGCGCCGTGACGGAGGTCACGTTTGCGTTCATAGAGTTCACGACCGGCCCCACCGGGCGCCTCGCGGGAGCCGGATGGGGATTGCCCCGCCGGCTCCCGCGGGTCCGGCCCGGGTGTGGTGCACACTGTCAGGCATGTCCGTGCGCACCGTCCCCCCGCCGCGCCGGCTGGTGCGCAGCCTGGCCGGACAGCTCTTCGTCGTCCAGGTGGTGATCGTCGCCGCCGTGGTGGCGGGCGGCGCCGTGCTGGCCTACCTGTTCACCGCCGACCGGACCGAGGACGCGGCCCGCGGCCAGGTCACCGCCGTGGCCCGTGCCGTCGCCGACTCGCCGTCCGTCCGGGCCGCCGTCGCCGGGCCCGACCCGTCGGCGGTGCTCCAGCCCTACGCCGAGCAGGTCCGGGTGGACACCGGGGTCTCCTTCATCACCGTGATGGACACGGCCGGGGTGCGCTGGACCCATCCGCTGCCGGAGCAGATCGGCAAGACCTTTCTCGGGCACATCGACTGGGCGCTCGCCGGACAGACCCGCAGCGAGACGTACACCGGCACGCTCGGCCCGTCCGTGCGGGTGGTCACCCCGGTGCTGGACGACCGGCGGCAGGTGGTCGCCCTGGTCAGTGCGGGCATCACGGTGCGGTCCATCACCGACCAGCTGCGCGGGCCGCTGCTCGCGCTGGCCGGTGTCGCGGCCGCCGCACTGGCGGTCGGCGGGCTCGGCACCTACCTCGCCAACTCCCGGCTGCGGCGGCACACCCACGGCATGGGGCCGGCCGAGCTCAGCCACCTCTACGAGTACCACCAGGCCACGCTGCACTCGGTGCGGGAGGGGCTGGTGCTGCTCGACCGCACCCACCGGGTGGTGCTCTGCAACGACGCCGCCCGGGAACTGCTCGGCCTGAGGGGCGAGTTGGAGGGCCGGCCGGTGGACGGACTGGGACTGCCGGAGGCCCTGGTGGCGGCCGTGCTCGGCGAGGTGCCGGTCCGGGACGAGGTCCACCTCACCGCCGAGCGGGTGGTGGTGCTCAACACCTCGACCATCGGTACCGGTCTCGGTCGCGCCGTCACCCTCCGGGACCACACCGAACTCCAGGCTCTGAGCGGCGAGCTGGACTCGGTGAAGTCCTTCACCGAGGCGCTGGGCGCACAGGCGCACGAGGCCGCCAACCGGCTGCACGCCGTGGTTTCGCTGATCGAACTCGGCCGCCACGAACAGGCGGTGGAGTTCGCCACCGCCGAACTCGCGCTCGCCCAGCAGCTCACCGACCGGGTGGTCGCCGCGGTCGGCGAGCCGGTGCTCGCCGCGCTGATGCTCGGCAAGGCCGCCCAGGCGGCGGAGCGGGGCGTGGAGTTGACGCTCACCGAGGACAGCCGGATCGACGACGGCGTACTGCCGCCCGGACTGCCCGCCCGCGACCTGATCACCGTGCTCGGCAACCTGGTCGACAACGCGGTGGACGCGGCCATCGCCGGCGCCGCCGACTGGCCCGGCCAGCCCGAGGTCACCGTCACCGCCCGGATCGACGACGGGGACCTCCTGCTGCGGGTCGCCGACACCGGTGCCGGGATCGAACCGGGCGCGGTGGATGACGTGTTCCGGCGCGGCTGGAGCACCAAACAGGACGGCCGCGGGCACGGTCTCGGGCTCGCCCTGGTCGCCCAGGCCGCCCGGCGCAACGGCGGCACGGTGGAGGTCGGGCGCGAGCGCGGCGCGGTGCTCACCGTCCGGCTTCCGCTGCAGCGGGAGGCGGTCGCGCGGTGATCTCCGTCCTGGTGGTCGAGGACGACCCGGTGGCCGCCGCCGCCCACACCCTCTACGTCGAGCGCGAACCGGGCTTCCGGGCCGTCGGCACCGTGCACAGCTGCGCCGACGCCCTGCGCTTCCTGGAGCGCGCCCGTGCGGCCGGCACCCCCGTCGACCTCACCCTGCTGGACCTCTACCTGCCCGACGGCCACGGTCTGCAGCTCTGCCGCACCCTGCGCGCGGCCGGCCACGGCACCGACGTCATCGCCGTCACCTCCGCCCGCGACCTCGCCATGGTCCGCCAGGCCGTCTCGGCGGGCGTCGTGCAGTACCTGCTGAAGCCGTTCAGCGGAGCGGCCCTGCACGACCGGCTGGAGCGCTACGCCCGCTACCGCGACACCCTGGGCCGCACCGGGGAGGCCACCGGCCAGGACGAGGTCGACCAGGCCCTCGCCCTGCTCCGCACGCCCGAGCGCAGCGTGCTTCCGAAGGGGCTCAGCGCCCCGACCCTGGACACCGTCGCCACCGTGCTGCGGGAGTCCGCCGCCGGCCTCTCCGCGGCGGCCGCGGGCGCCGCGGCCGGGGTCTCCCGGATCACCGCCCGCCGGTACCTGGAGCACCTGGTGGACACCGGGCGTGCCGTGCGCGAGCCGCAGTACGGCCAGGTGGGCCGCCCGGAGCTCTGCTACCGCTGGCGGGAGCGGTAAGCGGTAAGCGGCGAGCGGCGAGCAACAGGCGGCGAGCGCGGCCGCGCGCGGGGCGCCGCCCGTCGCCGCGGGCCTGCCCGTGACCTCCCGGCCGGGCGCTCGTTGGACGGGAGGGCGCACCGTCACCCGCTCGGGTGGTTCTCGCGGTCCCGGGACCAGGTGAGCAGGTCAGGCCAGTAAAGTTAGGCTTACCTAACTTTACTGGGAGTTCGCCTTGACGCTCGCCGCTGAGTCCGCCACCGGGCCCGCCGTCCCCGCCCAGGCCCCGGGGGATGCCATCCTGCGCCGCCAGCGCGTCCGCGAGTCCGCCGCCCGCACCTACGCCCGCTCCTTCCCGATCGTCCCGGTCCGCGCCAACGGCATGACCGTCGAGGGCGCGGACGGCCGCCGCTACCTGGACTGCCTCTCCGGCGCCGGCACCCTCGCGCTCGGCCACAACCACCCGGTGGTGCTGGAGGCGATCCGCCGCACCCTGGACAGCGGGGCGCCGCTGCACCTGCTCGACCTCGCCACCGCCGAGAAGGACGACTTCACCACCGCCCTGTTCGAGAGCCTGCCCAGGGGGTTCGGCGAGCGCGCCCGGGTGCACTTCTGCGGCCCCGCCGGCACGGACGCCGTCGAGGCCGCCCTCAAACTGATGCAGACCGCCACCGGCCGCAGCGGCGCGCTCGCCTTCACCGGCGCCTACCACGGCATGACGGCCGGCGCCCTCGCGCTGACCGGCAGCGTCGCCGTCAAGGAGCCGCTGCCCGGCGGCGGCGAGGTCGTCCGGCTGCCCTACCCGTACGGCTACCGCTGCCCGTTCGGCATCGGCGGCGACGCCGGGGCCGACCTGTCCGCCACCTACGTCGAGCGGCTGCTGGACGACCCCTCGGGCGGGGTGGTCAAACCGGCCGCGATGATCCTGGAGGCCGTCCAGGGCGAGGGCGGCGTCGTCCCCGCCCCCGACGGCTGGCTGCGCGAGATGCGCCGGATCACCGCCGAACGCGGCATCCCGCTGATCGTGGACGAGGTGCAGACCGGCGTCGGCCGCACCGGCGCCATGTGGGCGGTCGAGCACAGCGGGATCGTCCCGGACGCCATGGTGCTCTCCAAGGCGATCGGAGGCAGCCTGCCGCTGGCGGTCGTCGTCTACCGGGAGGACTACGACGGCTGGCGACCCGGCGCGCACACCGGCACCTTCCGCGGCAACACCCTCGCCATGGCGGCCGGCGCGGCCACCCTGCGGTACGTCGCCGCCCACGGCCTGGCCGAGCGGGCCGCCCTGGTCGGGGCCCGGATGGCCGAGCGGCTGCGGGCGCTGCGCGGCGAGCTGCCGGTGGTCGGCGACGTCCGCGGACGCGGGCTGATGATCGGCGTCGAACTGGTCGACCCGGGGGCCGAACCGGACGCCTGCGGGGCCCGGCCGGCCGCGCCCGCGCTCGCCGTGAAGGTCCGCGAGGCCTGCCTCGCCCGCGGCCTGATCGTCGAACTCGGCGGTCGCCACGACGCCGTCCTGCGCCTGCTGCCGCCGCTCACCATCACCGACGAACAGGCCGCGGCCGTGTTCGACCGGCTGGCCGACGCGATCGCCTCGGTCGGCGCGGAGGCGCTCACGGGGGCGCCGGCCGGCGCCGCACCCGCCGTCGCCGCACCCGCCATGGCGGCGCGTTCCAAGCCCACCGCACCCGCCCGGGCGGCGCGGTCCGGTGCGGCCCGGGCGGAGGCGGCGCTGTGACCGTCCCCGACCCCTCGGGTGAGGACCTGGGCATGCCCGACGAGCCCATCCCGCTCGACGCCCTCGCCGGCGGAGTCGACGGCCCCGGCGCACTCGGCCCGCTGCTGGCCACCGTGCTGGACGCGCTCGACGCCGGTACCGGCCTGCGCGGCGGCCCGCTCCCGGCCGGCACCCCCGCCGAGATCGCCGGGCTGGTCGCGGAGGGCCTGCGCGGCGCCCACGGCCGGGGCGCCCTCGCCCGCCTCACCGAACTGCTCGCCTACGGCGCCGCCGACCCCGCCGACCCGGCCTGCGCCGCCCACCTGCACTGCCCCCCGCTCGCCGTCGCGGCCGCCGCCGACCTCGCGGTCAGCGCGCTCAACCCCTCACAGGACTCCTGGGACCAGGCCCCCGCCGCCACCGCCCTGGAGACCGGGCTGCTCGCCGAACTCGCCGCCCTGGTCGGCTACGACCCGGCCCAGGCGACCGGCGTGCTCACCTCAGGCGGCACCGAGTCCAACCTGATGGGCCTGATGCTGGCGCGCGACCAGAAGCTCGACGGCATCGTCGAACTGGACGGCCTCCCGGCCGGCGGCGCCCCGCGGATCATCGCCTCGCACGCCGCGCACTTCTCCGTCCAGCGCGCCGCCGCCCTGCTCGGCCTCGGCGAACGCGCCGTCGTCCCCGTCCCGGTCGACCGCCACCTGAGGATGGAACCGGCCGCCCTGGAGCGCGTCCTGGCCGAGGTGACCTGGGCCGGACAGACCCCGATCGCCCTGGTCGCCACCGCCGGAACCACCGACACCGGCGCCATCGACCCGCTGCACGCCGCCGCCGACCTCGCCGCCCGCTACGGCGCCTGGCTGCACGTCGACGCCGCGTACGGCGGCGGGGCGCTGCTCTCCGAGCGGCTGGCCCCGCTGCTGGACGGCATCGAACGCGCCGACTCCGTCTCGCTGGACTGGCACAAGCTCGGCTGGCAGCCCGCCGCCGCCGGGGTCTTCCTGGTCCGCCAGGCCGAGAGTTACGTCTCCCTGGCCCGCCGCGCCGAGTACCTCAACCCGGCCGACGACGAACACGCCGGCTACCCCAGCCTGTTGGGACGCTCGCTGCGCACCACCCGGCGCGCCGACGCCTTCAAGATCGCCGTCACCCTGCGCACCCTCGGCCGCGACGGCCTGGGACTGCTGGTCGACGCCTGCCACGAACTCGCCCTCGGCGCGGCCAAGGCCGTCCGGGGCGAGCCCGAGCTGGAGCTGTACTGCGAACCGGTGCTGACCACCGTGGTGTTCCGCTACCGGCCCCCGGGGTCGAGCCACGACCCGGCCGTACTGGACGAGGTCAACGGCGGGCTGCGTCGGCTGCTGCTGCGCTCCGGCCGGGCCGTGGTCGGCCGCACCGAACTGCCCGGCGAGGGGCCCGGCCGGGTCCGGCTGAAGCTGACGCTGCTCAACCCGCACACCACGCCCGCGGAGGTCGGCGCGCTGCTCCACGAGGTGGTCCGGGCCGGGCGGGAGACGAAGCCCTCGTAGTCGGCGGTCCGTAGCCCGCAGTCCATATCCCGCGGCTCGCGGCCCGTGGCCTTCTCTGCGCGGCCCGTGACCCGTGACCCGAAAGGCAAAAGCAACGCCTTTTTCCGGCAGGGATGTTGGAGGAAGGCACACTGGTGTGTCAGGGTATCCGGGGGATATTCACCCGCCCCCGGAAAGCCTCCGTGGACATACCGTTGGGCACTCGTACAGGCTGATTCCGGCCGCCTGGTGATCGAATTCCGCCAACCCCAGGGCAGGGCTTGCGGAGATCCCGAAGCGCGGCGGTAACTTCATGTGGTCGCCGCTGCACCAAGCGCACACGGCTCCCCGGTGGAAGGCCGTCCGACCAGGCGCGCGCCACCCCGAATGCGGTGAACCCACCCTCACAAACCGGTGAACTCTGCGTACCCGCATTGCATTTCAGTGAATCCCGGTAAAGCCACCCGAACCCCAGTCCTGTGACGCGGAGGCAAACGCATGCGCGAAACCACCCTGAGTACCAACCCGCCGGGCCCCGGAACCGCCCCGGCGGATACCTCCCCCGCGGTTTTCGAGGCGCTGCCGTTCTCCGCCCGCTGCCGGGACATCTGGCAGCTCGGGGACCACCTGCTCATCGGCGTCAGCCCGGGGAACAGCTATTTCAGCCACCGCCGGATCGCCGAACTCATCGGGTGGGGGCGGGAGTTCTTCACCCGTATCGACATCGTCTACGCCGACCTGCACGTCGGGACCCAGTACGAGACCTTCGGCTACACTCCCGAACACGCCCACCGCAGGGCCGCCAAGGAGGTCAAGGCCACCGCCCGCCGGATCGAGCGCGGCGTCGAGGAGGCCGGCCGGCGCGAGGGCGTCCGGGTGCACCCGCTCTCGGCGTTCACCGGCCACCCCGCGTACCGCCGCCTGCACCGCCGGGTCATGGACGCGCTGGGGTCCGACCGCGAGTTCCGCGCCGCGGCCGAGGGCATGGCGCGCGGCTTCCTGGCCGCCCGGCTGGACGAGGGACTCGCCCCGGACGAACGCCAACTGGCCGCCGGGCTGCAGTACATAGCCGCCGAGCTGCCGTTCTTCCTGGACACCCCGGCGCTGCTCGGCGTACCCAGCTCGGTCAGCTGCTACCACTTCGAACTCCCGCTCACGCCCGTCCTGTTCGGCCGCGAGCAGGGCCTGCGGGCGGAGCCCGGACAGGCCTACGCCGTGGTCCGCCCGGCCGCCCCCCTGCGCCCGGCGCCGTCGGCGCACGCCGCCTGAACAACCGCCACCGGCTCACTCACCCACGCTTCAGGAGCACCCTCATGACCGAACTCACCTTCCCGCTGTCCCGCCGGGGCGACGTCCTGCCCGAGGAGGCGCGGCGGCTGTGCGCGGAACGGCCCGTCGCCCCGGTCCGCACCATGACCGGCGACCCCGCCTGGCTGGTCAGCAGCCACGCACTCGCCAAGCAGGTCCTGGAGGACGAGCGGTTCAGCCTCAAGGACACCGCCAACCCCGGCGTGCCCCGCCAGTACGCGCTGACCATCCCGCCGGAGGTGGTCGACAACATGGGCAACATCAACAGCGCCGGTCTGCGCAACGCCGTGATGAAGACCCTCACCCCGCGAGCCGACAAGGAGTTGGACGGCTGGCTGCAGGCCGAGGCCCACCGGCTGATCGACACCCTGGTCGAGCAGGGCGCCCCGGGTGAACTCCGGGACGGGTTCACCGAGCCCTACTCCGCGGCCCTGCACTGCCGGCTGCTCGGCATACCCGTCGACGACTGGCGGCGGCTGATGGCCGGCATCGACGTCGCCTTCCTCACCAGCCCGCAGCCGTTCGAGGGATCCACGCCCAACTGGTACAAGGACCTCGGCTACATGGTGGAGCGGCTCAACGCCGACCCGGAGCCCAAGGACGGCCTGCTCGGCCGGTTCGTCGAGCTGCGCCGCTCGCCGGACGTCTCCGACCGGGTCAGTGACGAACTGCTGGCCACCGTCGCCCTGTCGCTGTTCGGCGCGGGCGCCGTCTCCACCTCGTCCTTCCTGCTGCACGCCGTCATCTACCTGGCCCGGCAGCCCGAACTGGCCGAGCGGCTGCGCCGGGAGCCCGCGCTGATCGGCCGCGCGGTCGACGAACTGCTGCGGGTCAACCTGTCGATCGGGGACGCCCTGCCCCGGATCGCGCTGGCGGACGTGCAGGTCGGCGAGGTGCTGGTGCAGAAGGGCGAGCTGGTGCTGGTGCTGGTGGAGGGCGCCAACTACGACCCGGCCGTCTTCCCGGACCCGGAGCGGATCGACTTCGACCGGAGCGGCAACCCACACCTCGCCTTCGGCGCCGGACGCCACTTCTGCCCGGCCTCGGCGCTCGGCCGCACCCATGCCGAGATCGCCGTCACCGCCCTGGTCGAGCGGCTGCCGGGCCTGCGGCTGGCCCTGCCGGCCGAGCAGCTGGCCTGGCGGCCCGGGTTCATCAAGCGGCTGCCGGAGCGGCTGCCGGTGGTCTGGTAGCCCGCGCGGCCGGTACCGGGGGCGCGGCGGGCCAGGGAGCTAGTCGGCGAACAGGACGGTGCGGACGTGCTCCCAGGTGTCCCGGTCGGCGGCGACCAGCAGGCCGTCCACGCCGCCCGGCGCCTCCGGGCGGTAGGTGCTGCCGTCGAGCCGCGCCGAGACGCCGCCCGCCTCGGTGACCAGCAGGGAGCCGGGCGCGTGGTCCCAGGGCAGGGTGCGCCAGTAGAGGATGAAGTCCAGCTCGCCGTCGGCGATGTCCGGGTACTCGATCCCGGCGGCGTGCCGGCCCGGGGTGACCTCGCCGAACGCCGCGTGGGCGTTGCGCTGCATCCGCTCGTGGTCGGCCGGGGCGAGGAAGCGGCTCTTCACCGAACCGCGCCACTTGGCCGGTACGGCGGGGGCCGGCGGGCGGGTCAGCCGGTGGCCGCCGCGCCAGGCGCCGGCGCCCAACTCGGCGGTGTAGCAGGTGGCGGTGACCGGCTGCCAGATCCAGGCGGCGACGGTCTGCCCGGCGCGGACGAGCGAGGCCATCACGGCGAACTCGGGGCGGCCGGCGATGAAGTTCGAGGTGCCGTCGACCGGGTCGACCAGCCAGACGGCGGGCTCGGAGTGCAGCGCCCGGGCGAGCGCCGGGTCGGCGGCCACGGCCTCCTCGCCGACCACCGGGACGGGCAGCAGCTCGCGCAGCCGCCGTTCGATGATCACCTCGGCCTCGCGGTCGGCGACGGTCACCACCTCGCCGGGGGCCTTCTCCATCACCTCGCCCGCGGCCAGCGCCCGGAACCGCGGCTCGACCACCTCGGCCGACGCCTCGGCGAGGATCTCCGCCACCTTGTCCATCAGCACGTGCCCGCTCCCTTCGCTGGCTACCACTCTCGCACGTCTGTGCGGTGGTGACCTGCGGCAGCCCCTCGCCGGAGGCGCGGAGGCGGTGCCGTTCACCTGGCGCAGGGTGGGGGTTCGGCCCGCAGCCACGGTGCCGTTCACCCCGGCGGGAGGGCCCCCGGCCCCGGGCCGCCGGCCGAGCGGGGGCGCCGGCCGGCCCGCGGCCGGGGCCGTGCCCCGGGCGGTGCCTCCGCCCGGGGCAGCGGCGCAGGTCAGTGGCCCGGGGAGGCCTCCCCGGGCGGCTCCTCGGCGCCGAGGTGGTGGAAGCCCGGGCGAGGATGCATCAGGAACTCGTGGTGCGACAAGTGTTGTTAAAGGTGTATCCGAGCTGAGGGGTGAACTCGCAGGTCAGTTGCCCTGGATGGCGTTCGGGTCCGGCAGGAACTGGAGCGTGTCGGCCAGGGAGCCGCGCAGCTGCACGATCATCCCCACGAGTGAGGCTGGGCCTGCGGTGGCGAGGTCCATCTCGTCGGCTGCGGCGAGGGCCGCGGTGGCGAGCCTGATGCGCTCAATGTCGGCGGGGGTGAGGCTTTCGGGCTGGATCACGGTGGTTCCTGTGGGGATGTGCCGGTGCGCCGGCTGGCGAGTGTTCGAATCCTGGGGGTCCTGCCGGTGCGGGCTGGGCCATACCGTGGCATAGTCGCAGCTTGTTCGGCTACGCCCGTTACTGAGCGGTTATGGAACGTTCGAATTGGAAGGAAGCAGGCAGGCGGGCGATTCGGGCATAGCGTGACATTTACCCGGCCATGTTGCTGCAGATCTGCTGCTGACACCAATCCATGATCACGGCAGGTTAGCGAGGGTGCCGCCCTCCGATGCTCCCGCCTGGCTTCTCCATCTCCGGCTTCAGGTGGGACGCCGGATCATGGCTGCCCGACTCGCGCAGGGGTTATCCCAGGAGGACCTTGCGGAGATGGCCGACCTCAGCCGGCATACCGTGTACCGGGCCGAGACGGGCTCGCATGGCACCAGTACGGACGCGATTCTCAGGATCGCCGTGGCGCTCAGAGTCTCGCCGTCGTCGCTGTTTCCGACGGAACGCTCCTGATGCGAGCCGGTGCGGCCCGGGCCGGCCGCACCGCCGTACGGCCGGGGAGTCACCACCCGCTATAGGTCCGCGCCCGGGCCTCGGCAGGCGGGCCGCCCGGGCAACCGTCGTGCTCGACGAGGGCGCGCCGCTCATCGACCGTCCGAATGTGTCGGCCTTGGACGTACGACCTGCAGCGTAGACAGTGTCCCCACGTCCTGTACTCCGGCGCTGGGATGGGCGTCCCGCCCGCGGCGCTCACAGCGCACCCCCTGCGGCCTGGCTGCGGGTCGCCCGGTAGCTGGCGAGGGTGACCTGCCGGGCCACCCAGGCGCGGGCGCCGTCGGCGATGGCGAACCGCAGCGGCGTAGGCCGTCCGTTCTCGTCCTCCTCGCGGGCCAGGTCACCGGTCGTCGTGTCCCGCACCGCCCACAGGCCCGGGCACCGACCGGTCGCAGGCAGCTGCACGGGCACGTACCGATCCCGGATGCGCTGCTGCGGGGACCGCGCGTCCGGCCGGGACAGCCGCAGCACGGCCTGTGCGCCGTGGCGCAGGTCGAGCGTCCAGCCCGTGCTGCCCTCGACATCGAGGGTGGCCAGGGCCTCGGGGGCCTCCCCGCAGAGCTGCCGCCGCATGGCCTCGTGCTGGGCCTCGGACACGTCCAGCTCGACCACCTGTCGCCATAGCCGCCGCAGGGCATCCTCCTGTGGCAGGGTGACCGGATCGAGCTGGCCGACGACCTCGATCGTGAGACTGTCCTCGGTCACTCGGTGTCCTCCTCGGTGGGGCGGTGCGTGGTGCAGGCGACGACCGGCCAACCGAGCGGTGAGGAGCCTGCGCAGGTGCGGGTGTAGCGGCCCCGGGTGGGTCGCATCGTGGATGCAGGCGCGGCCGTGCAGCTGCTCGTTGGTGACCGGCACCTCCCGGGGCTCGCCGTCCGGGGGTCGGTACTCGACCGTGACGGTCGCGGTGGTCATGGTGGAATCGTCGACCAACATGACGGGACGTCACACGCCGTTTCAGGGACGTTTGGGACGTTCTACTGGCTACCCTTGACTCGTCCCCGCTGATCAGAGAGGTGAGCCCCGTGAATGAGCCCCTGCGTGCTGCCATGGCGCGTGCAAATATGACTGGGCCCCAGCTCGCGCGCCTCTGCCAGGTCGACCCGAAGACGGTCACCCGCTGGCTCACCAACCCCGCGCGCGAGCCCCACGCCCGGCACCGTGCGGCGGCCAGCCGGGTCCTTGGCGAGGAGGAGACTGTGCTCTGGCCATCCGTCCAGCAGCTGGTGAAAAACGGTCCGGACCGGGAGCTCGTGCAGATGTACCCATACCGGTCAGCTGCCCCAACGTCCCTGTGGAAGCAGCTCATCGGCCGGGCCGAGGGCCAGCTGACCTTCGCCGGCTACACCAACTACTTCCTGTGGCTGGAGCAGGCAGGGTTCGGGGCAGTGCTCCGCCGCAAGGCCGAGCAGGGCTGCCGCGTCCGCTTCATCCTGGGCGAGCCCGGCCACCCGATCACCCGCCAGCGGGAGTTGGAGGAGGATGTCCCGCTCACGCTGTCGACTCGGATCGAGGTGACCCTGTCCGAGCTGGCCAAGCTGAGAGACACCAGCATCGAGACGCGGTACGAGACCGGGCACGTCAGCCTGTCGGTGTTCCGCTTCGATCGGGACATGATCGTCACGCCGCTGCTGCCCGGTAGGATCGGCCACGACGCCCCGATGATGCACCTCAGGCGGGCCCAGGACGACGGCCTCTTCGACCGCTTCGCCGGGCACATTGAGGACCTCTGGGCCAAGGGGCGTGACGTGTGGACGATCCCGACAGCAGAGGTGGCAGCCGATGCCCAGGCGTGACTACGAGGACGACCCGAACGCGCCGAAGGCGAACAGCCTGGTGCCGGCCGCCAGCGTCGTCGTGGTTGACGCGGACGGTCAGGTCCTCCTCCAACGCCGCACCGACAACGGCCAGTGGGCCCTGCCCGGCGGGGTGATGGAGCTCGGCGAATCCCTCGCCCAGTGCGGCATCCGCGAGACGCTGGAGGAGACCGGCATCCACATCGAGATCACCGGCATCGTCGGCACCTACACCAACCCCGGGCACGTTTTCGCCTACGACGACGGCGAGGTGAGGCAGGAGTTCTCCATCTGCCTGCTCGGCCGCCCGGTCGGCGGCACACTCCGGGTCTCCAGCGAGTCACACGAGGTCGCCTGGTTCAGCCCGGCCGAGACCGACGCGCTGCCGATGGTGCCCAGCATCCGCAAGCGGATCTCCGACTGGCGCTCGGGCTCGATCCCGGTGGTGCGCTGACCTGCCCCGTCGGCGGCCTGGCCTACGATGGCGGCATGCCCAAACCCCTGCCGCTGCCTGATGACCTGCTGCCCCTCCACGCCGCCGTGCTCCAGGCGGAACGGGCGATGACCGAGGCGCGGGAGGCCAGCGGCGACGTAGACGCGGCGCGCGAGGTGTACGTGGCGGCGTCCCTGGCCCTGCGCGCGCACCCGATCTGGGAGGAAGCCCGGCAGGGCGCCTGCCACGCGCAGACCTGGCAGGCCAGCCTGGACGCCGCCAAGGACGCGCTCGCGGAGCCGGCCGCGGCCTGACCGGGTTGGTCACAGGTCGGCTACACCCCGGGCAGCCATCAGGGCGCCGCCGATACGGTCATGGCCTACCCGTGTCGCCCCCGGAGGACCAGTGCCTACCGTCACCACGCGCCGCAAGATGGGCCCGATCGCCCTGACCTTCCATACGATCATGATGGTCTGCACGCTCGGCCTCTGGACTCCCGTCCTCATGGCCGCCAAGCGAGGCCGCAAGACCGTCACCCGCTACGACGGGATCCCGCCGATGCAGCCCGGCCAGCAGCCGTACGGCCCGCCGCCCGGACAGTACCCGCCCCCGCCCTACGGCCAGCAGCCCCACCCGCCCCAGCAGCAGCGGCAGCAGCCCGGCCCGCCGCCGCCCGCCTCCTGGGGCCGGCCACCCCAGCACTGACCCCGCACACGACGAAGCGCCCCGCCCTCCGAGGAGAGCGGGGCGCTTCGTCGTGTGCGGTCTCCTAGGCGTCTCGTCTGCGCTGGATCTCGTGCCATGTGATGGTCGGCAGCAGGCCAGTGCGTGCAGCGCTCACCCTCTGTGCACGGTCGGGTCGTTGGTCCAGAGCCGCCCGGCACTGCCAGACGTCGAGCACTCTCTCGCGGGCCGTTTCTGTCAAGGCCTGGCTCAGTGCTGCCCGGAACGCGGCCCGGCGGTCCGGGGTGAGTGCGATGGCGATTCCGTCGGGGGTTCGGGGGACGGCTGGGCGGGCGGAGTTCGGGCTGGGCGGAGTGGGTGACATGGGGCTCCGAGTCCATGCTGGCTGCGGTCTTGCGTAGGTTTCCCGAATCGACTTGAACTTTGCCGGACTGTACGGCAAAGTTGTGGATGTCGAGAGAGGGAGGGTCCGATGACCGCCATCACCACCACCAACGCCGCCACCCAGGCCGGAGTCACGGTCGCCACCATCCGCACCTGGTGCCGCACCGGCGCCGTCGCCGCCGTCAAGCAGGCCGGTCGCTGGATCATCGACACCGCCTCCCTCGCCTACCGCATCAAGCTCCCCACCCTCCTGCACCGCAAGGCCCGGCCCGCCGCCGTCACTGCCGAGACCGTGGTCGCCATCGGCGGCAGCCGCTGGCAGCGCAACGGCCACGACCGCGTCTACCTCAACAACTGGGCCGAACTCGCAGGCCTCGACGTCTCCTACTACAACAGCGGCAACATCTCCGGCGCCTCCTACCGCGGCGAAGGCATCTCCAACTCCCAGGCCCGCCTCATCCTCGGCAGCATCTCCAAGGTCTGGTTCGACACCGCCGACGGCCGCCTCCACTGCCGCTACGGCTGGAGCGAATCCCGAATCGCCACCCGCGAGGAGATCTGGGACCACGTCGCCGCAGGCATCCGCACCGCCATCGCCCCCCTCTGACACCGAAGGAACCCCCACCATGGCCACGACCACCAGCTACGGCACCTGGTACAACCACACCAAGCACAACTCCAGCCCCGAAGGCGACATCCTCGACTTCATCAACGGCGGCGGCACCGACTGGTGCGAGCGCGTCGACGAGTGCGGCGCGTTCGAGCGCATGGCGTCCGACTACCGCGCCGCCGTCCAGGCCGCCCTGCCGGACGGCGTCTACCTCACCGGCGACGAGTTCATCGGCCCCGCCTACGACGACGACACCGACTTCGACGGCTATCCCGCCGACGAGTACGACGACCTCGACCTCGGCACCATCATCGACAGCGTCGACCTCACCCCGATCGTCGAACGCTGGGACCCCGACGCCGAGTGGACGACCGAGCAGGTCGCTGACCGCATCGGCGCCAGCAGCATCAAGTCCGCGAGCAAGACCCTCCACGTGTGGGGCATCACCGCCACCGGCAGGCAGCCGGGCCGCAGCGGACAGAACCTCTACAGTGCTGAGCTGATCCTCAACGCGATGGCCGCCCGCCCCGGCCAGGGCACCCGCACCGACCTGAAGGACAGCGGCGAGTGACCGTCCCCGCCCCGCTGCCCACCGGCCTCACCGCCCGCGACCTGCCCGAGATCCGCGCCGAACTCGCCACCTGGCTCACCGACCCCGGCCCCGACGGCGGCCCCGCCGTCTGGTCCGCACACCTCGACCCGGAGGTCGCCGCCCAGGAACGCGGCGCCGCCACCGACTGGGCCCACTCCCTGCGCGTCGCCAACCTCTACTACGCCAGCACCGACAT
Source organism: Kitasatospora sp. NPDC048239 (assembly GCF_043202015.1). NCBI lineage: Bacteria > Bacillati > Actinomycetota > Actinomycetes > Kitasatosporales > Streptomycetaceae > Kitasatospora > Kitasatospora sp. NPDC048239. Next base: position 392,463 of record NZ_JBICZP010000004.1, on the reverse strand, counting down.
GGCCCGCCTCGCCGTGAACGCCGGCGCAGCCCTCCCGTCCTACCGCCTCCACCCCGAAGACCTCCCCGCCCGCAACGGCCTGGTCGTCTGGGAGGAACCCGTTGCCGACGCCTACCCGGGCGGCGAGTACACCGGAGCCCCGCTCACCGCCGCCACCTGGGCCCACTACGGCAACGGCGTCCAGATCCGCACCTGGGCAACCCGCGAGAACTGGCTGCGCTTCGTGGCGGCCAGCGACCCGCGTACCGGACTGACCGAGATGACGAAGCAGGAGATCGCCGTCCTGCGCCGCCGCTGCCCCCAGCCGATCGTCAGCATGCACGCCTCCTACCTGCCGTTCGGCCGCATCCCCGGCTGGCTCCGCGGCGCGCCCGAGGACACCGCCGGCATGAGCCTGGTCGAACTCGAATCCCGGCACAACGCCCTCGGTCAGCTCCAACAGGCCGAACGTGCACTCGTCGTGACCTGGCTCCTCATGGGTCAGACCCTCACCAGCACGGAGGACCACCACGCCAGCAAGGCGTCCGCCAAGCGCATCGCCCGCCTCGATCCCAACCTGCTGACCGCGGTCCGCTACGTCCGCCTGCGCCACCACGGCGTCCCCCAGCAGGACCGCGCTGACGAACCCAGCGCAGGGACGCGGCACCAGCACAGGTGGATCGTCCGCGGGCACTGGCGCAACCAGTACTACCCCTCCCGCAAGTCCAACCGCCCGATCTGGATCGACGACCACCTCAAGGGCCCCGACGGCGCCCCCATCCTCGACCCTGACAAGCTCGTAAACATCCTGCGCCGCTGACGACGAAGCGCCCCCGCCCAAGAGTCCGGGCGGGGGCGAAGTCGATCAGCGGTCAGACACCGAGGTCGTGCAGGTACGGACGGACATCCTCCGGGACAGGCTGCGGCGCCGGAGGCGGCTCCAAACCACTGGTCTGCACGAACCCCACCAGCGACCGCACCCAGCCAGCCAGGTACCGGATCGTGTAGTCCTGCCCAGAGATACGGGCCCGCTGCTGAGCAGTCTCCAACTCCTGCTCATCAACCCTCTTACCGAGACGCTCCAGCTCCCGCTCCATGCGGTCCGTCACCGCGGCGAAATCATCCCGCCGCTCCTGCCCGCGGGTCCTGCGGCCAGCTCGTGCCGTGTACACGGTGCCAGCCAGCGTCACACCGGACACGCCCAGCGCCGAGACCGAAGTCCAGTCCAGACTCACGGACACCTCCGATCCACGGCCTCCGGCCAGCCCGCAGTGACCGCCGCCACCGCGCCGAACGCCGCAAAGACAACGCCCCCAACCCACCCCCGCGCGTTGTCATACAGCCACCAGGACGCGAGACTCGCGCCCGCCCAGCCCGTCGCGACCACACACACCGCGGCGAAGCCCGGCCAGTCCCTGCCCTGCTGTAACGGGGCAGAGGCGAGAGCGGTGCAGCCGGCGAGGACCCACAGCCAACCCAGCCAGTGAGAGGGCAGTAGGCCGAGGAGTAGCCGGTAGCCGCTGTCCGTTCGCGGCGGGTCGGCGATCTGCGCGTACCCGTAGCCCAGCGCCATCGACCCCTTGAGTGCGAGCACAGCGCCGCGGCGGCCCACACGGCGGATTGCACGGTGGGCCGCCGCGGTACGCACTTCAGAGGCCCTTGGTGTCGGCTGCAGTTTGGGCAGCCACATCGGTGCGCGGCGTGTGCCGGGCCTGGTAGCCGGCCACCGCGGTGATGGCCGCGGGGATGAGGGGCAGCACGAGCGGCGCCACCCAGGCGGGCAGCCAGGAGACGAGGCCGGGCTGGTCCTGGAGGGCGGTGAGGTCGGCGAGCAGAGCCGTGGACGCCAGGTAGGCGCCGGCTGTGGCTGCCTTGACCTTGGTTTCGATCCGGGCCATGTCAGTTTCCCTTCAGCAGGTTGGCGAGCTGGGCGAGCGCGGCCCGGGCACCGGCCTCCGCCGCGGCCTGGGCCTGGGCGGCGGTCAGCGCGCCGCCAGCGGCCACGGCGGCCGCAAGTTGGTCGACCTTGGCGGACACCGCACGGACCTCGGCCACGGCAGCCTGAGCGTGCTGGGTGGCGTATGCGGCCCCATTCAGGGCGTCGGCTACTGACGGAACGAAGCCATCGATGGCGTACTGGCCGCCGATCTTGGCCTGCAGGAGTTCCTCGGGGGTCACGTCTTGCTCCTTGGGGGCGGGCGCCGGCGGCGCCGGGATGGTAGGCGGCTGCTGGCCGCTGGCCCGGGCGGCGATCCCGGGGAAGACCACGTCGCGGAACTGCTGCACTCGGGCGTCCCCCGGGCAGGCCGTCCCGCCGTCCGACCAGTCCGGGAACAGCCGGTGGTAGCCGTACCCCGGATCGCCCGCGGTCCGGCAGACCCGCAGGGGGATGCCGTGCTGCTGATGCAGCCACACCCCGAGCCGGATGATCGACTCGACCTGCTGAGGCGTCCACGGGTCGGTGTGCTGGAGATTCGACTCGGACTCCAGGCTGACCGCCCCGGTGCCGTCCGGGCGCCGATTCGCGTACATGTTGGCGTCGGCGCGGGTCTGCGTTCCGATGAACTGGCCGAGACTGCCGTCGTATCCGAGCCCGAAGTGCGACTCCAGGTTGGTGCTGTCCCGCCAGTACTCGTAGATCCGTCCAGGCGTCCACGGTGCCGCGATGCTGTGCAGGATGAGCTGCGTCGGCACGATCGCCGGCTGGCTGTCCGACTCGGGTTGGAGCTCCATCTTCTGGGCCCCGGGGTACCAGGCCATGACTCCCGCTCTCGTTATACAGATCACTCGAAGGTCCGCGCGCGCACCGGCTGGTAGCCACGCCCGGGTTGCAGACGCGGAGTCCACCGAGTCGGTCAGCCACCACACCAGCCCCGTCCGTGCAGACCCGGCGCAGGTCACGGCACTTGCCGGTAGCCCTCCAGCCAAACAAGTGCAGCTCCCCACACCGGGTCCACACCCTCACGATCACCACGCCCGGTGAACCGCCTGCAACGCCCTGACCAGCGTTTCTACAGGCACGCTCGGCCGCTCGTACGGTCTGCGGCAGCAGCTGGTCGCCTCGTCCATCGGCTGCCCCCGCGGGGCCCGGTCATAGCGGGCACGGGCCCCGCGCCCAGCCCGCTACCGCCCGCACAGGAGAAGCGGTGACCTCACCCCCTCCCCGACTTGACGTGTTCGGGTGGCTCGCGGACCGGAACGGCTGCGGCTACCTCCGCCTCCAGCTTCCCCTCGCCGCTCTGCGAGCGGCCGGCTTCGAGACTGTGTGCTCGGAGGGGATCGACCTGCGCAGGGACCTACGAGACCTGGCCCGGACCCTTGTCGGTCAGCGGCTATGCCTCGAAGGCCCGTCCGCTCAGTGGCAGAAGCTGGCCAGAGAGACTCCCAGGCCCCGCCTGGTGTTCGAGCTCGATGACGACCTGTGGCATGTCGACGGCACCAGCCCGATCGCTCACACCTTCTTCTCGCAGCCGGACGTGATGGCCCGCCTGGAGGCGAACATCGCAGCCGCCGACGTGGTCACCGTCACCGGGGAGGCACTCGCCAAGCAGGTCCGCCGCTACAACCCGAACGTCGTCGTCGTGCCGAACTACCTGCCGGCGTGGCTGCTGCAGCACGAACGGCCGCGGCGCGACGGGGCCGTCACCATCGGCTGGGGCGGCTCGGCCACCCACGCCATGGACCTCGCCGAACTCGGCGGCCACCTGAGGCAGACGATGCGCCGCAACCCACAGACCGAACTCCACCTGATGGGGAGCGACTTCTCCCGAGAAATGGGCGTCCGCGAACGCGTGCGGGTCACGCCTTGGACGAACAGCGTGCCGGACTACTGGCGGGCGATCGACTACGACATCATGCTCGCGCCGCTGCGCCCGCACCCGTTCAACGCCTCGAAGTCCCCGCTGCGCCCGCTTGAAGCCGCAGCTCTTGGCATCCCCGTCATCGCCTCCGCGTACGGCCCCTACGAGGAGTTCGTGCAGCACGGCGTCACCGGCTACCTCGTGCGCCGGGATCACGAGTGGGGCCGCTACCTCACCGAGCTCGTCAACGACCTGGCCGCGCGGGCGGAGATGGGCGCCGCGGCCCGACGGCAGGCCGCCGACTGGACGATCGAGGGCCACATCGACGACTGGGAGAAGGTGCTGCTCGGATGAACCCCGAACTGATCGTGCTGGTACCCACGCGAGGCCGGCCCGGCAACCTGCGAGACCTGTGGGCCGCGTTCGAGGAGACGTGCGTTCGCCGGACCGTGTTGGTCGCGTGCGTAGACGAAGACGACCCGCGACTGCCCGAGTACGAAGCGCTAGTGGCCAGCGTGTACGACCAGCAACTTCCTGACATCACCGCTGACGAGTCCGGCCGGCTGGCGAATCGGTTCCGGCGGCTGTGGCTGGTGACGGGACCGCGGCTGCGTCTCGGCGGGACCCTGAACGAGGTCGCCCCGGTGATGGCCAACTCGTGTGGTCGGATCGCCTTCATGGGCGATGATCACAGGCCGGTCTCCCTCGGCTGGGACCAGCAGTACATCGCTGAGCTGGACCGGCTCGGCACCGGCATCGTGTACGGCAACGACCTGATCCAGGGCCCGAACCTGCCGACTCAGGTCGCGATGACCTCGGACATCGTCCTCGCCACCGGCTACATGGTGCCGCCCGGGCTCGTCCACCTGTACATCGACAATGCCTGGCTCGCCCTCGGCCGGGCACTCGACGCGATCACCTACCTGCCCGACGTCGTCGTCGAGCACAAGCACCCCATCGCCGGGCGCGCCGAGTGGGACCAGGGCTACGCCGAGTGCAACACCGACGAGCGGTCCGATGCCGACCGAGCCACCTTTGAGCGGTGGCGGGACCAGGACCTGGCCCGCTGGGTCAAGCAGATCAAGGAGCACCAACGATGAGCGCCCCATTGAACATCAGCGCGGAGCAGATGAGAGAGCTCGCCGCAGCCCTGGATGCCATGAGCGAGATGACCCGGACCACCGGTGTCGACCTCACTCCGAATGGCCGCCGACAGATCGGCATCGCGGACAACATGCTGTCCATCATCTGGTCTGAGGAGGTTCGGGCCTACGTCATCGACGACCGGATTGGCGACTGATCGGAGTTGAGCATGACTGAGTACCGCCTGTTCACCGGCGACGTGCCGTACGTCTCTACCGCAGCGTTCCATGAACACCGTGAGCGTGCTGCACACTTCGAGCAGCCCGCCCACCGGCCCCGACTGGAGAAGGCGCTGAAGTTTATCGCCGCCGCCTACGTGTGGCTCGCCGCCGAGGGCGTGAACGACATCACGCTGTCAGACCTCGGATGTGGAGACGGTGGCCTCCTCCAGTTCGTCGGCGAGACAATCCCCGACCGTGACACCCTCGGCGTCAACTTCTCCGCCTGGGGCTACGACTTTCAGCCCTCCAACCAGGCAGGGTGGGACGAGCGGGGCGTCACGGCAGAGCTCCGCGACGCCTTCGCACCCGACCACCCCGGCGTCATCCTCGGTGACATCGCTGTCATGACCGAGGTGCTGGAGCACCTCGCCGATCCGCACGGCACCGTCCGGTGGGTCGGCGCGCACTGCCGGTTCGTTGTGGCCTCCAGCCCCTGGAACGAGACCCCCGAGTCCCACGACGAGTGCCACGCGTGGAGTTGGGACCACGACGGCTACCGGGCGCTCATTGAGCAAGGCGGCTACGAGGTGCTGCGGCACGAGTCGGTCGGACAGTTCCAGATCATCCTCGGGGAGCGGAAGTGAGCACCTGGCTGAACGTGGTGGACCACGAGAAGGCGGACGGGCACCAGCCCGGCACCTTCCTCAACCGGTCCTTCTACCTGAACGACGTACCGCGGCTGATCCTGCTGTGCCGGCTGTTCGGCCACCGGCCGGTCGTCGACGGCTACGGCAGCGGCACGGACGGCCGCCAGGCCCGCTGGGTCGCCTGCGGCCGATGCGGCGTACGCCCGAAGCCCCAGGGAGACCTGGACCCCGTGCAGTGGCGGGTCGGCCAGCGGTACCGGGGGCCGTTCATCCCCGCTCCTCCTCGGACGCGGCCACAGACCCTGACCGACGCCGTCCCGTACGTGGCGCCGAAGGAACCGGGCCTGTGGCCCACCGCACCGACCACTACGGTCAGCGGTCAGATCGTGGTCGGGCGAAGCGAGCTCCACAGCATCAGTGCAGCGTTCAAGGTCGGCAACGACGGCTCCGAGAACGCCCTCGGCGGCAGCATCACCCTCGGCCGTCTCGGTGCCCTGTACCTGAGCACGGGCGACCTTGGGCGCCGGGTGCAGCGCCTCCTCAACTCCCTGACCTACGAGTCCCGGGTCATCGAAGTCTCCGCGTACGAGGGCCACCTCAGCTGGAAGGTGTGGGCGCCCCGGAACTCGTCGACCAAGGGCACCCCGCGGTGGATGGACGGCTACACCACGATCAACCTCCTCGACCGATGGCTCGGACCGGTCCGCTTCTCCTACGAGGACATCGGCCCGAAACGCCCTGGCCGAGTACTCATGCCCGAGGGCGACGCGCACGAGGTCACCCTGCAGCTCCAGCGTCAGCGGAAGGGTCGGCGACGCGGGCGCCCGGTCGAGTCCTGGACCGTCGACTGGACGTGTCATCCCGGGATCCCCGTCCGCAACCACTCCTGGAAGGGCGATGAGGTCCTCGGCTCCAGCGTCGAGGTCACCGCGGCGGCCGTCGATGGAGGACGGTGGGCGGAGGAGGCGTGCGCACAGATCGCCGCGGACATGTCCCGGGACCGGGCGCACTATCGCTGGCGTGGCGACTCCGCCTTCCCTAAGCCCGACCCGGACGCGGACTTCGACGTGGAGGTCTCCTGATGCGCGTACTCCTCACCGGGAGCGCCGGGTTCATCGGCCGACACCTCCACCGCGCCCTCGACGAACGTGGCCACCACATAACGACCTGCGACCTGCGCGCCGCGCACATCGGCGATGCCCTCGACTTCTTCCGCCGCGACCGCACACCCTACGACCTCGCCATCCACTGCGCCGCCATCGTCGGCGGCCGAGCAAGCATCGACGGCAGTCCCCTCGGCGTCGGCACCAACCTCGCCCTCGACGCCTGGTTCATGCGCTGGCTCCTCGCCTCCAAGACCCGCCGCGCCATCTACTACTCCAGCAGCGCCGCCTACCCCGTCGACCTCCAAGGGGAGGACTCCGGGCACCGGCTCCGTGAGGACGACATCGACCTCACTGCGCCCCGCCGACCGGACGCCACCTACGGGCTCGCCAAGTTGACCGGCGAGCAGCTTGTGCCGTACGTCGAGGCGGAGGGCTGCCGTGTCCACGTGCTGCGCCCCATGTCCGGGTACGGCGCCGACCAGGCCCTCGACTACCCGTTCCCCAGCTTCATCGCCCGCGCCCGCCGCCGAGAGGATCCCTTCGAGATCTGGGGCACCGGCCGGCAGGTCCGCGACTGGGTCCACGTGGACGACGTCGTCGGCGCCACCCTCGCGGCGATCGACCAGGACGTCCAGGGGCCGGTCAACATCGGCACCGGACGTGCTACGTCCTTCAACGAGCTCGCCGAGATGGTCTGCTCGCAGGCCGGCTACAAGCCCGAGCTGCGCCACCGCCTCGACGCCCCTGACGGCGTCCAGTACCGGGTCGCCGACCCCACCAAGCTGCTGTCCTTCTACGCCCCCAAGATCAGCCTGGAGGAGGGAATCCACGGTGCCCTCGCCACGTGACCCTGGCATCACCGTTGTCGTGCCCACGCACCCCGCACGGTTGGCCAACGGAATGACCAAGCGGGCTGTCGGCTCGATCCTCGGCCAGTCCCTTGCACCCGCCGCTCTGGTTGTTGAGGTCGACAGGGACCGCAGCGGAGCGGCAGCCACCCGCAACCGCGGCCTGATGAAGGCCACCACCGAGTGGGTGGCGTTCCTCGACAGCGACGACCAGATGAAGGGCAACCACCTCGCCGAGCTGTACACGTGGGCGTACGCCACCGACGCCGACTACGTATACAGCTGGTACGAACCTGTCGGTTTCGGCTTCGACCCGCTGCCGCACTTCGGCAAGGCCTTCGACCCCGAGCAGCCTACGCAGACCACCATCACCACTCTGGTGCGCACCGAGCTCGCTCAGGCCGTGGGGTTCCGGGAGCCCCCGCCCGGCGCCACGATCGGAGGCGAACGGTACGGCGAGGACTTCCAGTTCACCGTCGAGTGTCTCCAGGCCGGGGCGCAGATCGTCCACCTGCCCAAGCGGACCTGGCTGTGGAACTGCCACGGCGGCAACAGCAGCGGTCAGCCCGACCGCGGCGACGCGAGGACCTGACTACCGCTCTGTCCCTGCCGGATCCGTGTGTTCGTACGGCCACGCAGCCGGCGCCTCGTCGGCGGCGGCATTCTTCTCGCGCTCGGCCTGCAGCTCGCGGGTGCGATCAGCCAGCGCCGCCCGCAACTGCGCGATGGCGAGCGTCTGGTCGGCGTGCATGGCCTGGTACTCGCGGAGTACGGCTTCGAGGGACACGGTCTGCTGCGGGGCGGGGCTGGACACAGGGGCTCCTATACGCCGAGGGCTTCGATCATGATGTAGCGGTAGTCATACGTGCCGGTACCCGAGTTGACCATGTGATACGGCGTCACGGTCAGAGTGTCACCCGGGGTGAGGCCGGTGATGCGGCGGACAATGGTGCCGGTGGCGTTGTTCGTGCCGGTGACGCCGATGGCACCGGTCAGGGTCTCCGTGAACGCGGTGCCGCCAGCGGTGCCGACCGCGCGGAACGAACTGAAAGTGTTGCCGGTCGAGCTGTTGCGCTGCAGCGTCACAAGGGTGACCCGGACCTTGCCGGACGGTGGGACCGTGAGCGTGCACGTCATCGACCCAGCCACGGTGGTCAGGCTGGTGCTGGTGGTGGTGCGGGTGGTGGTGTCCTCCGCAATGTTGCTGGTCAGGCTGCTGATGGTGCCGCTGGCAGTGATGTTGCCTGACACGCTGAGAGTCGAGTTCAGGGTGACGGCGCCCGTGACGGACAGGGTGGAGCCGAGGGTAAGGCCGACGAGGAAGCTGGCGCCCTCGGCCGGGATTTGCTTCCACGAGCCGGAGGCGGGTGCGCTGCCGTTGGAGACGTAGAGGCGCCCGGTGTCGGACTCACGGATGCACAGGCCCGCCCACACACTGCTCGGCCTGGTGCTGCTGGTGCAGTCCCGGTAGTTGGCGTTGAGGTCGAGCTTGTCCAGGTTGTTGAGCAGGTCCGTCACGACGTTGACCAGCTCAGACCCGTCAGAGGCGGGCTTGTACAGGCCGAGGCGGGGCGTGGTCGTCGACATCAGACTCTCCTCGGTGCGGCGGGGGGCATGTGGCCGTGAGCCGGGACGGTGCCGGCCAGCATGGCCTGGATCTCAGCTAGCCGTCCGGGGGCGTGCTGGTGACTGCGGATCGGCGCGAGCGGGTCAGGTGTGCTCTTGCCCGCCGGGGCCTTGATTCCTGTGATGCGGCGCCGAGCCTTGACCGCGGCGATGCGGGCCAAGTGCGCGGTTTTGGCCTCGCCCGTCGTCCTGGCCGCAGCGAGGGTCACAGGTTCGGCCAGTGCTTCTGCGGGGGTGATGTGCGGCTCGTGGAGGATTATGTCGAGGAGGGTCTCGGTGTCGTCCGGGTCGATGCCGTATTCGGCGGCGCGCCACAGCAAGGTGTCGGTCGGGAAGGCGTGCTGGTGCCGTTCCCCGGCCTGGCTGGTCGTGACCACGACCCAGAAGGTGCCGCCCGTGCTGCTTGTTGCCTGGTAGGTCTCGGTGATGGCGAATACGTCCATGGTTTACCTGAATGTCATGTAGGCGATGCTGGTTGGGCCAGTGGCAAATTCGGTGGAAAGCGTGAATCCGGTGGCCGAGAAAGCGGTGACCTGCCAGCGGCAGAGGGTTCCGTTCCCGTCGTAGTAGGTTGCGAGCGGGAGGCAGGTGGTGGCCATGGTCGGGCCGTAGGTGATTGAGTGTCCGCCGGCTCCGGAGGTGAAATCGATTTTGTCGAAGATGAGGCCCTGGCTGGATGACACAGCCCCGAATTGCAGTCGGCCGTACAGGGTGGCTCGTGCGTCTGCTGAGGCGTGAAACCAATACCCGTTCGTGACTCCGCTGGACCAGCCGACGCTGTCGCCGTTGAAGTATCCGTAGCCGGTACCCGCGTTGCCGTAAATCTGGTTGGAGTAGGCGCCGATCGCCGCTGCGGTGGTGTCGTGGTGGAGTGATGCGGCATCTACGGTCGAGGCGACGTAGCTGCCGCCTTCGTAGCCTGCGGCCCAACCGTTGTCGTCCATGATTTCCCAGACGTATCTGGTGAATCCGTCTGCCGAATATCGGCCGAAGTCGACGCGGTCCTCGGCGAGTTTCATCAGGCTGACGCGTCCGTTTGTGTGGGTGCCGGACTGCATGCCGATGTTGGCCATTGAGCCGGTTCCCCAGGCATTGATGTAGCCGAAGTCAGTGCCGTCGACGTTGTAGAGCCGGATGACGGCCTCGCCGCTGTTGCTCGGGTTGACGACGATGCGGCGGCCTGAGCTGGCGGTGGCGAGTTCACCGACGATGGTGATGTTGCCGGTAGCCGCCTCGGCGTAGAGAGTGCGGGTGCCTCCGGCGTTGTAGGTGCTGATGCCGCTCGCGCTGAGCTCGACTCGGGCACCGGTGTCGGCGGTCTTGATGCGGGCGCCGACGATCCAGTCTGCTGTGATTGTGCCGGCGGTGACTTTGGTGACGGTCAGGTCGGAGATGTGGGCGTCGTCGATGAGGAGGGCCGTGGCGCTCGCCGCGGTTGACGGTGCGCTCTTGTTTCCTGCGATGTCGACCGCCACGACCCGGACGTAGCGGGTGGAGACCTCCTCGACCGAGACGGTCGTGACGACGGGGATCTGCGCTTGGATCATGCCGGAGGTCGCGGAGACCTTGCCCTTGAGGGTCGTCGTGCTCGGTGTGAAGTTGGGCTCGTACTCGACATGGACCTCCAGGTGGTGGAGGTCCGATTCGAGGTTGTAGGTGCCGCCCGTGGCCTTGCCCAGCGTGTGCGTGACCTGCAGTGCGATCCTGGACCCAGCGACCGATGGAGCGGCTGGCGTGCTGGGCGGGATGTTGTCGGAGGTGGCGGTGAACGTTGTTGTCGACGACCAGGCGCCCGCGTTGCCGGCCTTGTCGACCGCACGGATCTGAACGTCGTACCCGATGCCGGGAGACAGGTCCTGCAGCTGCACCGAGCCGGTGCCCCACGCGACGTAGACGATCTCCCACTGCCCGGTGGGGGCGGCGAACGGCTGCCTCCACTGCTGCAGGTCCTGCCAGCGGACGACGGACAGCTGCGCCCAGGTCGCGGGGTAGATGAGGTCGGTGTCGACGGCGTACCGGATCTCGAAGTGGTCGCCGTCCAGCACGGTGGAGCCGTCGGTGTTGTTGGGGGCGTTCCACGAGACGATCACCCTGCTGCGGGTGAAACCCCGGTTGTCCAGGTACGCGGCCCCGCTGAACGGGGTGACGAAGACCGGCACGCCGGGGATCGACGTGTCCGCGGTCGGCCGAGAACCGACCGGTTCCGTGCTGGAGTTGGCGAGCTGGCGGGCGAAGTCCCCGACCACGACGGTGGTGGCGCCTTGCTGCTCCCACGCCACATAGTCGGTGAGGTCGGTCCACGTGCCGTCCGCGGCCCGGTAGGCGACAGTGTGTCCGTCAATCACGGGCCAAGTGGCCTCGGTGACCTGGAGCTTGAGCGGGTTCAGGCGCTGCCCGCGAAACGTGATCTCGTTCGACGTGTCGAGCAGCCCTTTGTCGGGGTCGTACGCCCACACGTAGTCGCCCGGGCTGAAGCTGCCGTCGATGTCGTAGTCGAGGGTGGAGAGGGTCAGTCCTCGTTGCGGGCTGACGAACTGCGACAGGGCCAGCTGGGCCCGAACCGACGCGTTGCTCTGCGAGGTGCCGGACTCGGACACCATCCGCGTGAGCCTGACCGTGTTCCCGTGGATGTCCTTGTACGGGTTGAATGCCGGGTTGATGTCCGCCGAGCCGGTCGAGATCGAAGCGCCCTCGCCCTGCGCGAGAAGGATCACGCGTGTCGTGAAATCGTCCAGATCCTCCTGGTAGTTGAGCTGGCCGGGCAGCGCGCGCAGGCTCATGTCCTGGCCGGCGCCGCGCCGCACGATCGCGCACTCCGGAACCGTGGTGAACAGGTTGCTCTCCGGGCCCGCGTCGAGGGTGCCGGTCCCGTTCACCCGCCAGCTGACGGGCACGGACGTAGTAGACATGGTGGTGCACACGTACTGGATGGCCCTGCGGGGGGTCTCCCACTGGTGGGTGCCGGTGTACGTGCCCGCGACCGAGTAGAGGGTGCCCTCCGTGACGGCCCCGGAGGCCGGCAGCAGGCCGCGGATCGTGTTGGCGAACGACGCGGACGCGAAGGGCGTGCTGTTCTCCAGCACGCTGCCCTTGTCGTCCTCATCACCCAACCAGGCGGCCATGCCGACGCCGCCGACGGTGACCTTGTCACCGACCGCCTTCGTGCGGCCGTCGTCCGCCAAGGTCTTGGTGCGCACCACGCCGACGTACTTGGCCGCGGCCAGGAGGTTGTCGCCCGCGGTGCGGACGTCGACCCGGCCGGGCACGATCGCCACGTGCCCGAACTCGACGAGGGCGTCGAGGACATCGCGGGGTGTGGCCGGCTTGAGGTCGATCTGCCAGCGGCCGAGTGCGGTGAGGACATCAGTTACCGGCATCGGATCAGCGCCTCACTACGTAGGTGCTCTCGGCGAGGGCGCCGATGTACTGATTCCGGAGGTCGGTTGCGGCGTCCCCCGCGACTGCGGATCCTCCGCCCGCGACGATCCCGAGCCAGAAGTCGAGCGTCGCAGTGGAGGTCTTGCTGACTCCGAGGTTGGCGTGCGCGCTGAAGCTGCGCGCCGACCCGGCCGCAGCCCGGTTCCCGTCACTGTCATTGCCGGTCGCGACGACGTACCCGGACGCTGCGACGCTGGTGTTGGTCTCCGAGGTGCGCAGGTACACGGCGAGCGTGGATGAGGAGCCGGACTGCAGGTAGCCCTCGACGATGCGGGACCCGCGGCGCAGGGTGAGGTCGAGGGTTGCCCGGCCGGGGGAGCGGGGCGCGGTCAGACGCAGGATGCACTGCTCGGGGTCGTTGCGAAGGATCGTTGCGGTGTCCCAAGCGGCGACGTTGGCGCCGCCGACTGTGATGTTCCACTGCTTGGAGTGCCAGGCGCCGCCCGTGTAGGACTGCACGTCGATCACGCCGGCCGACGCGGTGGGGGTCACGTTGACGAGGGCGTTGCCCAGGGTCCAGCCACCGGCGGGGAGGGGCTGGGCGGTGCCCTCGATCTCGAAGCCGGCGCCGGACGCGGCGACGGTGTCGTTGATGCGGACCCGGCCGGTGAGGTAGGCGGTGGGGTCGCATCCCCAGCGGGGGCTCGCGCCGGTGGGGATGCCGCGGTAGACGGTCATGGTCCCGTCGGCGCCGGTGCGGGTCATGGTGGAGGGGCTGGTGGCGCCGGTGTAGTAGGTGGTGTGGCCGATGGGCGGGGCGTGCCAGGTTTCGCCGGTGAGGGCGAAGTCGTTCGCGCGGACCACGCCGGTGAGCCTGCTCTGCAGGTCGATCTCGCCGACTGCACCGAGGCGTTCGAGGCTGGCTTTCCAGGTGGAGGTGACGACGTCGTTGACGTACTCCCGCAGCGCTGCGCTGCTCCCCTTCACCGCGTAGTAGCCGTTGCGTTCCGGCTTGTCCGTCCAGGTCACCGCTACGACGCTGCCCTGGTCCAGGGAGAGGATGTTGTCGTGCCGGGCGACCAACACCGGCCTGGTGAGGGGCGGCGTGGATTCCTGGCCGTCCAGGTCGAGGGTGCGCATGTCGCCCGCGGTCTCGGTGACAGTGAACGTCTCCCGGAGCTGGGTGCGGCCGAGCTGCAGGGTGCCCCAGGTGTCGGCCATCAGCGGGCCCTTCCTCGGTCGTAGTCGCGCAGCGCGTCCTTGATCTCGATGACGAGGGCGTCGGCGACGCGACGCCGGTCAGCGGCCGACGACATGTCGAAGGATCCAGTGATGTTGATGTTCTGGATGGTGATGCTCCCAGCCGGAGTCTGGACTGAGGGCACGGCGGGCGCTGCCGCGGGTGCGGCGACACCGCCGGCCTGCGGGGCGGAGAATCCTGCGGGGGCCAGAGCCTGCGTGGAGGCAGAGATCTGAGGGCCGGTGAGGACTCCGAGAGAGGTGCCGCCGATCTGCGTGGTGATGCCCTGGAGGAGGGACTGGAGGGCGGGCACGCGTCCGGAGATGCCCGACATAAGGCCGTCCATCAGTAGGCCACCAGCGGGGCGCAGCAGCTTGGCGTCCCTCTCTGGGGGCCCCTTCTTGATGGGGATCATGTCGGTGATGCTGCCGAGCAAGTTGGTCAGGCCGCTGATCTTTGACTTGATGCCGTCGATCAGGCCGCTGATGACCTGCTTGCCTGCGTTGAGGAGCAGGCTGCCGAGGTCGCCGATGGCGTCGAGGATGTGGCCGGGCAGGTCGCTGAAAAAGTCGGTGATGTCGGAGCGGTGATCGCGGAGCCAGTTGACGCCCGCGCGGATCGCCCGGCCGAACACTTCGATGAGCTTCTGGTCGAGGCTGATGATCGCGTCGAAGATCTTGCCGGGCAGCTCGATGAACAGCCTGATTGCCTCGTTGATCATTCCCTTGACGAGCTCCTTGGCGCTCTCGAAGGCGCCGTGGAAGTCGCCCTGCAGCAAGGCTGTGATCACGTGGATGGCGGGGACCACGATGTTCTGGATGTACGCGGCCAGCTCACCCGCCAGGATCGACGCAAGCTGACCGATCGTCTGGATGATCGGCAGGAGCACGGGCATCAGGGCACCGAGGAGCGGGCCGATCAGCTGGGCGAGAGCGACGAGGAGCGGGGCCAGTGCGGTCACCACGGAGAGCAACGCGGTCGACAGCTCGTTGATCGCGGGCTGCAGTGCAGTCAGGAGCTGCGCGAAAACTGGCAGCACCGCAGTGATGATCTCAGTGAAGACCGCCATGAGTGGCGGCATCACCTGTGTGACCAGCGCGGTAAAGATCGGCAGGAGGGCGGAGCCGACGGTGCTGGCGATCTGCGCGAAGATCGGCGCGAGCCCCTGGATGGCCAGCGTCAGCGCGTTGATCATCGGGGTGAGGATCGGCAACGCCGCGGCGATCAGCTGGCCGAGCAACGTGATCACAGGGGCGAGAGCGACAGCAAGCGCGGACACGGCCTGAGCCGCTGCCGTCAGCACCGGACCAAGCGCGCTGGTGATCGACGAAAGCGCCGGCCCGAGCGCACGGAGAAGTGCGTTGAAGCCGGGTTCCAACGCCTGGACTACCGGGCCGAGTGCCATCAGGGCCTGCCCCAGGAGCGGCACCACGGTCCCTGCGATCTGGTTCAGGATGCGGAAGAGTGAGGTGAGTCCGGCTTGCATCTCCGGCGAACCGGTGATCCGCCGCAGCTCTGCGAACGCCGCGCCAAGAGCACCGAGCGCGTCCCCGCCTGCGGCTCCGGCTGCCTTGAGGATGTTCCCGACTGTGCCGCCGATGTCGAAGATCAACTTGCCGAACTGCTTCGCGACCTCCATCGCCTGATTGATCGCCTCAGTGAGACGTCCCGACTTGAACGCCTCGTTAAGGCGCGTCGAGAATGCGGTCGCAGTCTCTCCGATCGCCGACGTAATCCTCTGAAACGCGGGACCCGCCGCCGCCGTCAGCGTCGTGAACATGCTGATCAGGTCGCCCGGGGCCTTCTGCAGCGGCTTCAAGCCCTCGTTGACGCTGGCGAACGCGGCCTTCAGGGCGCCGATCTTGCTGAGCTTGTCAACCGCGTCCAGCGCATTGAGGCCCATCTGGTTCAGTACCCCGGCGGTACCCACCATCCCGGCCCGCAGGTCAGGCAGGACCTGATGAGCCACTGAAGTGAGCTTGGCGCCGAACCCCTCGAACAGCTGCTGCTGCACGTCCAGCTTGAGCGCGTTCCACGCCGGCGCCAGGGCCTTGACGGCCTCGACGAACTCCCGCGCGCTCGGCGCCAGCTTGGCCATCGCATCCGCGTACGCGTTTGCCCCGGCAGCACCCGCAGCAGTCTGCTTCGTCTGAGCGTCGGCCAGCTCCTCCTGTGCCCTGGCCAGCTCCTCCTGGGCCTTGGCGATCCGCTGATTGCCCTCCACCGCCGCATCGACAGCGGCCTGCCGGGCATCCGCGAGATCACGCTCCGACCGGGCGATGTCCTGCTGGTTCTCCTGCTGTGTGCGAGCAGCCTCGGTCTGCGCGTCGCCGAGCTCCTGCGTTGCATCAGTGGTGTCCTGCGTGGCCTGCGTCACCTGCTCCTGCGCAGACCGGACACCGTCACTGCCCTCAACTCCGGCCGCGGCGGCCTGCCGCTGCTCATCCGCGAGCCGACTGTTTTCCAGCCGCTGCTCCTGCAGCGACTGCACGGCCTGGTCGTACGCGAGTTGGGCGCGCTCTATCTGGTCTGCGGTGGCGCCGGAGCCCTCACGCTTGACGCTGGCAAGCGCCGCCTCGGCATCGGCGACCTGAATGACGTCTTCACGTTCCTGTAGCCGGCCATCCGCCACTCGGTTGGCGAGGTCTTCCAGATCCTGCGCGGCCTGGCGGCGGGCAGCGTCCAGGTCCTGTTGCGCGCGCAGTGCCTTGGCCTGTGCGTCGGTGAGGCGGCGTTCGGCCGTCTCGACGTCTCGCAGGGCCTTGGCGGAGCGGTCGGCGGCCTGTTGCCGGGTGTTCGCGAGGGCCTGTTCGGCGTCACCGACATCCCTGTTGGCCTTGGCGACGCGTCGGGCGGCTTCCTCTGTGGCCTGCGCGACGTTCTGCTTGGCGTCCGCGACCTGACGCTCGGCGCCCCGGATGGCCTTGGCCATCTCGGCGGCGCCCCCGCCACCTCCACCCCCGCCGCCGCCGGCTGGGGCGAATGCGGCTTTGAACGCCCCGCCGAGGCCGCCGAGGCCGACCTTGAGCGTGCCGAGGATCGCCCCCAGGGAGGCGATTGCCGGCGCCGCGGCGGCTGCCGCCGGGCCCATCGCGACTATTGCCTGCCCCAGGCTGGCCAGCGTCGGCAGTGCGGTGAGTGCCGCGCCGATGAGCATGCCGATCCGGCTGCCCAGCATGCCGATCCCGCCGGCAGCGCCCCCGCTGCTCCCACCAATCCGGGACAGCAGCCCCGACAGTCCTGACAGCCCGTCGGCGTCGACGTCGACCCTGATCCTGCGGTTACGGGTCAGCGCGTCGAGGCGGGCACGCGTGTCACCCGCTATGAGCTGGGAACGGATCTCGATCCGCTGGTCACGTGTGAGACGCGACAATTGGTTGAGGTACTGGTCGGCCTGCATCTGGGCACGGATGTGGACGACCTGGTCGCGGGTGATTCGGGCGAGCTGGGTGAGGTAGTTGGTGGCGTCAAGGACCGCAGTGATGCGAACGACCTGGTCACGGGTCAGCTTTGACAGTTGAGCGAGGTAGGTGCCGGTGTCCAGTTCGGGTTGCACCCGCACCTTGAGCCGGTTGCCGAGCTCGGCCAGCTGGGCTTTGGCAACGGTGTCATCGAGCTGGGCCTTGAGCTGCACGGTAAGAGGGCGAGCGAGACGAGAGAGCTGCGCCTTCGCGGTGGTGTCGCTGAGCTTGACGAGCGCCTCGATGTCCAGCTTGTCGCCGAGCAGACGCCGCTTGTCAGCCTCGTACTTCGACTTGTCCATCGACACTTCGACATAGCCTTCGGCGACTCTGAACGCCACTGCCGCTCACCTCCTCCCTAATCGGCCACTCGTGTCACGCTCACCAGCCCTGGGTGAGCCAGCCTGAGTTCGGTCAGGTCCATCTCCCGCTCGCCACTGTTGGCGGGAGGCTGCTGCATTGGCTGGCCCGCGTCTCTCTGCTCTTCGATCCGCCGGGCCATCACTCCGCCGTACGCGGCGACTCGCTGCGCCAGCCGCACCCACCTGGGGCCGTCCAGCTCCGCTTGGTCCAGCCCGTAGTGGGCCTGGAAGTCGGCCTCCAAGTCGTCTACGTGGTCGACCATCCAGCCCGCCCGCTCCAGCAGCTCGCCGATCGGCCTCGACCAGGTCAGGCCTGGTCTTTTCCCGAGTCCTCCGGGCCGGCGATGTGGTGGGTGACGGCTCGCAGGATCTGATCCATCTCCTCCTCGCGGACGTCGTCGGACTGCTCCAGCGCCTCGTATGCCTCGGGCCCGAGGAGTCGTTCGAGGATCCGCTGTGCGGCCGCGGACTCGCCGAGGGTGCGGGCGAGGCGCAGGTACTCCAGCGTCATGCCCTGGCTGATCCGTGCGGGGATCCGGTAGGGCTGGTCGTCGAGGTAGAAGAGGACGATGCCGTCGTCGGTCGGCCTGGCCTTGCGGCCGATGCGAACCGGTTCGAACGGCGCCGACTCGGCGGTCACCGGGGCCTTGGTCGGGCGCTTGGTTGGGGTGCGGGTTGCCATCGGTGTGCTCCAGGGATGGGGTGGAGGGCTTGGTGGGGCGGCGTCGGCCGCCGCCGCTTGGGGTTGCTAGGACGTGGCCTCGGCGATGTGCAGTGGCGCGATCACGGAAGTGACGTAGTGCGCGCTGAACTTGGCCTTGAGTACGGTCTGCTTGTCCTTGGTGTAGGCCACCTCGACGGACTCGGTGTTCAGCACCTTGCGGACGATGACCCTGCGTCGGTAGGAGTTGGCTCCCCAGCCGTCGAAGAGCAGCGCGGTGTAGTTCGGCTGCGTCGCGCTGGACGCGAAGTTCGGCTCCAGGGTCTTGTAGCCCGCGCCGGACGCGGCGGTGCCGCCGTTCATCAGGACGCTGAGGTTCTCCAACGTCGCCTCCGCCAACGACGTTTCGATGCTCATGTCCCGCTTCGTCAAGCGGCTGCCTGCGCGGTCGACGATCTGGTCGACTTCCAGTGCGGTGTACGTCTGGTCGATCGTCAGTTTGACGCCGTCCATCGTGCCGCCCATGTCCGTCCATGCGGATGCGGCTGGGGTGGCGTTGATCGCGACGTTGGTGTCGGCCGGCTCCGCTGCGCCGAACGCCCCCTGGTAGAGGGTGGCGGGGCCGAGCAGCAGGTTGGCGGTGGTCACTGCCATGGGTCAGTCCTCCAGGACACGGTGTGGGCGGCGTGCGGGGTGGAGGGGCCCCTGGTGTGACGGGTCATCGGTAGTCCTCCCGACGAAGCGGGAAGCGGTGATGGGCGAACTGCGGGTGGCAGGAGAGCGGGATGGTCTGCTCGTCGGGGATGTTCCGAGGGCACGGAACGGCGCGGGCACCGGTGATGAGGAACTCCAGTTCGCCCCGGTGGTTGTGGACGAGGACTCGGCCGCGCCACGTTAGGAGATCCCGGCTGGTCTCCCCCTGCAGCGCCCACCGCTCGGCGGTCATGGCGTCACCTCGACCCAGTTCACGGACAGGCCGAGATTGATGCGGGCGTACGACGCTTCGTCGTCCGGCACCCGCCGCGGCTCGTACGTCGAGTACGCGGACAGCACGCGGGCCTGCGGGTAGTTGCCGGGCAGGGTCAGCAGCCGCGGGGTGCCGGGGTGGTCCCAGCACGCCGCCTGGATCCGCTCGGCCAGCACCGACGCCTTGTTCCACGGCGGCCGGCCCGACGAAGGGGCAACGGCCCAGCAGTCCACGGAGACGACGGGGGAGCGCATCGGCACGTACGGGTCCGCACTGCCGCCGATGGTGGCGACGGTGACGAACCCGGATGCCGCCCACGTCGAGTTGTCGCGGGGGAGGGTGGTGGCGACGATGTCGCCGACCACGTCGTGCAGCCACGCGACGGTGACGAGCTCGGTGGTGGCCCGCAGGATCGTGGTCATCGCAGTGCCCACTGCTGCAGCAGGGCCGGCCGCAGGAACGGGAACGCGGGCGTGCCGGGGTGGTTGACCTGGGCGACGGGATGGTCGGCGCCCTCCCAGTACAAGGCCTTCGCGGTCTTCGGCCGGATGATGTGCGGGCCGGTTCCGTACTCGACGTACCGCCAGTAGTCGACGTCGGTGGACACCCGCATCGTCAGCCCGTCGACCTCCGAGAGGATCGACTGCTTGAGGCGGCCCGTATTCACCCGCGCCAGTCCCTGCGCTGCGGCGGCCATGTCCTGTCCGAGGTGCACCATGACGCGGTGCAGCTCGACGTCCAGATGGGCGTCGGCGCTCGGGTCGAGACGTATCGACATGGTCCGCCGTCCTCTCCGGATCGTCGGGGTTGGGTGGCCGCCCGGTCTCCCCGGGCTCACGGCCGCTTCAGTTGATGAGCTTGAGGTCCAGGCGGAGCATCGGTGTGAACCCGACCGCGCTGGGTTGGGTGACTGCGGTGATCTCGTAGATGCGGCCGGTCCGGTCGTCCCGCAGCCGGTCTTCCTCGGTGACGTCGGTGCCGGGTCGGACGCGGGCGACGGCGTACCGCACGACCCGGGGCGTCGGGTTGTTCGGTGTCGTGATGGTGCGGGAGCCTTCGATCAGGCTGGCGGGGATGCGGGTCTGGGCGTCAGCGCCGGCTTCGACGGGCAGATCAACATCATCGTTATACGGATCACTGGAGGTTCCGCGCAGGACCGTCACGGTGGTGGTGGCGATCACCGCAGCGGACTCCAAGTCATGTCGTCATCCGAGCCGTCCGTCAGCGGGTTGATGCCGTAGTTGCTACTGCCGTCGACGAACGGAGAACGGATGTGAATGGTCCTGGAGCGTCGCCACGAGAGGCGGTTGATCGCGCGGGCGGCCATCGGAGCCAGCACCACGGCGTCGGCCGTGAGGTTCGCCGAGATGCCGTCCTGCGTGGACGAGGTGAGATCCATCCGCGACTCCAGGCCGGCCTGCTGCGCCGCCCACACCGCCTGGTAGGCCACAGCCCGGCCGAGCCAGTACAGGTCCCGGGGGCGGATCCTGGCCGTGTCGGCGTACGTGCGGCCGGTCATGACTTCGATCGCCGCCTGCGCGGTCAGGACCTGGACGTCCGTGGCCTCGGCGCCAGTGACGGCGAGCACCGTATCGGTGTCGGTCCACGCCTGAATGGTCATCGCAGCCTCCGGCTGGGCCCGCGCCACCCGGGGGACGGGCGGCACGGGCGAAGAGGGGCGGTGTCAGCCGACGAGGATGGACGCGGCCGCCGGGTGGCCGTACGCCCAGCCGCGGCGAGCCCGCATCTTGAGGATGGACTCGTCGGTCAGGGCGCTGAGTCCGTCCCGGCCGTCGATGACGACGGACTCGGGGCCGGAGCGGACACCGAGGAGCATCATGTCCGTGCGGACGAACGCCATGATCGGGCGGCCGGTGGGCGCGCTGGTTGCGGTGGCGGAGGTGCGGGCACCGAGCGACCAGTGGATCTGCACGCCGAAGATGGTGTCCGGGGTGCCGGCGAGGCCCTGCACGAAGATCGGCTCGTTGGTGGTGTCGAGAACGCCGCGCAGGTACTTCCGGAACGCGGGGTGGGCGATCGCGACGGTCGTCGACGGATCGAAGTAGTCGCCGGCCTCCACGTTGCCGAGCGCGGTCGAGTACTCCAGGTAGGTCGCGTTCCCGGCGGTCGCGGCGACAGTGATGTTGCTGCTCGCCGTGTAACCGAGGTTGCTGTCCGTCTGGGACAGCAGGTAGTACAGGCTGGTGAACGGGATGCCAGTGCCGGCCGCAGCGGTGACGGCGAGGCACGAGTTGTCGAGGATCTTCGCGTACGAGGTGCCCCAGTCGGTCATCTTGGTGGCGATGACGTTGGCGACGGAGTCGTCGACATCCTCCTCGGCCAGGCGCACGACCTTGCCGAACTTCTTGACGCTGAGGACCACTTCGTCGTTGGAACTCGCGTCCTCGCCGTACGTGCCGCCCTTATCGACGACGTCGACGCCCATGCCCGCGGAGCGCGGGACGTGCCGGGTGTCGGTCGACATGGGGGTGCGGGCCGCGAGCGACTCGACCGCGGAGACCTGGTTGATGCGCTGGATGACCTTGGAGTCCCACTCCTCGGGAATCCACGCTTCGAGGGTGTTGCGTGCCACGGGTGCCCTCCTGGGGCGGTGATGGGGCTGAGAAGACGGTGGGCTCGGGCCCCATCACGGGCGCCTCGGGCGGACGTTCACGCGCCGGGTCGATCTCCGACCGGGCACGTGATCACGCTAGGTGGGCGGGTCAGTTGCCCCGCAAACGCGCGGCGTGCTGGTCCCAGGAGCTCTTGGGCTTCTCTGGGGCGGCCTGCCTCGGTGCGGCGGTCGGCCTGGCCTTCGGCTTGGCGGGCTCGGGGCGCGCGAACAGCTCGGGGTAGTCGGTCCTCAGCCGGTCGATCTCGCTGTCGAGACCGATCACGTCACCGTCGTCGTCCACGCTGAGGGAATCGGTGTCGAGGAGCTTGAGGACCCGGGACGGGCCACCGGCAACGCCGGCCTCCGCGAGTGCCGCACGCGCGGCCTGGTTGATGATGCGGGGCTTCCACTGGCTTTCCGCCGCCTCGGTGGCCTCGCGGATCGCACGCTCGTGGTCGCCCTCGTTCTCGCGGCCCTTCGCTTCGAGCTGCTTGAGGGCGAGTCGGTTCCTCTTGGCCTCCTCGTTGGCCTTCCTCAACGCCGCGACGGTGCGAGCGTGTTCGGCCTGCAGCTTCTCCAGCACCGGGTCGGCCTTGCTGTCCGCGGGCGGCCTCGGCTTCGGCTTCTCGCCGTCGTCCTGGCTGCCGTCGTCAGAGGTCTCGTCGTCCGCGGTCTCGTCGGCGGCGGTGTCGTCGTCGACTTCGATGTCCGTGCCGTTGTCTTCCTCGGAGCCGCCGGCCACGTTGTAGATCGGGCGGCCGTCGGCGCGGTGGCCGAGCAGGGTCCACGGGGGCAGGCTGATCGCGGTGCTGGAGGGTCCGATCACCGGAGCGTCCACAGGGTGTCTCCCATCACGGGGGTTTACATGACTGACTGCGACCGTAGCCGCGGGCCCGGGACGGACTGTGATCACGCGGCCCGGTCGAAACGGCCGGTGCGCACTGCGCGGTGGGCCCGCTCAGCAACCCGCGGCGGTAGCGACACGCCAGAGTTGAGGAGCGCGCGTGCGGCACGCACCCGGGCTACGCCGGACTCCGACGGCAGCGCCCAGCCCTCGGCGACGGCCCGCTCGGCTTGGTGGCGCAGCAGGTTCGGCAGGCCAGTGCCCCATGATGCAGACCACGGCACTGCGCGGCACCGGCAGTGAGGGTGCAGAGGAGGGCCCGAAACCGGGGGCGCCTCTGCTGCACGTTGTTGAGGGTCGAACGACAAGCCGCCTGGGAACTCCCCGCCCGGCCTGATAGTGCGCCCGGAGTAGGCCGTGCACCGTAGGCACGCATCCTGCTCCGACACCCACAGCCGGCCCACACTCATGCCGTCGGCGACCGCAGCCGTACCCGCGTTGACGGCCGTATGCACCAGCCATGCGAGCAACGCCCGAACCCTGGACACTGCGGATCGGGCAACCTGTAGGACGGTCGCCAGGCTGGAGAACCGCTCCGGGTTGGCTGCGAGGAGTTGCTTGGCGCGCCGGAGTTGCTCCGAGACGGCGTCACCGATGCCGCGGGCCTGGTCGGTGAGCGCCCGCGGTAGCCGCGCACCGGAGCCGGCCGTGGACGACACCCGCTGGCCGGCGGCACGTACGAGTTGGCGGGCGTGTTTGGCGCCGAGCGCGACGGCGTGGGGCAGCGAGCTGCCGGCGGCCCGGCGTGCGCGGGCACCAAGCCCCGCCAGCGCCGTGCGGATCCGCTCGCCGACTGCGGCAAGGATTCGGGTGAGAGCATCACCGTCCCCGCTGCTTGTGGCCGAGCCGAACTCGCCGATCCACTCGGTGAGGGTGAGCCGCAGTGCTTCGACGAGGAGGTCGTCGGCGTTGCCGACTGCCTGCCGGACTGTGGCTTCTTCCAAGTTCCGGGCCTCGCCGATCTGCTGGTCCTGGATGAGACGGGCCAGATCGGTGGGGCTAGTCACCGGTCGGCTCCGGCGGCACAACGGGGCGACCGGTCATGGCGTCGACTACGGGACCGATGAGGTCCTGCACTTGGGCCTGGTCGATCGCGCCGAGGGTGACGGCCGCGCCGAGTTTCTGGACGGTGTCGGCGAGGCTGGACAGGTCAGCGAGACGCCGGGTCAGCTCTGCGGCGTCGTCGGTCGGGGACTCCAGCCACGCTTCGACCTGGTCGTCGCTGTATCCGGCTTCGACGAGGAGTTGTCGGTGGGGTACGCCGAGTTCGGACTTGACCTTGGCGGTGTCCCAGCTGTCCTTGTCGTCGACGGTTTCGGCGGCGTGCCAGCGCACGTCGACCACAGGGTCGGCGAATCCGACGAGGTGCAGGGCGAAGCCTTGGGAGTCCTGCCAGGAGTCGGTGGCGCCTTCCTGCCGGTCCTTGATTTTCTCGACGAACGGGGCGTCCTGCGCACGAACGGATCGGCCGGACGGCTGCTCGCTGGTCGGGTCGAGCAGGTGGAGCGGCGTGGTGGTCAGTACTCCGATGCTGCGCACATTGAACTCAAGCGGGTCGTAGAACACGGCGGGCTCGGCAGGGTCGAACTGGCCGACCTGCCGGAACCCCCGCAGCAGCCATACCTCGCCCGGGCCGGACTTGAGGGACGAGTCGTCACCGCTGTCGGACGGGCCGGCTGCGGGGTCTGGGGGGAAGAGGTCGTCGCCGAAGTCTGCGGGTTCGAAATCGCCCGTGTCGGCGTTCGCTGCGTCGGTGAGGGCGTATCGCTGTGGTACGCCCTGGTAGTCGATGCCGCCCATGTGGGTGGCGTCGAGCTTGTTGATGGTGTCCTGGGCACCGTAGCCGCGTCGGTGCTCGGGGACGCCGTAGGGTTCGGAGTTGCGGAAGTGGAAGACCGGGATTTCGCCGTAGTTGTGCTCGATGATCCACGCGTCGTCGTCCGGCTCGACCGTCTCGCCGTCCTCGGTTGTGACCGCCGAGGGCAGCCACGGCTCCCAGTCCGCACGGGCATTTCCCGCCGAGTCGGCCTTGGTGGTCCAGCGTTCGACGCGGTCGTTGTAGTACAGCTCGGCTCGGTGGATCTGCCGGTCGGTGTCGACGGTTTCGCACCACCGCTTGACCGCGTATGCCTTCTCGCGAGGGTTCTCGGCGCTGTAGATCATGCGGACGGTCAGCGGGTCGTTGGCGTATTCGTCGACGCCAGTCACAGTGCTGGCGTCGTCGGTGCGAGGCAGCACGATCAGGTAGGCATCGCCGTACTCGGCCTGCCACTTGTGGACCTTCATGGCCTCGCGGCGCAATCTGTTGCTGTCCCAGATCCGCTGCAGCGCCTCGGCTTGATCCTGGTCGGGGCTGGTGATGGCGGCGAGCTTCATGCGGTCGACCACGGCGTCGACGACCATGGCGATGTACGGCTTGCCGTGGTCCATGCCGGTACGGGCGATCGCCCGTCGGACCCGGGCCGAGGCGAACACCTCCGGCACCTCGTCGTCGTAGTACGCGGCGGCCTCGACGTACGCCGGCCTGGCCTCGCGCAGCGCCTCCAGGCCCATCCACAGGTCGTCGCTTGCGGTCACCGCGTCCCCTCCTCAGGTCGCGATCACCGTAGGTCCGGGGTCCGGGCGGGCTGTGAACGGCCGGTCAGTGGGTGTAGGTGTGGCTGGTCGCGGTCGGCACAGCACGTTTGGTGGTGTCGAGGAACCGGGTGACCGCGCTTCCGACGGCGTCGACGAGGTCGTCGTGCGGGGCCCGGGGGAACCCCACCATCTGCTCCTCCAGGTCGCGCAGGGTCCGGCCGTGGAGGACGCGGCCCCGCTGGTAGTGGTTGAGGGCCCGCGCCGCGCGGACTGTCTTGTGCTCGGATTGGCTGACGGTCTTCACCTTGACGGGCATGTGGTGAAAGATCGCGTCCCAGGTGCCGTGACCCTGGTTCACTTCCAGCAGGATCAGCCCGACCTCCGGGTACTCGTCCAGCAGGGCCAGCACCCGTTCCCGCAGCTTCGCGCCGGGCGGGATCCGGACCGGGATCGCCGCGTGGACGGTGCAGCGGCGGGTCTGCGCGGACCAGGACACGACGGCGAGGCCGGTGTAGTCGCTGGTGGCCTTCGCGGTGACCGCGGGGTCG
The DNA here is from genome assembly GCF_043202015.1 of Kitasatospora sp. NPDC048239. NCBI lineage: Bacteria > Bacillati > Actinomycetota > Actinomycetes > Kitasatosporales > Streptomycetaceae > Kitasatospora > Kitasatospora sp. NPDC048239. The sequence goes on along the minus strand of NZ_JBICZP010000004.1, from coordinate 366,441 downwards.
ATGGAGAGGACCATGTGCGTGACCGGGTCGGGGCCGTCCTCGGGGTAGCGGAAGTCGTCGGCGCACCAGTAGTCACCGTCGGCGCCGAGCGGATCGTTGGCGTAGTTCTTGGCGAAGCTGCGGGTGTGTTCGATCTTCTTCAGGTAGCTCAGTGGCCACTTCGCCGGCCACATGCTGCGCTCGGTGCCGTCGTCACGGCGGATGATCGGCAGGCTGTGGTGCGTCGCGAAGCCCTCGTCGGCAATCCACTCCGCGGTCTCCACCCCTTGGCCGTGCTTGACGAGCTGGTGGACGATGCTGCCGGGCATGGTGACCGTGCCGACGAGGACCACCCTTGCGTAGACGTTGAGGGGCAGGACCGCGTCCCGCAGGGTGGTGAGCCTCTTCCGGGCCTGGTCGGGGGAGTAGGAGGACTCGTCCGGTTCGACGTCGTCGAGGAGCAGGAGGTCCGGCCTGTGATTGCGCACCTTGAGGCCCAGGCTGGAGGAGTCCATGCCGCGGGCTGCGAAGGCGAACCCGTTCTCGGCGATGTACATGCGCTGCGTGTCGGCGACGTTCCCGCCGTTCGGCCGCTTTGCGGGGTTGCACAGTTCCGGGAAGTCGGACCGCAGCTTGTCGTTGTTGTCGATCTCCTGCTTGAACGTCGACAGGTGGGCCTCAGCCTGCGCCGCGCTGGCGGAGAACGCCGCGGTGAACTTCACCCAGCCATGCGCCGCGGCCCACATCGGCAGCAGCAGAAACCACCACGTGCTCTTGCCGGTCTCGCGGGGTGCCACGTAGGCGTCCCGCTGCTCCGCCGGCATCGTCGGCGTGCGGATCCAGCGACGGCCGGCGCGGCACCAGTCCAGGTGCGCGTCGCTGAAGGTGACCTGGCCCTCGGCGTCCTTGATGTGGTCGCGCAGGTAGACGATCGCGAACAGGGCGGGGTCAAGCCGGGTGAGCGCGCGCCGGCCTTCCGGGTCGTCGAGCATCCGCGCGTCGGGCACGGTGCGGGCCAGGTACCGGTGCAGGTCGAAGCCCTCGCCGGTGACCCCGGCGAGGTAGGAGTCGACGACACCGGCCGCCAGGTCCGTCACGGGCTACTCCCCGCTGTCGCTGGCCTCATGCCGCTCGCGGCCGTCGAGGGAGTGGTGCGTGACGACCCACATCTGCGATCCGTCCGCGGACTGCTCGGTGCGCTGCCGGGGCCCGCATGGGCATGCGTCGTGGAGGTCGTGCACGATGAGGTCGTCGAGCGGGTAGGCGTGAACCTCGGCGTCGGTGCTCTGGACGACCATCCAGGGACCGCCCGCCTGGCCGTCGGCGAGGTCGATGTCGAACTCCTCCACGCACACCTCGGCGCGCAGAAGGACGGTGCCAACAGGGATTCGGGCCTCGCAGCCGTCGGCGGGCATGACGGCCGGGCCGGCGACGACCTTCCAGCCCTGCAGCTCGACGCGGGCGACGAGGTGCTCGCCGAGCGCGGCGATGTAGCCGGGGTCCTCGGCGAGCCAGGACGGGACGAGGGAGTCGAAGGTGTATCGGGTCACGGCCATCTCAGGCGCCGCCCCGGAGCTGGGCCTCTTCGGCGGCTTGCCTGGCCTTCGCCTCGTTGATCATGTCGCGGAGTTCCAGATCCGTCGCGGACGGCGCCTGCTCGATCGTCACCTCCGCGCGAGTCGGGGCGTAGAGGCCCTGAACCTTGGCGATCTCCTTGCACACCATCACTGCCACTTCGATCGCCCGCGGCTCGCCCCGGTCGATGCGGGGAGAGAGCCGGGTCAGGTAGTACTCCAGCCGGTCGACGTGCTGGTCGACCCACAGATCGACCATCTCCTGCTCGGCTTCCTTGGCAGCCCGTCGGGCCCGGGTGAAGTCCTTGCGGGCGTGGTCGCTGGAGCTGTAGCCGAAGCCGGGGTCGGCTGCGATGTCGTCGAAGCTCCGGCCGTCGATGCGGGCTTGGATCATGCGGGCGCGACGGTCGGCAATCTGCACCCTTTCGTAGCGGGTGGTTCCTCCGGGCACGGTTCCTCCTCGGGTCGATCTGGATGATCGCCCGGGGGCCGACAGAGGCTGCGAACGGTCAGCGCTTGCGGACGCCCTTGCGCGCGGGCAGGCGGCGGTACCGGGTGACGGCGCCGCCGGGCGTGGCGTGGGCTTTCTGGTGTGCGTAGCGGCGGAGCCGGGGGCTGGCGAAGAAGAGCCGCCACTGGGCGTTGCTCTTGAAGCCGGTGCGGCCTGCGCGTTTTGCCACGGTTCCTCCTCAGGCGATGTCGAACGGAGCGGTGTCCATCACGGGCAGCTCCGGGGTGGCCGCGACCCGCACCCATGCCCTGTACCGGCCCGGCACCGGGACAACAACGCCCGCCGGGCCGACCAGCAGCTTCGCGACCGTGCCGGTTCCGCTGCTGGCGGTGTCCCACGCGGCGGCATGCCAGTCGCCAGCCGCGGGTTCGTGACCGACAGGGACAATGGCCATCTCGACGCCGTACCCGGTCGGGATGCCGCGGTCCCAGGTGACACCGACTTCGTAGTACTCGGTGGAGAGCGCGTCCACAGGGATCGTCCTTCCAGTGCAGGCCCAGGCGGTGGTGGTGCCGTGGACGGTCCACCGGGCGGTGGGGCCGCCGGTGAGTCGCAGGCCGTGGGTGGTGTGCTGGCCGGCGACGGTGACGGCCACGGCCAGGTCGAGGGTGGTGGCGCGGCTGAGGGCGCGGGTCTTGACGCGGGTGGGCGAGAGTGCGAGGGCGGTCTCGCCTGCGGTGCCGAGCGGGATGATGAAGCCCCGGGCGACTGTGATGGCAATATCGACGGATGCCGCGGCCGTGAGGGTGATGGTCTTGTGGCGGGCCGGGGCGAGCGCGGTCGCGGTGCTGCCAGCTGGCGTGATGGGTGTGCGCTTCAGCCGACCCGGGGCTGGGGCGGTGCTGGTCTCGGTGGCGTAGCCGACGGGGACGAGCCGGCCGGTGGAGATGGCGAGTGCCTGCTCGCTGCTGGCGGCGGGGGTGAGCGCCGCGGTCTTGCGGCGCTGGACCGACTGGGCGGCGCCGGATTCAGCAGCGGCGGTGACGGCCCGAGCCTTGAGCCTGGCTGGGGACAACGCCGACTCGACAGACGCGGCGGGTCCGGACGTGAGCGACTTCCTCCGGCCGACAGACTGGGCTGACCCGGTCTCGCCCGCCGTGCCCAGAACGAGTGTCTTACATGCCGTCACCGTCTGCGCGGTAGCGGCCTCCTGTGCCGTCCCGACAGGGATGACTCGGGCCGGGAGGATGTTGACGTTGTCGAGCTCAGTCCAGGTGGAGGAGCCAGCATCGCGGTGGGACTCGACGAGGAGGGACAGGTCGGTGGCGGACGCCCACCCGGGCGTGGTCTCGCTGCGCCTCACAGTCCATGTGGACCCGTCGGGGCTCGTCTCCCAGTACAGGGTGCCCGCGTCCTCGCGCAGGCGCAGCCAGGCGTGGCCGGTCGGGTCGTAGGAGAGGAACACGGCGCCAGGGTCTGAGAAGCCGGTGCGGAGGTAGAAGCCCATGGCTCCGGCAGCGGAGTCAATCAGGAACCCGCCGTCGGTGCCGGATGTGCTCGTCTCGACGAGAAGCGTCGCCGTGGCGGTGCTGGCGCCGGCGGAGATGGGTGGCCACATGCGGGCCTGCACGTGGGAGCCGGTGAGGGTGTAGAGGCTGCCGGAGCGTAGGCCGTTGAATCCGGTGTCGCAGGCGACCCTGCCGTGCCCGGCGCTGGTGTCGTAGGTGCCGTAGCTGGCGGGCCAGCGGCCGGCGTCGATGGCGCCGGAGAAGTCGTCGACGAGGTTGGCGAACGGCTGGGCCGGGGCGAGCGCGGTCTCGGTGCTGCCCGCGATGCTGAGCGTCCGTGTCTTGGTCTTGGCTGTTGGGGAGAGGGCTGTCTCGGTGGCTGTGGATTGTGGACAGGCACGGGTCTTGACCCTGCCGATGGCCTGGGCTGTGTCGGTCTCGGTGGCGGTGCCGAGGCTGATGGTCTGGGCGGCGTTGAGGTTGTCAATCTCAGCGTTGTCGGCGGTGCCGGAAGATCGCTGCGCTTCCGCGTAGAAGATCAGCGTCCCCAGACGCATCCATTGGGAGGGTGTGGAGATGGTGCGGCGGGTGGTCCAGGTGGTGCCGTCCGGGCTGGTGTCCATGGTGATGGAGCCGCCGGATTCGGCGAACCGCCACCAGGCGTGGGTGGACGAGTTGTAGGTGAGGGTGGTGGGGGAGGCGTCGGTGCCGCCCACGCTGTTGCGGAGGACGAGGTTGCCGGTGTTGGGGGAGTACTCGAACTCCAGGTTCGTCGTGCTGATCGTCGGGCCGGCGGACAGGTAGGCGGAGAACGCCACGCCGGAGCCGCCGCCCGTGCTGGGGACGGTCGGGACTTGGAAGCGGACCTGGGAGCCCTGGATCTCGTACGCCGTGGCGGTGTACATGTCCTCAAGGGTGGTCGTGCAGGGGATCCGGGCCCGGCCGCCGCTGGAGCTGACGTTGGTGGTCTTCGTCCACTTGGAGTCGACGCTGCTGGTGAACGTGTCAGTCAGCGTCGAGAAGCTCGGCGTGAACAAGCCGTCAGCCCCGGAAAACTCCACCCACCCGGGTTCGGTTGTGACCGCGGTGTCGCCGGATCCGAGGTCGGTGCCGCCGGTGTTGCCATAGTTGATCGTCGCGTTGTACGTCGTCGACAGGGAGTTGGCGCGGTAGCCGATCTCGACGACCAGGCGGTCCCCCACCTGGATGGCGACAGGCGTGACGGCCTGCCCGCTGATCGCGGTGCCGGTGGCGGTGGTGGTGAACTCCGTGCTGCCGATGTAGTCGGCCAGCAGGGTGCCGCGGGGCGTGTCCGAGTCACCGCTGGTCGCGTAGATGTGAAGGTGCCAGAAGCCGTTGAGGTCGACGTTGGACTCGCGGACTCCGACCGTCCACGACACGGTGCCACTGATGGTGCCCGCCTTGATGGCGCCCGCACTGATGGACCGGTGCAGCAGGACGTCCCGGTCCGCAGCAGTGGAGCCGACGTTGATGCTGGACGTGCCCGCCGACCCGGCCGGCTTGCGGCCGAGGAGCTGAACGTCCTCGCCGCTTGCTGTATCCCAAGCCCCGCGACGGGTCGTGGGCGTGTAGGGCGCGGCCGAGTTGGTCAGCCAGAACCTGGTGGCCACCAGCCACCCCCTCCCTCTCCGTTAGTGGTGGCGGTCAGGCTGCGGAGGTGGAGCGGTAGAAGTCCGCGACGGTGGCGGTGACGTCGGAGCCGTCGGGGGTCAGGGCGAAGTCCAGCTTGACCAGCGGCACGAGGTCGGAGTCAGTGCCGGTGGTGGTGTCCGGGTCGTAGCAGATGACGAGGGCGGAGACGGCGTTGCCGGTGGCGGCAGTCCAGGTGATGTCGGCGCAGTCGACGGCGACGCGGTCGTTGGTGTCGTCGACGGTGACGGTGACCGAGGCCAACGTCTTGCGTCCCATGGTGGTCTGCTCGTTGCTGGCGCCGGCGAGGAGGGTGGAGAGGTCGTCGTAGTCGCGCATGGTGGCGTCGGAGACGATGCCGCTGGTTTCGATGGGGACGGCGATGAGGGCGTCGTTCGTGGCGGGCAGGCTGGCGTACGCAGCCACCCGACCAAGTGCCACATTGAATACGAGGTTGGCCATTGGTCAACTCTCCTTTTCGATATAATCGATGCCATGACGGGTACTACGCTTGCCTGCGAGAACTGCGGAACCAACTATGTCCGCAGGCCCAGCGGAGCTGGAAAGTACTGCTCTCACCCCTGCTACATCGCAGCGAAGAAGAGAACGGCCACGGCGAAGTGCGGGCAGTGCCGGAAGGACTTCACACACAAGGCGCGCCTGTCGCCCAAGTTCTGCTCGCGGGCCTGCGCAGCCAACAGCTACAGGAAGACCGAGACCAGGAACTGCGCCTACTGCGCTGCGGCCTTTTCGAGGGTCCCTACTGCGATCGGGAAGTACTGCTCCGACACCTGCAAATACGCAGCCCGACGCAAGGACAACCCTGCAGTCCGGCGCATGAGGTATGCGCCGGGACATCCGCTTGTCTTGACTGCGCCATATGTCCCTGAACACCGGGCGGTCCTCTTCGAGAAGATCGGACCCGGGCCTCACCCATGCCACCATTGCGGGGACTCGGTGGAATGGACGCCTGGTGGTCGAACCGGGCAAGGGGTGCTCGTAGTCGACCACCTTGACCGCAACCCGATGAACAACAGCTCTGACAACCTCGTGCCGTCCTGCTCGCGGTGCAACGTGCTCAACGCAGATCGCGCGGTGACTGACGGGGAGAGCTACCGAAACGTGGGCGGGCGGAGGACCCGGCTTCGCGGCCTCCCACGGAACTGTGAGTACTGCGGCCAGGGGTTCGTGACGTGGACGATGAATCCTGGCGAGGGGAAGGGCCGGTTCTGTTCGCGGTCGTGTGCTCGCCGGAAGCCGATGGCGGATGGGCCGGGCGCAACATAGGTCGGGCATGGCCCCTCCTCGGCAGGTAGTACGGTGCCGGGTGGAGGGACCCGGGTGGCTTGGTCTATCGGAGCACAACCGGGTTCGGGTCCTGGAAACGCCGAAGCCCCGCCCGGTGAAGGGGGGGCTTCATGGACTGGGCGCGGTCAGGCGTCGGGCGCCCACTCGGGCTGGTAGTTGGGGTGGTCGCGGTACGGCATGGCGAGGATAGCCAGTGTCTGGTTCGCGAGCCAGTGACCGTGGTCCTCGTAGGCGAGGACGTGGTTGCAGGTTGCGATGATGCGCCGCTTGGCGTCGACCTCGGCCAGCACCCGTAGGTGGTGACCTGGGGCGCCCGGTTCGTTGTACTCGGAGTACCCGTTGTCCCCCCACGGGCCCTGTGCGAACTGCTCGTCCTCGTCGAGGCGGGCGTTCATGAACGCCACGAGGTCAGCACTCACAGCCCCAGCTCCCCATACGGGTAGTCGTACGGGCGAAGCGCCTCGGTGAGCGCCTCGTGCAGAGTGGGCTGTGGCAGGGTAGCGCTGATCTCGGGGTTGAGTTCCTTGACGATGGCTTCGCCGAGGGACCTCAGCAGGTCGGCCTTCATCCACTCCTGGTACTGCTGGTCCTGATGCCACAGCTCAACGCTGGCGAAGGTCTGTGCCTGAAGCCGCTTGCCGTTGACCTCGACGACGGTCCTGAGGGCCACCATGTCGGGCGGGGTCGTACTTCCGTCAGTCATCGGGGGAACACGTCCGGCAGCACTGGAGCGAACTGCAGGCTGGCCTGCCGGAGTGGCTCCATGGCGGCGGCCAGGTCACGCAGGGCCTTCGCGGCGACGAGTTGCAGCGGCGTGGGATTGGGTGCGGGGTGGTGGTGTCGGCCGAGTTGGCGGAGGGTCCGGTCGGTGCTGGGGTACGGGCGGTGGCTCATGCGGTCACCGTCGCTACTCCATGGCAAGGTCCACACATGGGCACGTCTACCCGGCCTGTTATCTCCGAGTACCTCGGCACCGTCAGGCCCGGTACCGCCTGTCCGGTGCAGGTCACGTTGGGCTGATCGCGGTGGAGGTCGCACAGGCAGTGGCATCCGCCGATTCCGGAGAGTGCCTCGTTCTCACGCCGGAGGCGGTCGAGTTCCTCGGGGTGCTGTTCGAAGTACTCGATGGTGGGGCGGAGGGTTTCGTACGCCTGGGCGATAGTTCCGACCGCGTGATTGAGAACGGGGCGGAGCGCCTGGCTTACGGCGTTGATCGCGGCTCGGAGTTCCTGAGGGAAGGGCTGCTCACTGCTCATGGGTTCATCCTCTCGTGGGAGGCCCGCCCGTGGTGAGAACTGGGCGAGCCCCTCTTCTATCACTCCTCGGCACCGGGCAGGTAGAACTGCTCGGCCTTGCCGGCCTTGCGTGACTGCACACCGTGGGTCTTCCACAGGTCGAGGGCCCGGCGGACGGTGTCCCGGCTACCGAACGGCCCCTCTTCGACCAGGCGTTCCTTCGTGGCGTAGCCCTCCTCCTCGCATAGCTGAAGGAAGACCCGGTACAGGTCGATCCACTCGTCTCGACCGACCATGGTGCCGTCCGGGTAGACGGGCGGCGGCGGACCAACCGGCCGGGCCGGGGCGGGCTTGAACAGGGACGCCTGAACTCCGCCCCCGACGGGCCGGGTCTGCGCCGGGGCGGCGGCGTGCAGGTGCGCCACATCTGCGGCGATGTCCAGGTCCGTCACATACTCGGCCCGGCACTTCGGCGGATCCGTCAACGGCATCTCCGGGCAGCCGATGTAGAACTCGCCTGGTCGGGTGAGCTTCTCCGGCGTGAAGCCGTTGCTCTTGCAGCCCTGCCCGAAGATGAACACGCTGTGCCCGGCCTCGCCGACCCTGGTCGAGATGCGGTTCGCGTAGTTACCGCGGGCGTCGCTGGACCCGCCGAACACCTTCGCGGACGGCTGCTGCGTCGCGGACAGGAACATGATCCCCATCGAGCGGGCGATCGCCAGGGCGGACTCGTATGTCGTCGCGATGTCCTGCTCGGGCGGGCCCATCTCCGGGTCCAGCTTGCGGAGCTCCGCCTCCTGCTTGCGGAGTTCCTCGTCCTGCCGGATCAGCTCGGCGAGTTCGTCGGTCACGACGATCCATGCCGGGCCGTGGACGCCGGGGATCCACTTGCGGACGGGCTCGCGGCCGGCAGCCATCTCCCTCTTCGACAGCTCCTCCAGGTAGGCGCCACGGCGGTCGCACTCCGCGCGGATGTACTGCAGGAGCTCGCGGGCCTCCTCGGCGGTTCGGGCGAGCCTGCGCATCTTCGGCTCCCACGGGCCGAGTTCCACGGCGCCAGGCTTCATATCGATGCCGAACAGCTCGACGTGCTTCTTCTTCAGCAGCTTCTTGATGATCAGGTTGATGATGCCGGACTTGCCCCAGTCCGATGCGCCGGCGACGAGGGTGTGCCGGTACATGACGGTCAGCAGGACGGGCTGCCCGTACTCGGTCCAGCCGAGCCGGATCGGCTTGGTGATGTCGTCGGAGTCGTCGTCGGCGTACGGGATGACGCGGTCGTGGAACGGGCCGCCCGGGCCCCGGGGCGTCGACTGCTCTTCGGTGCTGCTGGACGCGGAGGCCTTCAGGGCGGCCTGGCCCCCCTGGTGCAGCTGGACGTCGACGGAGGCGTTGGCCTTCGCCGTGGCGCTGGCTTTCCCCGGCAGCGCCTTGTGGTCCTTGCGGTGCTGGATCAGCCACGGCACGTACACCGCGTACGCGGCGCCGGTGGTGACCGCTGCGGCGGTGAGGGAGACACCGCCAGGGCCGGTGCCGACAGCGGTGGCGACGTCGGCGAAGGTGAGCGTCAGGCCGGCTCCGGCCCGTGTCAGCATCTCGTCCTTCTTCTCTACCCCGGCGGCGGTGACCGCTGCACCCAGGACGGCAAGGCCGGCGTACGCGGCGGTTCCCCAGCCTCCGACACCGGCGAGGTACTGCCACCAGCCGAGACCGGTGACGGCGCCGACGGTCATGGCGGGGGCGAGCTCGACGCGGTACCGGATGACGAGGGCGCTGGCCTGGTTGGCGACGGCCACGCAGGCGGCGAGGAACCGCCTGGGCAGGGCTGGCCGGGTCTTCTGGACGACGTAGACGGAGCCCTCGACCACCGCCGTCGCGGGTGACGACGAGGCCCCAGTGGACTCGTCGTTTCCTGTTTCCGCAGGTCGCGGCTCTGCGATGGTCGTCGTCATCGGCATCGTCGGCGTGATCGTCGCGTTGTCCTGCCGCTGGGGTCGGGGGAGGAAGGGGAGGATCTGAGCCCCGTCGGCCGGGGGCAGGTACTGGGCCACGAGGGGCTCCTCTCGGTACTGGGATGGGGTGGTCTGAGTGCTCGCGGCGGCCGCCCAACCGCAGGGGTTGGGCGTCACCGGCAGGCCGTCAGATCAGCCGTCCGTCCCGGTGATCGGCCGGACGTTGTCGGACCCGAGCGCGGCAAGCTCGGGGTGCTCTCGCTCGATCTCCAGCCGGCGAGCGTTCGCGAACTGGCGGGACTTGGGGAGCTTCGCGGCCTTCAGGGCGGCCACCATCTCGGACTCCAGGGGGCGCCTTCCAAGGTCGGCGTAGAGCGCCTTGATGGCGTCTCGTGCGGCGTCCCGTGGCGCCGCCGTGGGGCGCCCTGAAGTGGTGGGCCGGGGCGCCTTCGTGGCGCTACGAGGGCGGGCGACGGGGCGCTTCTGGGGCGCTTCAGAAGCGGCATTGGTGGCGCTCTGACGGGCGCTGTCATAGCGCTCTCGGGGCGCCATAGCGTCGACTGCCGTGGCGCTCTGAGGGCGCTTCACAAGGTCGACGGTGGCGTCATGCGTGGCGCTCCCGTGGCGCCCCGAAGCCGCTGCCTGAGGCGCTTCCGTGGCGGGTGCGAGGGCGCTTTCGATGGCGCCCCGAATCACTGGTTGGGGCGCCACGATGCCGGACGCCATGGCGCTTTCGGGGCGCTCTACGTAGATAGGCGGGAGCGCTTCCGTGGCGCCTTCATGGCAGTCGACGGTGGCGTCCTGAGGCGCCTCGATGGCGGCCTGTCCGTAGGCCTCGTGCAGCGCTGCGCCGATCGGCTTGCCAAGCTTGGCGAGCCTGATGGCGAGCTGCTCGGGCTTGGTGGCCTGCCTCTTCCATCCGCGTCCGTAGCGGATCCTGAGCGTGGTGCGGAAGACCTTCGACTCCTGTTCCATCAGGATCACTTCGGTGTAGGAGCGGATGTTCCACATGCGCATGCGGCGCCACACGCGGTAGGTCGGCCACGGGGCGAGGAACCAGCGGGGCAGCGGCGGGTTCTCGTAGTAGGCGCCGCTGCTGATCTTCGCCATCCGGCCCACGGCGTGCCTGCCAGCCTCGACGATGAGGACGAACAGGATGGGCATGGTGGCGTGCATGCCTACGGCGATTTCGTCACCCCAGGAAGCGGCGACGTTGAAGGCGATCGTGGCGCCGGTGAGACCCCAGGCCGCGTAGCGCAGTAGGGGGAACGGCATGCGGAAGAAGGTGAGGAGGAGGTCAAGGGCAAGGAGGGTACCGATGCCGACGTCGACGCCGAGGGGGAAGACGCGGGCGAAGTCGCCGAAGTCCTTCTTGATGGCGAGCCTGACAACGGCGTTGTAGGAGCCTGCGAAGCCGATGCCAGCGATGGAGATGGCGCCGGCAACGATGGCGCCGATGGTGGCTTTCTGCGGCTTGGTGAGCTCGCGCTTGGTGCGGGCGTCGAGGCCCAGCGCGGGAGTGGTGGTGAGCTCAGTCTCGGTGTTTGCGATCGGGTTCACGTCTGGGCTCCTTCCTGGGTTAGCGAGTGGTCGGTGAGTGGTTGGGGGCGATGTGGTGGGCGCTGGTGGTGAGTACCCACAGTGCTGCGGTGGCGAGCGCGCGGAGTGTGGCGGCGAGGGTAAGGAGGCTGCCGGCCGCGATCGCGCGGAGGGTGTGGTGGTGGCCGGCGATGAGCTGCGGAAGGTCGAGGCGCAGGGCGGTGCCCGCGAGGGCGAGCACCGCGTACTGGGCGAGGATCGCGGTGGTGACTGCGGCGAGGGCGGGGGCGGGGAGCAGGGTGGCGGCGAGCACCGCGAGCGCTAGGGCGGTGGTGGTGAGGGCCTGCTGCTCGGCCGGGGCGGCGGTGCGGGCCACGACGGTCTCCTCTCTGGGTTAGGCGGGTGGGTCCGGGGCTCGGCTCCTACTTCGGGGTGACGACGAGGTCGAGCACGTTCCCGGGCACCTTCAGCAGGGTGGCGAGGTCGGCAGCGAGCGAGCCCAGGGTGTGCGGGATGTCGACCCTGGTGACGATCTGCTTCTGGTTGATGCCGGTGCCTGCGCTGTCGCGCAGCTCGGTGATGAGGGTGACGGCGTAGTTGCCCGGCGGAACCTGGGTACCGGCTCCGTTGCGGCTGATCGACATGGTGGTCATGGCGTGGTCGTCCTTTCAGGTGGTGGCTGCGGTGCGCAGCAGGTTGTGGATGTCGGCCTTCGTGCGGCCGGGCTCGTCGTTCCAGGTGTCGACCGGGATCGGGTGGCCGGCGCGGCCGAGGGCGTTGCCGATGAGGAGGCGGGCTTGCCAGGCGGTGGCGGGGGTGCCGTATCCGTGGGCGAGGACCTGGAGGTGGGCGCCGAGGACGCACACGGCGCCGGTGGCGTCCCAGAGGCCGCCCTGGGTCCAGCCGTGCTGGGTGATGTAGCGGTCCATCAGCTGCAGGTGCTCTCTCGCGGTGACTTGGATGGTGGGAGCCGGGCGACGGAGGATCCGGTCGGTGAGGGTGCGGGCGGGTTGGGGGTGGCCGGCCCACCAGGGCGGGGTGGTGCTGCCGTGGGCCGGGATGTGCACCGTTGGGGCGGTGCGCAGCGGGGTGGGTCCGCCGGTGGGGATGACGGTTTTGAGGTAGGCCTCGATCTCGGCGACCAGGAGGGGGCCGTACAGGTCCACGTCCAGGTCGAGCGGGGTGGTGATGGTGGCGGGCATCTTGGGGGTTCTCCTCTCCTGGTCAGCGAGCGTGCGATGGGTGCGGTCCGTGCGAGTGATGCGATACCGTGCACGGCCCGCCGGGAGGTCAGGCCCGGTGCCGGCCGCATCGCGACAGTGCGGCCGAGCCGTAGCCGACGCCGGAGGTGACGACGCACAGGCAGGCATCGCAGACGGCTCCGGGGATGGGCAGGCTCTCGGTGGCGTGCGCGACCCGCATCGGCTGGCCGCAGCAGGTGAGGTTGTCGTAGGCCTCGGGGGTGAGTGATGCGCCGTCGGCGAGCTGCGTGAGTGGGGTGGCTATGGCTCAGTCCTCCAGGTCGGTGGGGTACTCGCCGAGGCGGGCGGTCTCGGCGAGCGAGCGGTGTTCTTGTGCCTGTGCGAGGCACTCGGTCCGGCCGGGGCCGTCGGCCTGGGCGGCGAGAAGCTTCAGGGCCGCGGCTTCCCTCAGGTGGTGGGCCACTGCGGCGGCGCGTTTCATGTCGATGTCCCCCTGCTCCGGTGCGGTGTGTGTGAGGGTGCGGGCCTTGGCGTGGGCTAGAGCGCGGCGCGCAGGTCTGCGAGGGCCTGGTCGGCGGCCCGCTGGCTGGGGGTCAGGATGCTGCGCGCGGCGCCGTGGATCGTGGCGGGCAGCAGGGCGCGGATGTCGCGCTCGTTGACGCCGGCTGCGATCGCGGCCTTGTAGGCCTCGCAGGCGTCGGCGACGGACTGGCTGTAGGTGGCGTCGGCCGCGGCGTCGGCCCGGTAGGCGGACTCGCTGCGGGCGACAGCGTCGACAACGGTTCGGATGAGGTGCTGCTGGCTGGCCATGGTTCCTCCTGGGAGTGAGGCGGCGGGCTGGGCGCGGGGCTCTCCTGGTCGGCGTTCAGGCCGCGCGGAGCAGCTCGCGGGTGGCCGGGTACATGTCGAGCTGCGCGGCCAGGTAGCGCTGGGCGACGTCGTCCTGGATGCCGGCGCTGGCGGCTGCGACGCGGTCGTGGAGGTCGGAGCTGAACCGGGCGGAGAGCTCCTCGTCGTGGCGGTGCTGGTCGGCGCCGGTCCACTGCGGGGTGTCGGTGAGCGGGCCGTGAGCGGACCAGATCTGCCAGGACGGGGTCTGGCCGGCCATCAGCTGGCCCGTGTAGACGCCCCACTTGGCTTTGCGGTCGAACTGGTAGTCGCCGTGGACGAGGCCCCCGCTTCCGGAGCTTCCGATCGGGGCGATTGTGTAGTAGGTGACGCCGAGCTTGGCGACGGTGTTGACCCACTGGTCGTGTTCGCGGCGGGCCTCGGCGGCGTAGCGCTGGCTGCGGGCACTGTCGATGGCGCGGTTGAGGAGCCTCATACTGAGGTTGCCCTTCTTGCTCGTTGGCGGGTGGTGGGGTGTCCGGGGCGGCCGGCTGTGCTTGGCGGCTGATGGCGGCCGCCCCGGGGGCGGGGCTAGGAAACGTGCTCGGAGGCGTCGGACTTGGCTTGGGCGACTGCGGCATACCAGTTGGCCTGGTCGTTGAACAGACGCTTGCCGGGATCGCTGGCGTTGTTCCAAGTGCAGGTGCAGAACGCCTCGATGGTGTTGCCGTCGGGGCAGGCTGTCTCGGTGACCACCGCGGTGTGCTGACCGTTGCGGAACGCGGCGATGTCACCGCGGCCTGGGTAGATTTCGTGGGGAAGCACTGCTTTGGCCTCCTTGCGGCCAGGTCTGGGCTGGGTTGCGTGGTCAGGACCAGTGCCAGACCGAGCGGGTGCGGGCCGCCTCTGCGGCGGCTGCGCCGAGTTCGTAGCAGGCCTGCTGCCATGTCGGTGAGGCGAACGGGGTGAGGGCCTTGAACGCGGCGCCCATGCGCGCGGCCTGGTCGGGCTGGATGTCGAAGGTGTCTCCGCTGCCCCGGTTGAACAGTGGGCTGATGGCGGCCCAGTCGCTTCGTGGGGCGATCTGCTTCAGGTACTCGCCGAGTTCGGTGTGCGCACTGTAGGAGCGGGTCCCGCCGGTCTGGTTGTGGTCCCAGGACCAGCCCATCAGTTCTTCCGAAGCTGTTCGGGCCGGTAGGTGCGCTCTCCGAGTACCGCCTCGACGAGTCGGTTGTCGATGCCCTTCACAGAGACCAGCTGGCCGACGTCATCGGTCTGGACCTGGACGACGGTGCCGGTGCGGCCGAGGGTCTTGGGGTTCTGCCCGTCGGTGTTGATCACGGTGACGCTGTCACCCTCACGAACGGCCATCAGGCGGCAGCCCGGTAGACGTCGACGTAGCCAGCGGGCAGGTGGAGCTCCTGCGCGGCGAACGCGAGGACCTCCGCGTCGGTGACCGCACCGTACGTGTGGACGGGCTTGAAGACCGGGCCGGCGAACTCGGGGTGCCGGACGATCAGGCGGGCGGGCTCGCCCAGGATCCGGTCGGTGAAGTTCTTCATGATGTCCCTTCAGAATCAGACGTAGAGGGCGTAGGCGATGCCGCTGAGGATGAGGATCACGAGGATCACTACGGGGATGAGAGCAGCCAGGCGGTGGGCCTCCTCCCTTGCGCTGTCCTGAGGGGTGATGAGGTATCGGAGGTAGCTGCCATCGCCGTCCATCAGGTTGCCTTTCACGCGGCGGCCGGGTAGCGGATGGTGTCCGCGCCGAGCCGGTAGAGGAGGGTCGTGGCCAGAGCCTCGGCCTCGTGCTCGGCAGCGTCGATGACGGCGTCGCGTTCGGCGGGGGTGGCGTCGGGGCGCAGTCGGCCGAGGGCGATCTGCATGCTGGCGATGCCGTCGCGCTGCTCCTGCAAGGTGGCCATCAGACGGTTCCTTTCAGAGTCGGGCGGCGGCCTCACGGACCGCCTGGACGGTGTCGTACGGGGAGTCCTCCAGCGCGAAGACCTCCGCGCTGGGCAGTGCGGCGAGCATGCGGGCCGCGTGGGTGACGCATCCGTTCGCGTTGATGTACGGGTTCCACTGGACGACATGGGCCACGACCGGGCCGTCACACGGGGGTTGTGCCTGCTTGCTGTGGTTCGCGGCGGACTGGGCGGCGTCGCAGTAGGCGCTCACTCGGTGTCCTCGTCGAACGGTTCGGTGAGGATGTCGATGTACGGGGTTCCGTCTGCGGCGGTCATGAGCGACAGGAGCTCGATCAGGCCGGCGCTGTTGGGGTCGTCGATGTCGACGGGGACCGGGTCACCGTTGCCGGCCATCAGACGATGTCCAGCGGGGTGCGGACCTGGGTGGCTTCGAGGTCGGTGATCTCCTGGACCTCCGCCCGGAACTGCTGGGCCAGGGTCTCGCGCAGGCCCTTGTCCTTGGCGGCGAGGAACTGCCTTGCCGTGGTCCGGGCCTTCGTTTCGAGGGCGGCGATCTGCTCGTCGAGGGTCACTGCTTGTCCTCCTTCTTGATCGGGTCGATGGGCTTCCGCGGCCGCGGGATCCTGGGGATGACCGGCCGGTTGTCCCAGTCGGTCACTTCGTGGGCTGCGGGGGGAGGGGCGGGAGGGGCTGGTGGCCGTAGCCGCCGTTCGTGGAGTGGTCGCCGGCGCCGTCGGCGAAGGCACGGTCGTAGTGCATGGGGTCCTCCTTGCTGGGGGTGATGGTCCGCTGGCCGATCGGGGGAGCCCCGAACGCCGGCGAGGGGCGGGACGGCTGCGGGCCGGGTTCAATGGGGTCGAGGCCGGGCCAGCCGTTGTGCGGGTCAGGCATCAGGCGGCGTCCGCCAGGTCGTGCATCGCCTGGATCTTGGCCGCGACGACCGCGCGGGGGATGCGGATGGCACCGCCGCGACCGGCCTGGCCGCGGGACCACTGCTTGCCGTGGCGGATCGCTTCGAGCTCTCCGTCCTGCACCCAGCGGTAGATGGTGGGGATGCTGACCCGGAGCGCTTTCGCGACCTCCTTGACGGTCAGGACCGGTGGACTCTCGGGCAGCATGCTGAAGCCCTCCTTCCGAGGGGTTCCTCGTTGGCTGATGGACACAACTATATAGGTTCTCTTGAGAAGCTGCAATGTTCTCAGGCTGTGTTCGAGCTACCAGGGCCGCAACCTTGTGCCTTAACTTGAAAGGCGACAAGGTTTCCCGCTCTGTGCCAAAAGGAGGCGACTGATGGCTGACGAAGGCCAGCTGGACGCGTCGGCTGCCTACCTCCGAGCACCCACCAGCGGACACCGCGATGCATGGAGCGAGCTCGCACGCGCATCTGGGCGGCAGGGTGGTCAACGGCTGATTGAAGTGGGTGAAGTCGAGGCGCCAGAAGGCGTCGCCTGCGCGCTCCGTTTGCCCGTAGGGGCGCTCGTCTCGATCCGGCGCAGGGTGATCACGCTTGATGGCCGTGCAGTGGAAGTCGCAAGTTCCTACTACCCGGCCGACATAGCGGCGGGCACTCCGCTGGCGAGACCCGCACGCATTCGAGGCGGGGCTGTGGCGGTGTTGGCAGCCCTCGGGCACCAACCAGTGGTTGCTCACGAGGAAGTGGCGGCCAGGCCAGTGTCAGCAGCTGAGCTGGAGATCCTTGACGCGAACCCGTCTGACTGGGTCCTCGATCTCCTGCGAATTGCTCTGGATGTGACTGGGCGCCCTGTCGAGGTCTCTCTGATGACCATGCTGGCCGTTGGCCGGAAGCTCCACTACACCGTCGAGATCGGCTGAGATCATGAAAGAACACGACATCAGTACCACCAGTGAGGCACCGGACAAGCCGACTCTTGAGCAGGAAAAGGGCGCCTGGCCGCAACACGAACTCCTGGCGAGCTACCTGCGCGACGGCATCCTGTCCGGCGACTTCCCTGCCGGCAGCCTGCTGCCGTCGACGAGGCTCCTGCGAGAGAAGTTCGGGGTTGCACCCCAGACCATCAAGCACGCAAATGACCAACTGGCCAGCGAGGGCCTTGTCCGCAGCCACCGAGGCAAGGGCATCATCGTGCTTGATCGCCGCCCACAGACCGTGGTGCCTGCGGCGACCAAAAGGCCGGCAAACCCGGGTGACCCGTATCGCTGGATCACCGAAGCATCGAAGAGTGGGCTGCAGGGA
Organism: Kitasatospora sp. NPDC048239; assembly: GCF_043202015.1. Taxonomy (NCBI): domain Bacteria; kingdom Bacillati; phylum Actinomycetota; class Actinomycetes; order Kitasatosporales; family Streptomycetaceae; genus Kitasatospora; species Kitasatospora sp. NPDC048239. The sequence goes on along the minus strand of NZ_JBICZP010000004.1, from coordinate 349,070 downwards.
GCGAGTGTCCTTCTCGACGTAGACGAGGTCGTTCCGCCCAAAGACGTTGCGCGGGCGCTCGGACTTGGGGCGAGTGGCGTGGCCCTTCGGCGCGAGCAAGTCCTCACGCTCGACGGCGAGCCGGCCGAATACGTGAGGGCGTACTACCCTGTGGATATCGCGCGAGGCACTGAGATCGCCGTTCGCAAGCGGATCAGGGGCGGGACGCCGCGGGTCCTTCAGGACCTTGGGTATCCGCCGCTCAGGTGTGTGGACACTGTTTCGGCGCGTGTTCCGACGCCGGACGAGGTCAAGGCCCTGGGTACGCCCACCAAGGTTCCAGTCCTCAGGACACTGCGCGTGGTTCACAGCGTTGACGACAGAGTGGTGGAGGTCGCTGTGATGGCGAAGGCAGGCCACCTCTACGAGCTGCAGTACGACTTCTAGCCCCTGCGTCGGGAGCGATCAAGCTACGGCCCTGCCTTAGTCATGGCGGGGCCGTAGTAGTTGCTAGCCGAGTTCTCCGAGGAGCCCGAATGAGCGGGCCAGGACTGTGTTCAGCTCGGCCATCTGGGGAGGGCGCAGGCGACCAGCGAAGCGTTCGAGGCGGGACTGGTCGATGGTCATCACCTGAAATCCCAGGATGTCACCGGCATCGGGGAGGGGGTCACCAGCCTGAAGGGTCACCGTGATGGGGGAGGTTTCGCGAACCCTGGTTGTCATCGCCGCGACGGTCACCGTAGGCATACGGCTATTGAACGAGTCCAGCGAGATCACGACGGCGGGCCGATGGCCGGCCTGCTCTGAACCGCGTGCTGGGTCGAAGTCCACCCAGTAGATGTCTCCCCGCTGAGGGGACGGCGGCCGCCTGAGAGGCGGAGGGCTCGGTACGGGCACTCGGACAGCTTAGTACTCGGGCCACTCCGCCGAACCCGCATCCCATGCGGCCGCAGCCCACTCTGCCGACTCGTCGGCGAATACTGCGAACGCATCTCCCAAGCCATCATCGGGGGACGGCGTGGCGGTGGCGAGTTCCACCTGTGGAGAGCTTTGCAGGGAGAGGGACAGCCAGGGGAAGCACTCCGCGAGGCTTGCTGACGGTGCGCCGACAAGTGGGTAAACCACCTGGGCGGAGTTGCTCTGAGAAGGTGCGGTGCTCATGGCTGTTCCCCCTGTGCCTCGTCGTAGATCTCGGCCGCCGACTCCAGGATCTTGATGAGCTCCTGGATACGGTCTCGTGTCAGGACGAATCTGCCAAGAGGTTTCACGGGCAGCTTATGCCCGGATTCGGCCAACCGCTCGACGATCTCTTCGTCCGAGCCGAACAGTAGGGGTGGCTCAAGGATCCCCATGGTCAGGTAGATGGAGTCTGGCCGGCCTGACGCGTTTGGAACGCCGAGCGCAACGGCGAACTGGTTGGTCGGTTGAGCAGGGCCGGCGGGGTCTTCCCACACCAGTCGGAACTTCGCGGTGTGTGCCGTGGTGCTCGTGATGGGGGGCTTGGTCACACGGACAGTCTGCCACCGTCAACTGATCAGCATGCAGGCGCCAGCCAGGTTCCGCTGCGACTGGCCACCCTAAGGGGGGAACTGCCACGTATTGGCTGCGCCTGCGATTGCAGTTCAGGGCGCGCGCAGTCCCGAGAACATTGAAACTTCTCAATAGAACCTATAAGGTTTGATGTGCTGCACAACGTAAGACGGCCCCGCAGTAGGTGCGGGGCCGCGACTTCACCGCGCGTGCAAGTGGCCTGGTAACCGGAACACGCGCAGATCGGAGATCTCCATCATGGCATTCGCCGTCAAGAGCGTCGACGTCACCCCGGCGGTGACCCGATGATCGCCGTCACCGTCGCCCGCCCCACCGAGAACACCGCCGTCGGCCTCATGCCGGTCCGTGAGCTCGGCAACCTCGGCGCCTACCACCTCGCCCGGTTCGCCCTCAAGACCGGGGACATGTACGGCGCCCGCCTGTTCACCAAGAGCTACCTGCGCGCCCTGGCCGGCGGCAAGGTGGGGGAGTCGCTGTGATCACCATGACCGCCCCGCGGATCACCGCCGGCCTCGTCCCCGTCGAGTTCGGCAACCCCGGGCCCGCGATGCACCCCGTGCAGATCGACGCCGTCACCCTGATCGTCGGCTACGACCCGCGGGTCCTCGACGCCGACCTCGTTACCACGATCCTGCAGTCCGTGCACGGCGCCGACCTCGTCATCGTCGAGGAGGTGCCTGAGTGAAGCTCCTCCAGTCCCTCCACAAGGACCAGCCTGGCGCGGCCGCCCAGATCGCCGCGACCGCGGACGACGCCCGCACGCTCGGCTTCGAGAACGTCGCGACGCACTACGAGCCCCAGACAGGCCACCACACCGTCACGGGTGACCTGCCCGCGGCGACGGCGCAGCGCACCGTCGACCGGATCCTCGGCCGCTGAGGCCTGCTTGGGCCGCCCCGTGATGGGGCGGCCCCTCGTTCACCCTCACCTTCGTGTCCAGCTGGAGAAGCCGTGTTCCTGCGTACCCCTGCCGCCGTACTGGCGGTGCGCTGATGGGGATCAAGCTGGTCGAAGAGGTCATGGACTGGTGTCCGGATGATGTGACGCCAGCGCAGCGCTGGTGTTTGACGGTGTTGGCGCGGGATGCGAACGACGCGACCCGGGAGACCTTTCACGGCCCGGAGCATCCCGAGATCCTGCGCCGGGTGCGGTTGTCGGCGAAGCGGTGGGAGGCGGTGCGGTCGTCGTTGTTGAAGCGGGGGTTGATCGAGCCGGTGTCAGGTGGGTATCGGGGGCGTGCGGGGCGGTATCGGATCGCGTGCTTGTTCGCTCCGTGTGTGATTGGGGACGGTCGAAAGACCCCTGGTTTTCGGGGGGCTTTCGGTGGCTACCAGCCGGTAAGGGGGCAGAAAGACCCTCAGGTTCCGGGGGTCAATCACTCTGAAAGCCCCCCGGAACCTGAGGGTCTTTCGTCGGAAAGCCCCCTGGAACCCGAGGGGCAATCGGCCGAAAGACCCCCGGAAACCAGGGGTCCTACTCCTCCTTCTTTCTCCTCCCAACCACCCTCCTCCCGACCCGCGCCTCCCGAGCCGCCCACCGGACCCGAGCCGGACGACGGACGGGAGGGCGGGGGGACCGCCTCACGGCGGCAGGACAACCCCGCCTACGCCGCCCTCGCCCGCATCGCAGCCCGCCACCACCAACTCGCCCTCGGCGAAAACGAGATCGCCACCCTCGCCCCACTCGTCGCCCCCTGGCTCCAGCGGACCACCGAGGCCCGCATGGAGCACGCGATCACCACGGGCATGCCCGCTACCGTCACCAACCCTGTCGGGTTCCTGCGCCGCCGGCTCGTCGAGAAGCTCCCTCCGCCGCTCGCCGCCGTCCCCGACGAAGAACGCTGCGGTCGCCCGAACTGCGACCCGATCACCCACATGGTCACCCTCCCCGGAGGCGACCAAGCGCACTGCGCCACCTGCCACCCCACCGGGCGCGCCCTCGCCCGCCGAGCCCAAGGAACCGCCGCATGACCGACCACGACGACGACCAGGCCCTCGGCCCCGTCCCGCCGCAGGACCTCCACGCCGAACGCGCCGTCCTCGGCGCCATGCACCTCGCCTCCACCGCGGTTGCCGATGCCGTCGGCACCGGCCTGCGCGGCAGCGAGTTCTACCGCCCCGCCCACGAAAAGATCTACGACGCGATCGTCGCCCTGTACGCCGCCGGCGACCCTGCCGACCCGATCACCGTGTCCCGGCAGCTGGCCGTCACCGGCGACCTGGACAGGTGCGGTGGGCCCGGCTACCTGCACACGCTCGTCAAGGCTGCTCCGGCGGCGGCGAACGCCGAGTACTACGCGGCGATCGTCCGCGAGAAGGCCCGACTGCGTACTCTCGCGGTGGCGTTGAACCGCGGCTCGCTGATGATCGCCCAGGCCGAGGGCGATCCGGCCGAGGTTGTCGAGGCGATCCAGGCGGAGATCATTGCCGCAGCCGGGAACCCGGACGGGCCGGGCGCGTCCTCGGTCGGCCTGGCCGTCGTGCGCGACACCCTGGGAGCTGCTCTCGATGCGATCGAGGCCGTCAACGAGGGCTCTACGCCGATCGGCGTCCCGTGGGGCTTCAGGGACCTGGACGCGCTGACCGGTGGCATGCACCCCGGCCAGATGATCGTCATTGCAGGGCGGCCGGGCATGGGCAAGTCCACCGGAGGTATGGACATCGCCCGGTCCGCCGCGATCGGGCACGGCCTCGGCACGGCGTTCTTCTCGCTGGAGATGTCCCGTGTCGAGATCATGAAGCGGTTGATCTGCGCCGAGGGATGCGTCCCCCTGCACCACATGCAGGTCAAGGCTGGCATGACGGATGACGACTGGACGCGGGTTGCGAAGGTCATGCCGCGGATCTCGGACGCTCCGCTGTACCTCGACGACTCGCCGGACCTGACGATGACGTCGATCCGGACGAAGGCCCGCCAGATCGCCGCTGAGACCGAGTTGAGGCTCATCGTGATCGACTACATGCAGCTGCTGCGGTCCGGGGGCGGGCACCGCTACGAGTCCCGGCAGCAGGAGGTCTCGGACCTGTCGAGGTCGATCAAGTTGCTGGCGAAGGAGTTGGAGATCCCGGTGATCGCCCTGTCGCAGCTGAACCGCGGCCCGGAGCAGCGCACCGACAAAAAGCCGATGGCGGCTGACCTGCGGGAGTCCGGGGCGATCGAGCAGGACGCCGACTTGATCATCCTGTTGCACCGTGAGGACGCCTACGACAAGGAGTCGGCGCGGGCGGGGGAGGCGGACTGGATCGTGGCGAAGAACCGGTCGGGGCCGACGTCGACGATCACGGTCGCCTTTCAGGGGCACTATGCCCGTTTCGTCGACATGGCTGCGGATCTTCGGGCAGCCTGACCACCATCACCGAAAGGAGCGCCATGAAGCGCGAGTTGAACATCATCTGCCAGACCTGACGAGGATCCGCCAGCGTGCTGACCGGCGGCCTGTGACGAGAGCGCCCCACCGTGCTTGGGACACGGTGGGGCGCTGCGGTGTTCGGCGGGCAACGTGAACACCTCGGGGTGACCACCCCTCGTGCCGTGGAACGCTACGCCTGCGGAACGGGGGAGTCCACATGTTGCGCAGCAGTCACTGCCGTGGCGGCCGGCCCCACGTCGTGTGCGTCGGCATCTGGCCCGGGCCCGGGGGATGCCCCATCCCGCCGTTGCTGTCGTGCTGTGGCGGCCCGAAATAGCCCGGCTGCCCCGGAGGTCCACCAGGGTCCTGAAAGCCCGTGTACGGGCCCTGTGGGGCCGCGACCGTCACCGTAGTCTTCGTCTTCCGGCCCATCGCCGCCGCGATCGGCCAACCAGTGATCGCCCACAGGCCACACGTGATGATCGACAGAAACACGTGCAAGCCGTGGTTCGCACCCCGCTTCGTCACCCGCGTCTGCCGCTGCGGACCAGGCGGGGGAGGGTAGTTCTGGTAGGACAAGGCGCTGCTCCTCGACTCCGGAGAACTGACTCGCCGAGCCTCCCAGGACCCACCCCCGGCCCGTCGGCGACGTGATGAACCTGTGACGTCACCGCACCCCAGCCGACTCCCGCGCCACCAACTCGCCCGCCTGCAACCGGCAATCCCGCCACACCACGAACCACCGCCGCCACGCCAGATACTGCGCCTCGCGGTCGAACCACGTCTCCAACGGCAACCGCTCCGGACACCCGTCCGGCAACGGCGCCACCCACTCGATGTTCGCCGCCGGCAACTCCGCGCGGATCACCTCCCGCTCCACGGCGATCGCATCGTTCCCGCCGCACTGCAGCCACTCGACAGTCGTCCGCGACCGGTCCACGTCCCGCCACCACGGCGTCGCCTTGCGGTGCTCCCGGAACCGGCGCTCCGGCGCCGTCGACAAGCCGACATACAGCAGCAGCCCGTTCCCGTCGTACAGCCGGTACAGGCCCGTCGGGCCATTCCAGAACGCGGCGTTGCGGGCCGCCACCTTCACGTCCCAACAGGGCCGACACCGGTCACCGGGCCACCGGCCGGGAGAGTGCTGGCCGCAGTCACGGCAAGGGCCGGCGCCCTGCGATCCGAGGAGCTCCATTCAGGTCAGATGGCCCGCACTCGGGGCTGGCTCTCCGTGACCCGGTACCTGGCCGACTCGACCACGGACGCGGGGAACACGAACACCGTGTACTCGCCGCTCGGGTCCGGGGGGACGGTGCTGGAGGACCGCGTGTCGACGTGCACGAAGCCGTTGTCGAACGCCACCCGGACGTTCGCCAGCTGGTCGAGGAGGAGGGACTGGTGGCCCGGGGACGGGATGAGCTTGTCCTTGAGGCGGAGCTCGACTCCGCGGATCCACTGCAGAGAATTGTTCATGGCGGGAGGCTAGCGGCGGGGTCGGACAATCAGCCCCCGCCGGTCGGCGCGAACGGCGTGTCGCTGTGGGGGACTTCCGCTCTGCCGGATGTGCTGGCTACAATCGCCGCCACGTCGGCCGGGTGCCCCAAGCCCGGACCACGACCAGTCGAAGGCTCCACCCGCGCCAGGGTGGGGCCTTCTTGCGTTCCCGGACCAAGGAGACCCTCGTGCCCCACTGCAACCGGCTCGCCGGCCACTGCACCGAGACCGGCGACCACTGGCTCCACTACGGACCCACTCACGCGATCCCCGCCCCGCCGGCGGCAGGCCACCCGAACCTGGTCGACCTACGGCTGGAGGAGTACGAGGAAGGCGGGCCGCTCCTCGTCCTCGCCTGGGGCGGTGATACCGCCAGTCTCAGCCCGGGCGGGGCGCTGCTCCTCGCCGCCCACTTCGTGCGGTTCGCGGCCCGCATGGTCGTCGCGGCCGTCCAGCTGGCGAAGGCCCGCCGCACCGCCTGAACCCCGCCACTGCAAGCCCCCGCCCACTCGGGCCGGGGGCTTTCTTCATGCCCGCACACACAAGGCCCCGCCGAGTCGGCGGGGCCTCTCATACTTGGGCAGGGTGGAGTCGACGCGCTGTGCCTGATCATGGCCAGCTGATGGTGGTGGGTCGATGCCAAATGTGCTGATCAGTCTCCGAGAACCTCTCCCATCGATCGTCGGGTCCTGAGTCCAGGAGCCGCTCGATGGTTGACTCGGCCCACTGCGCGAAGGCTGCGCGCTGTGCACCCTTCACTCCGCGCTTGACTGCCACCTTCAACAGATAGCCGGCCTGGGCCCGCCGGGCGAGGACGAGGCCGTCGTGGCGCGGGTCTGCGTCTGGGGGCAGGTCAGTCTCCAAGATCCTGATCCCACGGCGAAGCAGGAGCTCTTCTCCAGTGTTCACGAGGCGTCGGCACCGTCCGTCGGGCGTCGCGTCGCTTCGGCTTGCTCGGCGATGGCGAGCGGCACCATAGCGGCGATCCGTCGACCGCGGCTGGTCAGGTAGGTGATGCGGCCGTGAGCGGCCGCCGCGTTGATGACGTCGGCGAGGTTGGCACGGACGTCGGCAGTGCTCATCTCAACGGCTTCGTTATTCATGAACGGGAGTGTACTCCGGCGTTCGTTCATGTACACTGGTGTACATGAATGTGGATCGGGGGTCGAGGATTCCCCGGAGGCACTCGTCCTGCTATCACGTCGGATACTCACTGAACTGCAATGAGTACGACGATCTTCGCGGGCTGGCCGCCGGTCGCTGCATGATGTGCAGCGAAGCAACCGCCCGGCTCTACATCGACCACGACCACCAACTTGGGACGTGGGCCGTTCGCGGCCTGATATGCCACACCTGCAACCAGGGCCTGAGGTACGTCGATGCGGGCACCAGGCACGCTGGCCCGGAAGTCAACGAGTACCTCGCCCGTGCCTGGCATCGCGATCAGCCAACCAGCGCCGCCAAGCAGGCCCGCTCGCGAAAGCGTGTCGCCTGCCCAACTTGCGGGCGTGATACCGCGATCAAACGGGACGGATCTTTATTCCGGCACTGGTCACGCCTGTCGGGTCCCACGCGTTACCGCGACGCCAGCGTCGACGCCGGCCCCCGCATCATCCGCCACTGAAACCGAGGAACCGATGACCCCCTTGCCGCCCGACCTGCTCGACCACCTCGCCGCCGTCGGCAACAGGGCCCTCAGCGACCACTACCACGACGACCTCTGCGGCTGCTCCCCGTGGCCCAACTCCTGCGTCAGCCGGTACAACGCCAGTGGCTGGGACACCAGCGCGTTCGACATCGCCCTGCCCGCCATCACCGCCGCATACGAGAAGGCCAAGGCGCAGCAGTAACCGTGGACGCCACGCACATCAGCTACCACCTCGGCGACCGAACCACCCACCCCGGAACCCGCCGCACCTGTACCGACTGCACCGTCGAAGACCAGTGGTTCCGCACCAGACAAGCCCCATGCCCCCAGTGCGGAACCCCCCTCGCCACGCGAGACCTCTACGACGGCACCATCCCCGCCCACAACTGCCAAGCCAAGGAGCAGCAGTGACCACGCCGAAGCGCAAGGCCAAGCCGTGGGCCGTCGTCCTCAATGCCCCCGGCGGCCCGCTCCGCACCGAGCACACCAGCGAAGCCAAGGCCTACGAGCACGTCCGCGCCGAACTCGCCGCTGCCCGCGCCGGCGCCAGCCGCGTCACCCGCATCCGAGTCGAGCAGTGGGACCGGCCGGCCGGCCGGTGGCAGCTGTTCGACCTCATCGACCCGAAGGAGCAGCAGTGACTCCCGACGACATCCCCACCAGCGTCACCAGCCTCGTCTACACCGATCCGTCCGGCATCGTCCTCAGCCAGAACCAGGCCGCCGCGTTCCTCGCCCACTACTGGCCCGCCATCGATCAGGACCGCGGGCCCGCTCCCTGGCGCGAGACAGCCCACCCCCGCTATGGCGAGGACGGCCAGTGGATCGACTCCCGCGACTGCACCAAGGCCGCCCGGATCGCCCGGGGACAGCAGTGACCACGAACGGAGGCGCCTCCGCCTCCTATGTCTGGTGCTTTGACCACGGCCGCACCCACAACTTCTCCCACGGCGCCTGGTGCACCGCATGGTGGACCCCGCTCACCGGGAACACCGAAGCCGAAGCGCTGACCGACAAGACCAACCGGTTCGGCGACGCAGTGTTCTACAACGACCTGCCGACCGACCAGCAGATCGCACTCGCCAACGCATGGCAGGACGGTGCCGACCACTCCGACTGCATCCAGCCCCACCGCACCGTCGACGGCTACACCGACTGCGACGGCCAACCCCTCTGACTCTGAGGAGTAGCAGTGATCCGCAAGGTCTACCTCGACACCGAGTTCATCCCCTCCGACCCCACCACCAGCGGCCTCATCAGCATCGGCCTCACCGACAACCAAGGCCGCGACTACTACGCTGTCAACGGCGACATCAACCCGCCCGACGTTGCCTTCCACCCTTGGCTCGGCAAGCATGTCTGGCCCTACCTCCCGAAGAACAACGCCGGGTTCCTCGATCACTTCCACCCCGACGTCAAGCCGCTCGCGCAGATCCGCAAGGACATCGCCCGCTACTTCGCCGATCACCAGCCAGCCCATCTCTACGCCTGGTACGGCGGCCAGGACATCTGCCGCCTCCACTCCCTCTGGGACAACGACTGGTCCCGCATGCCCGAAGACATCCCGCAGTGGTTCCACGAACTGCAGTCCCTTGCCTGGCAATCCGGCAACCCGCAACTACCGCAGCAAGACGGCGGCGAGCACCACGCCCTCGCCGACGCCAAGTACAACCGGCAGCTCCACGAGTTCCTGAGCGGAGTGAAGCGATGAGAGTGCCCCGTTTCGGGTTCACCGTCGAGTACATCAAGGAACTCTGGCTCGACGACGACAACAAGCCCGGCTGGAAGGTCCACCTCCCCCACCAGTGTGACAACTGGCGCATCGACGCTGACACCGCCTACGCCGACCCCAGCAGCCAACAGGCCGCGCTGTACAGCCTCGACAAGTTCATCGCCGAGGCGCAGCAGGCCCGTGCCGCGCTGGCCCGGGGCGAGCAGTACCCGCCAGCCGAGGGGTAGAGGTGAAGGCACCCCGGAGACCACGAAGGCCCCGCCACGATCGCAGTGGCGGGGCCTCTTCGTCTCCTATGGCTCGCGTTGCCCGGGTATCTGGACCCAGCCACGTGCCGCAGCGCCGTCGCGCAGCCAGGCGACGGCGAAGTCGAGGAAGAGATCCTGCGGACGCTGGTCCTCGGGCAGGCCCAGGATCGCGACGAGCCGGCCAGCAGGAGTGTTGCCGGTATCGCACCGGAGGCACAGGAACAGCTCGATGCCGTCGCCGAGGGGAAGGTGGGCGGTGAGAGCGGCCGGTTCGCCGCAGCGGGGGCAGGGCGGCATGTCGCCGGTGCGGTTCACTTGGAAGTCGGCCATGTCGGTCAATGCGGGCTCCTCCCTGAGGGGTGGCCAGGATGATCCCGGTGATCATGCGGAGTCAATACCTTGATCCGCAACAGGCCGCTACCGTTCACCAATGGCCGTCACCACCCTCCCCGCCCAGGCCCGCCCCGCACGAAGACCAGACCGCCGTCACACCCCGCACCTGGCCCTCGCCGCAGGCCTGTTCGCCGCCTACACCCTCACCTCGGTCCTCCGATACCAGCGCTACGCATCGCCCAGCTGGGACCTCGCCATCTTCACCCAAGCCGTCAAGGCCTACGCAGCGTTCGGCCCGCCGATCGCCCCGATCAAAGGCGACGGCTTCAACCTCCTCGGCGACCACTTCTCACCCGTCACCGCGACGCTCGCCCCGGCCTGGTGGATCGCCCCCAGTGCGATCACCCTCCTCGTCGCCCAGGCCGCACTCATGGCCTGGTCCGCCGGCATCGTCTCCGCGACCGCCGAACACCTCCTCGGCCGGGCCCGCGGCCTATGCACCGGCGCCGCATACGGCCTCAGCTTCGGGATCCTGCGAGCCGTCGACTTCGAGTTCCACGAGATAGCGTTCGCCGTCCCCCTCCTCGCCATGACCGGCCGCCAGCTGATCCTGCGCCGCTGGACCCGCGCCGCCTGGTGGGCACTGCCGCTACTCCTCGTCAAAGAAGACCTCGGCCTGACCGTCGCCGCGATCGGCCTGTACATCGCCCTCGCCAGCCGACACCGTGTCCTGGGCGCAACACTGGCCGTCCTCGGCCTGGCAGCGATGACGGCATGCGTCTGGTGGCTCATCCCGCACTACAACCCCGACCACGCCTACCCGTACTGGGACCGAATCCCCGCCGGCCCCTGGTGGCACACCCCCGCCGACGCCGCCACCCGCCTACAGACCTGGAAGACCCTGGGCTGGACGCTCGGCATCACCGGCCTCCTCGCAGCCAGATCCCCACTCGCCCTCGTGGCCGCCCCCGGCCTGCTGCTGCGCCTCGCCTCCAGCAACGAAGGCATCCACGGCACCGGCGCGCACTACTCCGCCACCGCCATGCCGATCATGTTCCTCGCCGCTGCGGACGCCGCCACCAGGCTCCGCCGCTCACCGAAGATTCCGCTGCGCCAAATCGCAGACCGCGCCATCACCACACTCCCCGCCATCTCCCTCGCCCTGATGTGCGCCTTCGGATACGGCATCGCCGACCTCACCAGAGTCCAAGCCTGGACCGGCACCGAAGTAGGCGCTGCCCGGGCCGCGGCCGCCCGCATGATCCCCGACGGAGCCAGAGTCGAGGCTGGAATCGCCGTGTCCCCCCACCTTGCCGGCCGGGCGACCGTGTACTGGACCGGCGACCCGCACCGGCCCGTCGGCTGGATCGTCATCGACCGCCCGGAGTGGCCGGAGGCCCCCGCCGATCTGGTCGGCTATGCCGCGGCGGAGAACGGGGGAGCCCGGTACCAGGTGGTGTCCGAGCGGGCAGGGATTGTGGTGCTGCGTCTGACCATCACAAACACATAGAACGCACGTTCGATATCGTGGGTGTGTGAGCACAGCCCTCCACCCCACATGGTGCGACCCCGCACACTGCGACGTCCCCGACCGCCAGCCGCTCGGAGCCCGCGGCGGCGCCCACCGCTCCAAGCTGGTCGCGCTCAACCTGGAAGCCGAAGCCCGCGGCGAAACTGGCCACGTCTACGCCGGCCTCGCCCAATCCGCCCGACCCCGCGCCGGCGTGTTCCTCAAATGGATCATCAACGGCGAAGTCGTCGGCCACCTCCCCCTCGCCGACGCCGAACCCCTCGCCTGGCTCATCGCCGACGGACTCGCCAACCTCCGCGGCGACGACCAGCCCATCGAACACGCAAAAGCGCCCGACCAGTAGGCCGGGCGCAACGGGCGAGAGTGGCTACTTGGGCGTCGGCACCTCGAACGCGTGGCAGGGGCTGGAGAACCGCATCACCTGGCCGTCCGAGAAGTCCAGCTGGAACATGTTGGTCCGGCCGCACGTCGGGCACTTGCTCCTCCCGCCGAGGGGCTTGCCGTCGGCGTCGAAGAAGTTGCGGAGGTGTGCGGCACTGACCGGGACGTACTCGGGGTTGCTCATGAGTCCTTTCTAGTGGTCCCTAAAATGCCCGGCCAGAGCCCGAAAGGGTCACCCGAAATGGCTCGGCAGGTTGGAACTATCCACGCCGTTACGCGAGAGCGTCAGGCCGTCACGGTGGGATGCGGTAAGTCATGGCCGGCTCGGGCGGCGCGGTGATTGGACTGCGTGGGTGCCCCGTTGCCGTGCCTGGGGTCAGTGGCGGTGGGTGGGCGGGCCGTACGGGAACTGCTGCCAGGCCGGTCGAGGCTCGCAGCAGAAGTCGCCGTCGTAGTTGGCCGTCCGCTCGCGGTACCGGCGGAGCGTGACGAGGGCGTCCTCGCCGTCGGCCCAGGACAGTTCGCCGCGCGGGTTGCGGGCGACGAGCCAGTCGGGGCCGAGCGCCTCGACGGTGCAGCAGGTGTAGTGGTCGCGGCCGAAAACCCCGCCACAGAATCCGTGAAGAATGTCGCCGACGGCGATGGGCTGGTTCATGAGGCTCCTCAGGGTTGGTAGTCGGCGAGGTCGCGGATGACGGTGATGGTCGGCGGGGTGATGGGCGGGGTCGGGGCGTCGGCGCTGTCGGCGAGGATGCGGTCAGTGATGGCCTGGTCCGTGTACCGCTCGTCCTGGTGGCGGTCGTCCGCGCAGCTCACGGCCGGACCTTGCTGGCCAGCCGGTGGCAGGAACACGTGTCGGGGCAGGTGCCGTCCGGGAGGCGCTCGTCCAGGCCCGCGTACCCGGCACTGCCTGCCGTGCTGGTGGTGGCCCCGTCGAGGGCGGTGTGGGTGAGGCGGCGGCCACCTCGGACGGTCTCGGTGTTGATCGGCATGCCGCAGTCGCACCCGTCGAGCGGACGGCAGACGCAGGGCTGCCCGCCGTCGAGGATCGTGGTGATGCGGCCGCAGACGTCGCGGGTAGCGTCGTCGTCCTCGTCGTGCTGGCCGTACACGGAGGCGACCAGCCGCTCGCACTCGGCCCGGGCGGCGTCGATGCGGGACTCGGCACGCTCGGCACGCTGGTAGTGGATGTCGACCATGCCGCGGGTCAGCCGCACGAACTCCGCGTACTGGGCGCTGAGGATGTCGACGGTGGTCTCGGCGTCGGCGGCCCGGGCCTGCTGGCGGCGGGCCTCCAGGATGGTGGACTGCCAGGCGCGGCGGGTGTAGGCGGCGCGGCGGCGGGCGGACTGCCAGGCGGCCCGGTAGCGGTCGGCGCGGCGGCCCGGCCGGCGCCACGCGGCGAGCTCGTCCTCGGCGGCCCGCAGGTCGGTCGCGGCCTTGGCGGCCCGGGCGAGTGCGTCGTCGCGTTGGCGCGTGAGTTGCTGCTGGTAGGTCTCCTGCTCGGGGATCATGCGGCGCTCCTGGGGGTGAGCGGGTGGACGAGGCGGACCTCGCGGGGGTGGAGCTGGCGCGTGATGATCGCGAGGCCGATTGAGTGGGCGTTGTCGCGGGCGCCGAGCTTGCGGTGGGTGGTGGTTCGGATGTTGGTGACGGTGCCTCTGGAGATGCCGAGGGTGTGGGCGATGTAGGCGGTGGTGTGGCCGTTGGCGGTGAGGCGGAGGACCTGAAGTTCGCGCTCGTTCAGAAGTTCGCCGGGCTCGGCGTTCGGGGTGCTGGGCGGTCGGGTCACGGCTGCGGCTCCTCGGCGATGGGCTGGCATCGGTGGCAGCCGTTGTGCATAACGCAGGCCATCGACGTGTTGCAGCCCTGCATCGGGTGGATGCGGCGCATCGAGTGGCGGGCGAGCATGCCCTCCAGCTCGTCGGCGGTGCGGCGGTCGAGGACGATCTCGTCGCGGTCCGGGCCGAGGCTGAACGTACGGAGGGCGCCGAGCTGCAGGCTGATGGCGACGCGTCCGTCGGGCAAGTCGGTGACGGTGATGAAGGTCGGCTCGGACGGCGGGCGCTTCACGGCTGCGGCTCCTCGGGGGCGGCGAGTGCGCGGAGCAGGTCAGACAAGCGGAGCGCGTCGTCGATGGTCAGGTGGAGGAGCCCGGTGAGGCCGCGTCGGTTGTCGAGGGCGAGGCCTATGCAGCCAGCGCGCTGGTGGCCACTCCAGGTGCCGCAGGTCCGGCGGCCGTCGATGACGACAGGGGTGTTCTCTCCGCCCCAGCGGCGGACTCCAACGAGCCAGAGGTCGGGCAGGGCCTGGATGTCGTTCATGTGGTGCCTCCGGGGCGGGGGGTGCGGCGGGTGCCGTGGCAGCAGGCGATGAGGGTGAGGGCGGAACCGGCGCCGAGGATGGCGCCGGCCACGAGCAGCAGGTGCGCGGTCGTCACTCGGCGGCCCTGATCTGGGCGATCCGGTCGAGCGCGGCCTGCACAGTGAGGCCGTTTACCGTGACGTGCCGGGCCGCCTCCTGTGCGAGCTTCAGCGCGGTGTCGAGGTCGTGCCGGTGATTGGCCGTCCACTCGTCGCGGGCGGCGTGGTAGGCGTCCCACTCGGTGTCGTTCTCGGGTTCGCGGCTGCCGGGCTTGCCGGGCGGCCACTCGGGGCCCCAGGACCACTGGCCATCGGCGCCGAGCGACTGGTGGTGCCGGGTGACGGCCCACAGGTCGCGACCGCGGTACTCAACGGCGATCTCGAAGACGTGGGCGTCGGGGCTGGAGTCCTCGGGCATGCAGTTGACGGTGTAACGGGTGGCCTGCACCCGCGGCTCCAGGACGGTCACTGCTGGCCGCCGTCCTGGCCGAGCACCGCACGGGCGAGGTCGATGGGCTCCCACAGCGCGGCCAGGTGTTGGACCATGCTGGTCAACCACTTGCGGATGGCCGGCTCGTCAGCCTCGGTGACGCGGATGCTGTAGGACATGCAGCAGCTCTTGCGCGGCATGATGAAGAACAGCTCCAACTTCTCGCGGCCGTCCCATTCGTGGTGGCCGGGCTTGCGCCAGTCCCAGCGGTAGAGGTGGTTGAGGTCGGCATCGAGGTGGGGGGCGATCTCGGTGGCGAACTCGCTCCAGTCCTCGCACTCGTTGGTGTAGCCCTCTGCTCCGTAGTACGGGTGGTCGATCTCCCACAGGTGCTGGGCTGCGTTGGCGAGCAGGTCGGCGGGCTGGTCGGGCACGGGCGCTCCTCGGGTGGGTGGGGCCGCCGCCCGGGGTGGGCGGCGGCGGGACGGGATGTCAGGCAGCGGCGAGCGCAGGCTGGCGGGCGGTGATGCCGGTGGCTTCGGCGATCAGCACCGTGGCGAGGGGCGGGGGGACGGCGTTGCCGATGGCGAGGTACTGCTGTCCGGCGGTGCCGTGCCACTGGAGGCCGGGGCGGAAGCCCTGCAGCGCGGCACAGTCGGCAACCGTGGGCCGCCAGCCGCGGGGGCCGGGGACGCACAGGGCCGGGTCGCGGTCGGCGGTGTTGCGCATCGCCCGTCGGCTGCCGTTGCCGAACGGCTCGGCCCCGCCGGTGGAGGTGCCGCCGCCGGTGACGGTGGGGGACGGGCGCCGGGTGTATCCCCAGCCGACGGTGTCGCGCATGGCGGTGAGCGGCAGCTGTCCGGGCCCGCCGTGCGTCGTGGCGGGAAGGGCCACGGGCCGGGCCTGGGAGGCGATGAGGACGGCGCGCTTGCGGTGCTGGCCGAGCCCGTACGAGGCGGCGTCCACGATGCCGGTGGCGGTCCGGTAGCCCCAGTCCTGCAGCAGGTCGGCGTACAGCTCCCACAGGGGCAGGACGGCGGGTACCTGTTCCATGAGGATCCACTCCGGGCGGAGGTCGTGGTACCAGCGCATGGGTTCGGCGGTGAGGGCGGAGCGTTCGTCGCGGCAGGCGGCGCGCAGGGCCTGGCGGGTGTCGTGGCCGCGGGCGTAGTCGCGGATCGCTCCGGCTACGTACGGGGCGTCGTGGGTGCCGGCGCCGTTACCGGACTTGGAGAAGCTGGGGCAGGGCGGCGACATGATCACCCCGGTGGTGCCGCGGTGGTCGGCGGTGTCGAGGGTGGTGATGTCGGCGTGGATGGTGGCGTGTCCGGCTGCGGTGCGGGTGGTGCAGGCGGAGGCCGAGTAGTCGATGCCGGTCTCGGTGAGGCCGAGCACCTGGGCGCCTTCGGCCCAGCCGATGCCGGCGAAGCCTCCGAGGATGGTGGTCACGGTGGTCCTCAGCTGGTCGGGGTGCGGGCGGCGAGGAGGTATCGCGCGGCAAGGCGCTTGGCGGCGTCGCAGGCCTTGGTCATCTCGGTGAGCTCGGCGCGGAGGCGGGTGTTCTCGGCGTCGCGGGCGGCCAGCTGCTGGCGCGTCTCCCGCAGGTCGGCCTCGGCGTGCAGCCAGCGCATCAGCGTTGGTCGCAGGGCGTCCATCGCGGCGCGGGCCTGCCGGTGGTGGTCGGCATCGGGATGGTCCTGCGCGAGCTGGTGCAGGGCGCTGAGGACCTCGTACTGGCGGAGCTGGCGGATCTCGGTGGGCTCACCGCACGTCCAGCAGGATGGGCCGACGCACAGGTGCGGCGGGGTGGCGGTCACCGGTCACCCCCGGCGGCGCAGGTGTGCCCCCGGCCCGCGCAGTTGCAGCCGTCGCACTGCTCGCACAACTCGGCGTGGCAGTGGGAGCAGTGCGCGCCGATGCAGGGGCTGTCGTGGTCGCAGGAGTAGGTGTCCATGGCGGGTCTCCGTGGTGGGTGTGGCGGGGCTGTGCGGGGCGGCCGGTGGGGGCGTCAGCAGCGCTGGCAGGTGACGTCCTCGGTGGTCGGGATCAGGAAGTGGAGGCGGCGGGCCGCGGACTCGCTCGCGCAGCAGGCGGGCAGGTGGGTGCGGAGGCGCTTCGAGTAGCTGCCCTTGCGGTGCACGGTGCCGGTGTGGGTGCGGAGGTTCGCGGGCTGGTCGTCGGCCTGGGCGCGGTGGGTTTCGATCTCCTGCGCGGTGGCCGGTCGCACCGTCACGCGTCGGCCGTCGGGGTAGGTGATGGCGTAGGTGCTGCCGGAGCCGTACAACTCGGTGCCGTCATCGTGGCCAGCGCTCATGACGGCCTGGACCTCGTCGAGGGCGGCGCGGGTGGCGATGAGGGTGGTGGTGCCGTTCTCGGTGCGGATGTGGGTGAGGTCCATCGGTTCCTCCAGCTCACAGGTGGTTGACCACCTCTAGATAAGCACACGCTGGACAGGTGGTCAACCACCCTGCGAAGATCTGGTCATGGCCAACATGCACAAGCACCCCGTCCGCGGACTCCGCGGCATCCCCAGCGACCTCTGGGACGCCTTCGACCAGTCCGCCAAGGGCGTCGGCGCCGACCGCTCCGCCCTGCTCCGCCAGTTCATGGAGTGGCACACCCACCAGCCCGGCGCCGAGCTCCCCGCCCGGCCCGAGCCGCCCAAGGCCTGACCAGCCCCGACCCGTAGCCGCCGGCCGACGCCGTGCGGCTCTTCGTGCTGTCCGGCGACAGTCGGCTGGCGCACGGCGGGTCCTTTCGCGTGGTGGGGCTGTGCGGGCGCGTGGCGGCCTCGCGGGCGGGCGGTGACCGACGGGTCCGGTCCGGTACTGCGGGGCCGTCAGACGGGCGCCTGCGGGCCGCCGGGGGCGGGTTGCGGGTTGAGCACGGCGCGGATCTCGTCGAGGAGGTTGCGGGTCTGCGGTCCGATGCAGTGGTCGGTCCACTGCTCGACGACGTCGAGGGCGGCGTCGAGGCGGCCCTCGGCGCGGTGGGCGCGCTGGTTCTCCTCGACGGCCCGGGCGGTGAGGCGCTGGACCTCGGATCGCTTCCGGTCGAGGACGGGCCACACGACCGCGAGCATCGCGTCGACCAGGCCGAGGCGCTCGGCGCGGGGCTTGGTGGCGTCGTCGACGATGGCGGTGACGACGGCGCCGCGGAGCTCCTTGTCGGCCACCGTGCGGGCCTGGATGGCGTCGAGATCGAGGGGCGCGGCGGGCTGGGTCATCACGACTCCTGGTCGTCGGGCACGTGGTTGGTGAGCGTCGGGTAGAGGTCCGAGAAGGTGAGGCAGGCGTCCACGACGGTGATGAGGGCCTGCCGGTCACCGGGGTACTCCAGGTCGTGGTGGCGCATGCCCTGCACCCAGCCCATGACGGAGGCCTCCTTGACCAGCAGGCGCTCGCGCTCGGTGAGGCCCATGAGGATCTCGGCGACGGCGTCGAGGCGGGCGGTCTCCCGTTGGGCGAAGTAGGCGACCAGGGCATCGGGCAGGTCGGCCTGGGGCTGGGTCATCGGCTGGTCTCCTCGGTGGCAGTGGGCGTGCGGCGGTTGCGGTGGAAGTCGCGGAGCCTGTCGTAGGCCTCGTCGAACGCCGCGATCTGGTCCGGTCCGGCACCGGGGCGGTACAGGGCGGCGCGAGCGGCGGTGATGTCGTCGCGGATGACGGTCTCGGCGGCGGGCTGGGGCTGGGTCATGGGTTCTCCTGGGCGCGGGTCGGGGCGGGTCCGGTCAGGCGGCGGGCTGGACGGTGTAGGTGCCGTCGGGCTGGCGGGTGATGGTGTCGCCGAACTTGGCCAGGGCCCGGGGGAGGCCGTCGTGTTCGAGGATCGTGAGGCCGTCGACCTCGACCCGGTTGGTGAACGGGTCGGCGACGAAGTGGAGCTTCGACGGGCCGATGAGTTCCCACAGTTCGCCGAGGTTGGCCGGGCCGACGGTCCACTCGGTGCGGTTGGTGTCGGCGCACAGGGTGCACGGCGTGTGACCAGCGGTGTCGGTGGCCTGGAGGACGGCGCCGCCGTGGTTGAGGCGGGCGGTGTCGAGGGCGGGGCAGGCGGCGTCGGAGTGGTAGCGGGTGGTGCCGCGGATGACGAAGGCGGTGGTCAGGTCGGGCTGGCCCATGACTCAGACCCCCTGCGCGGCGGGATGCTCGGCCTTGGCCAGGTCGTACTCGGCGATGCCCCGGACGATCGCGTGGCAGGCCCACAGGAATTCCCACGACCAGTCATCGAACGACTGCTCCCAGGCAAGCGGGTACCGGAGGGTGTGGCCGGCGTGGTTGAAGTTCTCCGCGGCGTGCCGCGCGAACTCCTCGAACTCCAGCGAGTACTCCTCGTTGTCGAGGATCTGCTCCCGGACGGCCTCGATAAGGCCGGGGTGGCGGGTCTCGCCGGACGCGGCCCAGCTGGTGAGCCAGTCGCGGAACCTGGCCTCCGACCACGCCTTGGCCTGGCCGGCGACCACCTTCTCCTGCCAGTGGCCGGGGTTGATGCCGTAGTGGCTGGTGCCGCGGAACATGTCGAACAGGTCCTGCGTCGGGTGGAGGGCGAAGACGAAGTTCGGGCCGTCGCCGCGGATGGTGAGGCCGTTGGGCCAGGTGATGAGGTCGTAGCGGTAGAGGCCGCCGTACTGCGGGTTGACGTACCGCAGGTGCCGGTAGAGGCCGTCGTCGTGGAGGACGGTGAGCCGGTGTCCGGCGGTCTCGCTGGCGAAGCGGGCGGCGATCTGCTGTTCGACGGTGAGCTTGGGCTCGGGCTGGTCGGTCATGTCGGTCTCCGGGTTCAGGCGGCGGGGTGGGTGGCGGATGCGGCGGTGAGGATGTCGGTCCGGATCCGGCGGAGGTCGGCGAGGGCGTCGAGCCACCACTGCCGGAGTTCCGCGTCGTCGGGGTCGGCGTTGAAGGCCGCCCCGCATTCGGCAGCCCACTCCTCGGCCTGGACAAGCGCGGACTCGGTCACGGTGGCCTCCTCAGGCAGCGGGGCGGGTGTAGGTGGCGAAGAACTTGCGGCGCCCCAGGTAGCTGGTCGCGCCGTGGTCATACGGCCGGGTGATACCGATCCGGTTGCCGTCGACGACGGTGATTCGGACGGACCCGCCGAACGGGATCTTGCGCGTCCAGGTTTGGCCGGGGTAGATGCCATCGGGGTCGGTCATCGAAGCTCTCCAGGTGGTCAAAGGAGGTGGGCGGGGGCGCGGACGGTCACCATCCGCGGCGGTAGCTGAACGGGCACCTCAGGTACTGGTGCGGGGGCCAGACGCTGGCGGCTGCACGACCGGATGGCCGGCTCGGCGTGGGGCTCGTACACGGCATCCAGCTCGGCGGCCGTGACCTCGATGGCCTGGTCGTACGGGGTGCCGTCGATGTGGACGAAGTACTGGTTGCCCCAGTGCCGGGAGGGGAGCCCGGTGACGGTGCCGACCTGGCCGGTCGCGGTGACGCATACGCGGGTCTGGGTGTGGTGGACGATTGGCTCCTCGCCGCGTTTGGCGAAGGCGCGGACGAGGCCGTCTCGCAGTTTCTGCACGAAGGCGTCGCCTTGACTGGCGTGGGGCTCGCAGTAGTTGCGGAGCTTCTCGCGACTGGTACCTCGGCTGATCCACCGTGTGGTGGTGGCGTCGGCCTGGCAGTGGATCATCTCGTCGAGCTCCTCGCCGCCGTGGGGGCTCGGCTTGTAGGTGAGGGCGACGTTCTCGCAGAGTTGGACGGCGGTCACTGCGGGCTCCTCAGGTATCGAGGCGGCTGGGGGTCAGTGGTAGACGTAGCCGCGCCAAGCGGCCTCTTCCTCGACGACCTGCTGCGCCCACTCGTCACGGCAGTCGTTGCACGCGAGGTCGCCATCCGGGCCGGGCTCAAGGTCCACGGCGTCGAGGTGGGAGCAGCCGTCGAGCATGTCGCCGGCGATGAGGTGGATCAGGTCGATGGCGGTGGTGTGCATTGGGGCTCCTCAGGCGGCGAGGGTGAGGCGCAGCGCGGCGGCCTTGAACGCCGGCTTGCGGGGCCGGCAGGCCATGGCGATCACGGCGACCTGCGCGGGGGTGAAGCGGCGGGTGGTGCGCATTCGGCGGCCGGCGTGGACGCGGTGCTCGCTGCCGGTGATGCCGAGCTTGGCGGCGGTCTTGCGGAGGGTTCCGGCCATGCTGCGGGCGGCGGCAGGGCGGAGGCCCTGGGCGATGCCGTGGGTGGTGAGGGAGGCCTCACTGCGGCGGCGGATGGAGGCGGCGGCGCGGGTGGTGCGGGCCCGGTCGCGGAGGGTCTGGCGGGCGGTGCGGGTGCGGGCGTTCATCGGGATCCCCCAGTGACCAAGTAGCGCTACCTTGTTGCGCTGTCTGGTATCCACCATAGCCGCCGTAATCGAGAAGCGCAACCATGTAGCGGTCCCAAGATGCGCTCCTACCCAGCGAACCCAACCCGCGATACCCTTACAACCATGACCACCACAACCGACGACCCCATCACCACAGCCGCCGCCCGCTACAAGCGCGACGAAGCCAAGGCCAAGCAATCCCGCACAGCACTCACCGACCTCGTCCTCGCCGCCCTCCGCGAACCCGACGCCAAACCAGCCGAGATCGCCCGCCGCGCCGACTGGACGCCGGCCTACGTTCGCAAGCTGGCCCGCGACAACGGCATCGAAGCCGACGCCGCCTACAAGGCCCGCACCGAAAAGGCCCGCGCCAGGCTGATCGCGGAGGCCACCACCGAGAACTGACCCGCCACACCCCGCCAGCCGCCCGGCACCACCGCCGCGCGGCCCTTCTGCATGCCCGCACACTTCTTCCCGGGCCCGGGAAGAAGCCAGGCCACACCCACCGCGCCCCCTCACCGCTGCGCCCCGAAGTCGTCCACACGGATCCCCGCAGCCGCAGCACGCCGCATGCAATCCCGAGTCCCCACCGACCGGCCCAACGGGAACGCCACACACACCGCAGCACCCCGATCAACCATCACCTGGTTCCGCCGCGGACCAGCAGACCGGCCGAACCGCGCCCAATCCGCGGGCCACCGTTCCTCCCGAACGCCACGTCCGAGCCGAACCCTCGCCCATGCCGCAGCCATCGAATCCACGCCCGTCGGACAAGCCCCGTGAACGACAACCAGCCCCGAATAGTCGAACTCCTCGGCCACAAGATCTAGGCCCGTTATCACCGCAGAACGGTCAGACCACGACCGCGAGCCCGTCACCAAGACCCGAGCGCTCACAACCGCACCCCCACGGCGCCGCACCTGTTGCACGAGAACCCCGCAGGGGGGACCCCATGACACGTCCCGCAAACAGGCGCAGCACCCTCACCCTGCGCCAGCAACACCAGCTCAGGCGCCCAGCCCAACCACACCAGCAAGTTCGCCAGCAGGTGCGCGTCCGGAGCGCCGCCCTTCGCCATCCTGGTGAACGCCGACGGTGTCGCGCCCACCGCCCGAGCAAGCCCCGACCGCGACCACCCAAGCTCCGCACACCGCGCATCCACTACCGCCAGCAGGCGAGCAGGATCCAAGCGGAAGACGACGCTCATTCCTGGCCCTCCGCATCCCAACGCTCCAACATGCGCTCGAACACGTCATCGGGCGCCGACGGCAAACCCCACACCAGGCCCCACCGCATCCGGCGCCCCACCAGACCCGCCTTCGCCGGCACCACACACCGACCCCGCCGCCGGTGCCGATCGAAAGACGTCCGCGAACTGAACGTCAGGTGACACCCCCCGCAGTGAGACCGCGTGTCGCCCGTCCACCACGCCCCACACCCATGCCGGATCGCCGATTTCGGAACCCGCACCTCGGCGCCACTCACTGGATACCCCTTCCCGCTGTTGCTGACTGAGTAAGAACGGCCCCACAGGCCGACCCCGGCCCATCGGCCCAACCCGACCCCGGGAGGCCGTCAGATCCGCGCCTGGGGAGGCGAAGGTCGTGTGGAGGCTGGATCTGCCACCCCTGCGCCCGCAGCTCGACGACCGCGAGTTCGGCCTGCCGCCGGGGCGGTGCGTACGGGTTGTCTTCGATGACGGCCCGGATGACTGCGGCGACTGCGGCTGGTATCGGTTCGCGCATCACGCAGTCCGTCGTTGCGCGTGGTGGGCTTTGGCGTCATCGACGCGGCTCGGGTGCGGGCTGTTGCGCCGGCTCCATCGGGCGGCGCCGTCGCGGGGTGCTCGGGTGTGGCGCCGGCACTGTTCACCGGCCGGGGCCTGGCACCACCGGCAGGGCACGCCGAGGAGGTCGACCTGGCCGTCTCGGCGTGCGCGTTCGCGGGCCGCCCGCATGGGCAGGGCCGATTCCAGCAGCCGGCGGGCGTCGTCGGGTATCGCGCCGACGCCGGTGATGGCGGCTTCGATGTCGGGGTGTGGGCCGCCGTCGGTGATGGCGACGAGTTCGGGCCGCGCGTTGCCGTCGGCGATGGCGGCGAGTTGGGCGCGCCGGTTGCGGGCGTATTCGGTGCCGGTCTCGTCGCGGCCGTCGGCGGGGTAGGCGAGGACGCCGTGGGGGATGCGCTGGTGGCGGATGGCGGCTCGCAGGGTGACGACGTTGTGGGGCTGGATCCAGCGTTGGCGGTCGTCGCCGGGCCGGCCGTAGAACTCGGCGACGGCCTGGAGCGCGTCTTGGTCGAGCGGCACGTCTCGGAGGGCGGCGGCCCAGGCGCGGGCGTCGGTTTCGCCGACGGTGCGGCGGTCGTAGGCGGCGATGTGGCCGAGGAGGGCGGCGGCTTGGGCGGGGGTCATTGGGGGTTCTCCTCTGCGGCGAGGCGGGCGGCGAGGTCGAATGCTGAGGCGACGCGCTGGTCGGCGGTGGAGGGCCGGTAGCCGTCGGTGCCGGTGGCGGCGAGGGGGATCACGTTGGCGTTCATGACCTGGTTGACGACCGAGGGCAGCGTCGAGGGGTGGAGGCCCTTGGCGGTCCACAGGGCGAGGCCCCGGCGGATGTGGTCGCTGGCGATGCCTTCGTCGAGCATCTGCTTGAGGTGCTTGGAGGTCTGGCCGATGACGGCGCCGGGGGGCCGGTTGGGCACGTGGTCGAGCCATTCGGCGACGAGGGTCTGTGCGGTGATCGGGTCGTGCGGCGCGACTGCGCCCGCCGTAGGCGGAACGTGGCTGGGGTAGGGGACAGGGGTAGGGGCAGGGGATAGTGCGCGCGACGCCTGTGTGCGCGTCGTCTGCGCGTGCGCACGCGTAGAGCCTCTCCGATCCCCTTCGCCAGGCCCCTCCGAAGGGGGTTCGGCAGGGGCCTGCGAAGGGGGGTCGGTGTCCCCGTCGGGAACGGGCTTCAAGGCGCGTGCCGGGGGGTTCGGCAGGGGCTCGCGGAAGGCCCTGCGAAGCGTGTCGATGTGCTGCCCGACTTCCTGACGGATCGACAGCGGTCGGCTGCCCGGGTCATCACTCAACTCATCGAGCGGGATCCGGTCCATCTCCTCCAGCAGAGCCCGGCGCAGGCGCCGCGACGAGATCTCCAGCGCTCCGGACACGGCGGCACCCATCACCTTGGGCTGCTTCCACACGCCGTCGTTGCGGATGAATGACCGGATCAGCAACTCCTCCGTGTCGTCATCGACGACCACGAAACGGGCCGCGTCGAGCTCGGCGAGGGTCTTCTCCAGGCCCGCAGGCGTGAGGCCGCGGGCCTTGCGGGCCCACCGCTTGAGGGTGAGGGGGAGCAGTCCGGCGTGGTTGAGGTTGGGCTGGGAGATGAGGAACGCGTAGGTGCCCTGCTGCTCCCGGTCGAGGGAGAGGAAGTCGGCGTCCTCCCAGATGCTAGAGAGGACACGTCCGTGACCTCGTGCCATGCCGGTGCTCCTTGCGTTGGGGGGTGATCAGTTGGAGTTGAGAGCTGCGGCTGCGGCGATGGTCAAGACCCACAGCCCGAGCCACGCGCCGATCCAGATCCGACACCACATCGGGGCGTCACCCGTTGCGGTGATGTAGGCCAGTGGCGGGACCTGGATGAGTACGCCAAGGACGGAGGCGGCGGGCGACTGCTTGGCCATGGAGGGCTCCTAGACGGTTGAGTTGGTGGCGCGTTCGCGGCGACGGAGTTTGCGGCCGGCCGCGGCGACGGCGACGGCGTCCCGGCACGGTTGGCAGGTGGGCGTGCCGAGGACGGTGTGGTCGTAGTAGCCGCCCGGCGTCCCGCACCTTCCGGTCCAGTCCGGCAGGGCGGCCGGGTTGTCGATGTCGTCGTCGTCCCACGCGGCCGCCGGAGCCCACCTGGACGCGGTGGCTGCGTTGGCCGCGGCCCGGATGTCTTGCGGTCGGGCTCCGTGTGCGGCGGGCTGTTGGTCCCAGTACAGGTCGTACAGGTGGCGGATCGCGGCGGCCCGCCACGCGGTGATGCTCAGTACGCGCTCGTGGAGGATGTCGAAGTACAGGCGGGCGTCGGCCTGTTCGCGGCTCATGCCCGCGGTGGCGATGAGAGTGCGCAGCGGCCAGCCGGCGCAGCGCAGGGCCTGCAAGCGGCGGCGGCTGCCGACCGCGTCGACGAGGGCCTTGCCGTCGGCGGCCAGCCCGCCGACGGGAAGCGGCACGGAGATGATCGCGCGGGCGGTGGCGGGAGAGAGCCCCCGGGTGGGGGGCCTCCCGGCGGCTCCGACGAGGAGGCCGCGGATGACGGCGCGTGTGACACCGGCGGCGTGTGCGCTCTGGTCCCAGGTGTAGCCGGTGGCGGTGAGGGCCTGGACGTGGCGGCGGGCGGGTTCTGCGGGGACGCGCTGTTGCCACCTGCCGTAGGCGATCTGCCGGTCGCGAGCGGTCTTGTAGGCGGCCATGGCGTGTCGGCAGGGGAGGCAGCGGCAGCCGTGGTGGACGTAGGTGGAGCGGCCGTGGCGGCCGCCAGTGGGGGCGGTGCGGGTGGGGCTGGTCACTGGCGGGCCTCCGTGCGGCGTGGTGCGGGTCGGTCGAGGGCGGGGCTGGTCTAGAAGGGGGGTTCTGACACGGCGGATGGCGGGGTGCCCCAGCCGGACTGGGCGGGCTGGCCGGAGGACCACGGGTCGTTGTTCTGCTGCCGCTGCTGGCCGCCGCTGTTGTTGGCGCGCTGGGCGCGGGTGACCTTCGCGGTCGCGGAGCGCAGGCTCGGGCCGACCTCGTCGACCTCGACCTCGAAGACGGTGCGCTTCTGCCCGTCCTTCTCGTACGAGCGCTGCTGGAGCCGGCCCTGCACGATCACGCGCATTCCCTTGGAGAGGGACTCGGCGCAGTGCTCGGCAGCCTGCCGCCAGACGTTGCACGTGAGGAAGAGGCTCTCGCCGTCCTTCCACTCGTTCGTCTGACGGTCGAAGGTGCGGGGGGTGGACGCGATGCGGAACTTTGCGACCGCCGCACCCGACGGGGTGAAGCGCAGCTCGGGGTCGTCGACGAGATTGCCGACGAGGGTGATCACGGTGTCACCGGCCATGAGATTCCTCAGGAGTGATGAGGGCCCGCTCGGCGCAGACCTTGTGTGCGGGCCGACGTTCGCCGTCCCGGAGGTTGGTGGGCTTCCCGCAATGCCTGCACGGGCTGGCCTGGGTCGCCCAGTGGGAGCGGTCGCCCCAGGCCAGGACCGTCATGCCGCGACCGCGGTCTTACGGCGCGTGTCGTAGATGGCGCGACGCTCGGCAGGAGTGGTAGCGCCCCAGATGCCGTACCTGTACTTGGCGGCGCTGCTTCCCTCGCGGAGGAGCGCTTCCTCGCGGCACGCGTCCTTGATCGGGCACCTGTGACACTCGCGCTTGGCTTCCTCGGCCAAGGCCAGGCCTACACCGCTGGACGAGTTGGGGAAGAACAGCTCGGGGTCTTCCTGGCAGGGGAATTGAGGGCCGTCGGTGGTCATCGGCGGGCCTCCTTCTTGAGGAGCTGCTCGATGTCCCGAAGCCCGCGGCGCCGGTCCTGCCGCGTCCGCCACCGGTCGCTGGTTACGGCGGAGAACACGATGGCTGCGGCGAAGAGGAACATCACCCAGAACAGGACGCCGCTGACGATCAGGAACTCAGTCACCGCGCACCCCCTCCGGCCATACGCTCTTCGTGAGCGCGGCCCGGTTCGCGGCCGGCATCGGCACGACCGGGTAGCCGAGGTAGTCCAGGCCCGCGGCCATGAGGACCACGGCGTCGGCCTGGTTGTCGTCACCGCCGGTCGACCAGTCCGGCCAGCGGCGGGCCACGGCGTCGACCACGGCGGACTTGGTGGCGCTGCCCTTCCCGGTGGCGTACATCATGCGCTGCGACGGGCTCATCAGGGCGACAGGAATGTCCCGCACGGTGAGGCCGCGGTACACCTCCCACCACAGCCATGCCCGTTCGTGGCCGCCGCCGCCGAGGGACCGCAGGGAGGGGCTCTCCAGGACGACGAGGCCCGGCCGGCCGACGGCGAGGATGATGTCGCCGAGAAGTGCGAGGAGGGAGCGGAGGCGCTGTTCGTGCGGCTGGGTGGTGATGCTGTCGCTCTTGTGTCGGGGCTTGTAGCCGACGGTGTCGCACCAGCCGGTGGAGGAGGCGATGCCGGTGGCGGTGAGGCTGGTGTCGAGGCCGATGACCACGGGTGCAGCGGCGGGCATCAGGCCGGGATCGGTGGGGAGAGTGGAGAGGTCAGTCATTGCGGGCGCTCCAGGCGGTGTACGAGAGGACGATGAGGGCGACAGCGACGGCGACCAGGACCAGGACAGCGAGACCGGTCCACGCCTGGTTACTGGTGATGTGCTCGACGAGCCGATGGGTCACGAGGCGACGGCGGCGGGGACGGTCTGCCAGTCCCGGGCCTCGGACGCGAGCTGGTATGCGTCGATGCGGTCCTGCAACTGGCGGATGATCTTGTCACGCTGGCGGAGGTCCCGCCGGAGCCGCTCCACCTCGGGCGTCGGGGCGGCTGGCTGAACGGCCCGGTCGGCGAGCGCGTCGGCCCGGTCGACGAGGCGCCGCAGCCTGGCGATCTCTCGCCGGTACCGTGCGCAGCCGCGCAGCGCCCGGCCGAGACGCTCCGCCTGCCCGACAGCCTCCGACGACCAGTTGCCTTCCCGGATCACGAGGGTGGCGTTCTCGATCCGGGCGACGGTCAGCTGCTTGGCGTGGGCGACCCTGTCGTCACTGATCCGCTCGGCGAGCGCGAAGTGCTGCCGGCTCTCCGCCGTGGTGGCGCCGAGGGCGAGGTTGAGCTGGCGAACCCGATCCTCCAACCAGGCGTTGCGCTCGCGCAGTTCGGCGTTCTGGCGGCGGGTTCTACCGAGCATGGGGGCCTCCCTGGAGGATCTGGTCGGGGGCGAGCAGGTTGAGGGCGCAGGCGATGCCGACCGCGTGGGTGACGTTCACCGCGTTGAGGGCCTCGAAGATGGACCGCAGGTAGGTGCGGACGGTGTGCACGCTGATACCGAGCGAGGTGGCGATTTGACCGGGCTGCTCACCTCGGGCGTGGGCCAGGAGAACCGCGGTCTGCTGGTCGGTCAGGTGCGGCGCCGTCTGGATTCGGGGGCCGGTCACGACGCCACCCCCGCCGGCAAAGGGAGCAGCGGCCACGACCTGTCGATGACCTTGTCCGGCGCTCCGCCCTGTTCCGGCGTGGCTTTGGTCCGGAACCACTCCTGCAACCCGGCCTGCTGTTCTGCCCGCCACGCCTGCTGCGCCCCGTAGAGCCCGGCGGTACCGAGCGCGGAGAGCCACGGGAACTGCTGGAACTGGGCCTCGGCGATGCTGAGCGCGGCGACGGCGTCTGCGTCGGCCGTGTGCCAGCCGGTGACCTCGATGCCGTAGACGTCGGCGGTGGGCTGGAGCTTCCGCCTGCCGGAGCCCTTTCGGTACCGGTCTACGTGCTTGTCGATGACGTGCGGGTCGACCAGTGCGGGCCACTCTGTGGTGAGCCGTTCGCCCATCGGGGCCAGGCCGTTGCGCCGCAGGTCGCGGTCCAGCACGGTCCAGTCGAACGACAGGTTGAACGCGATGACGGGCATGCCGTAGTTGAGGGCGGCCGCGAGTCTGTCGGCGATCTCCTCCAGCGCGACCTTCGGGTCCTGCCCTTCGGCCTCCGCCTTCTCGGTGGTGATGCCGTGGATGGCGGTGGCCTCGTCGGGGATCGGCACGCCGGGGCTGATGAGCCAGTTGTAGGTCTGGTCTGCGCGTCCGCCGCCGCGTACGACGAGGGCTGTGGTGACGATGCGTGCTTCCTGCGGGTCGGGGCCGGTGGTTTCGGTGTCGAAGCCAGCACGGCGGATCTTGTTGAGGTGCACGGGGTCCTCCTCTCGGAGTGGTGGATGATGGGCGGTGCGGGGCCGATCCCGATTCGGGCGAGATCGGCCTCGACCGGACTAGAACGGAACGTGCGCAGCGGCTTCCTGCCGGAACCGCTCCCGGCGGGCTGACGGGCGCGACCACGCGTCACGCGGGGACAGCGGACCACCGAGGCTGTGAATGTGATCGTCGACCGCCAAGTCGACGTTCAGACCAGCCTCGTCGAGGTGCTGTGCGAGCCTGCACGCATGGGCGTGGCGTCCCTCGTCATCCGAGAGCAGCGCATCGGCAATGTGACCGACCACGATGCTGCGCCACGAGGCGTCGACGGTGGGAGGCATGGTCATCGGGCACCACCCGGAACCGCCACCGACGGCCACTCCACCGGCTCGGCGTCGACGAACTCGCCCTCCACCGGTTCCTCCTCCGGCGGCATCGGCATTGACACCGACACCGGGATCGAGGCGGCCGGCCGCTCAGCAGCAACCTCGACCTTCGCCCGAAGCTGCTCCCGCATGTACTCCGCCGACGTCGGCACCCACTTCGTCAACCGGTGCGCCGCCGTCTTCAGCCACATCGCCTCCTCGTGCTGCTGCCACGGCGAGTACTGCGAGTCGGAACCCTTCGACATGGCCCTGGCCTTCGCCACCTGCGCCCGGTTCAGGACCACCACCTTCGACGTGGCGCCGTCCTTCATCACCGCGTAGGCGTACACCAGCCGCAACTCGCCGCGGTCCTCCGCATCCCAGTCGATCTCATGGTCCGGGCGCTCGTCCCTTCCCGGCCGGTAGCGAAAGATGTCGCCGAACCGAACCACCTCGACGATGACGGACGACACCGCGCCCGCCCGGTAGATCAGCTCGATCTCGCCCTGATAGCCGCGGATCCCGGCGATCTCCTCCTGCCGGGTCTTCCCGTTGTAGCGGGGCGTCAGGTAGTACTGCTCCGTCCCCGGCTCCAGGCCCAGGCGAGCAGCCTCCATGAGCGCGCCCATCAGAGCCGCGGGGTTGTTCGCGGCAGCCTTCATCAGCTTGTCGTCGCGGCGAAGCACCGAGACCGCGAGGCGGGCGAACGTGTCCGGCTTGACGTGCGACGGCATGACCGTGGCCAGCTCGCCCTTGTACTGCTCGATGATGGCGGCCGGCCCGGTGTCACGGACGGCGATGGCGTTGGAGACGGTCTGGGCGGTCATGCGGCGGTCCTCCGGGTACGTGCGGGGAGAAGCTGGTAGGTGCGACCTGCGCGGACGGTCCGGGTGGCGACGCGGTCACCGAGGACAGTTGCCCGCCGGCCCGTGCCGATGGCGTCCAACAGCTCGCCCTTGCAAGCGGTGACCTCGTCCTCAGCCGCCCAGAAGGCGTCCTGGGCAGCGTGGAACCTGTCGCGAAGCTGCGGGTCGATCTCGACGTCGATGTCCTCCAAGCCCTCCGGCAAGGCCCGGAGAACCTGGTACGTCGCGCTGTGCCCGTCGATCGAGGGTCGCTCGTTCTCCCGCACGGTCCGCATGAACTCGGCGGCTGCGGCGCGCATGGCCAAGGCGTCGGCCGCGTCGTACTCGACGAGGTACTCGCGGTAGTCCGCGCCGGCGATCAGCACCGCCACGTGGCAGCGTCGTACGCCGAGCACGTCGAGATACCAGATGCACTGCGCTCGGTACCAGACCGGGATCTGATCTGTTCCCTCTTCGCCCCATCCCTCGTCGTCGCGGGACGTCTTGGCCTCCAGTAGCTCCAGCTCGCCCGCCGGGCCGCGGAGCAACCGGTCCGGGTTGGCGATCTGCTCCGGCCGCATGGCTGAGCGGAACGTGGGGGAGAGGTCGACACTCCACTCGGGATGAAGTTCGGCGAACTCGGCGCAGATGGTGGGCTCGTGTTTGGTGCCCCACCTCATGACGGGGGTCTCTTCGATGTGCCCGGCGAGCCCTTGCTTGCGGTGCCACAAGGAGAAAGCCGACTCGAACGGGCTGAGGCCCATGACGGCGGCGATCTCGCTGCCGCCGATGCCGTTCGCGCGGGCGGCGTGCCACTCGGGCGAGCCGGGGGCGAACATGCCGATGGCTTCCGGGCCAGCCTCAGGCATTACGGCGGTCACGACTCCCCGCCCGTCCGCTGCCGCGGCAGCCACCCCCGCGAGTCCCGCGCCGAGCACAACCCGGTGCAGCAGTGCGCCATGTGCTCGTACCAGCGACGCAGGAACCAGACCAACATCCCGACTGACAGCACCACGCCGACCGCGACGATCAGCAACTCCCAACGGTCCGCGCTCACGACGCCACCGCCGCACGCCACTTCTCCAACGCGTTCGAGTAAGACGCACTGTCGTCCGTGCACCATTCGCACGGCGCCGTCCGGCCAGTGAGGTGCTCACACAGCAACTGCGTCTCGGCCTCGTCCGCACGGTCCGGGTGCACCTCGGCGGCATACATCAGGATGATCGCGAAAGCGACACCGTCGACCGTGAACGACAGCATCTGTGTCGTCCGGCCCGTCCTTGTGTTGGTCCACGGGTCGTACTTCCTGGCGCCGAGCTTCTCCGCCAGCCTGGCGCCGGCGCCGGCCGGGGCATCCCAGTAGGTGCCCTGCGCCTGCCCGGACGCGGCCAGGATTGACCAGGTGGCGATCGGCAGGTCGTGGTGGGTGGCGAGGAGCTTCGCGAGTGCTCGGGAGACGTGGAGTTGCGGGTGGGGGGTAGAGTCGGCTCTCATGGCCTGCCTCCTTGTTGTGTGGATGGTTGGGCCGTAGGGGTCGCCTTGGAATGGCCTCCAACGGCGGCCCCGGCCGAAAGGTCTAGGCGGCGATGGACTGCCGCGTCGGCGCTTCGGTCGACCGGGCGCTCAGATCGGCGTTCACCCGGGCCATGGCCGGGGCGAGGATCGGCCGGAGCTCGGCGACTACCTCCGCGCTCGGCGGCGGTGCTGCGGCAGCCCGGCGGCGAATCTCAGCCAAAAGCTGCGGGCCCAGCAACCGAAGGTGGTCGGCAGGCGTCATGCGGCTTCCTCCACGTCGTCCAGAAGCTCCGAGACGCTGATGTCGTACGCCCGCGCGATCCGCTGCAGGCGGCCGACACGGGGCTCTCGGGTGCCGCGGAGGTACCGGGAGATGGAGCCCTGATCGAGGCCAGTGCGCTTGGTGATCGTGGCGACGGTCTGGCCTGCGGTGATGCGGGCGAAGTTGCGCTGGAAGGTCGTGCTGCTCATGGGTCACCCCCTCGCGTCATGCTCAAGAGCATCATGCTCTCGGGAATGACGCTAGACCTCGTCATGCTCGAAAGCAAGACGATCGGCGGATTCCGTATTGCGCGAAGGGGGCGCGACGAGAACGGCCGGGTCTGCCCGGCGTGCGCCCTGGAGTGAGCTTGAGTGGCTTGACCAGTACTGTTGCTCTTGAGCATGACCGGTGACATCACTCGTGATGCTCGCTAGCATCACACTCATGGACGGAATCCACGTGAACACGACACCTGCGGAGCAGTCGCCCTTGAAGCGACTCGGCTCCCTCGTGCGCCGCCTCGCCATCAACGCCGGCTACGAACTCGACCGCGTCAACAGCGGCGCCGTACTCCGACTCGCCCGCGATGCCGGCATGTCCCAGACCTCGCTGAGTAAGCTGCTGGCAGGCACCCGCATGCCCGACGCCAAGTACCTCGCCGGTCTCGCAGCCGCTATCGGCGCCGACCCCATCGACCTCTTTGTTGAAGCGGAAATTCTTCCTGCGCGTACCAGGTCCCAACCTGAGCACAACGCAGTAGCATCACCATCTATCACTCCTGACGCCGTGGCAGACAGTTGGGGGGTAGACGAGTTCGGCCGCGAGATGGTACACGCGATGTTCGAACGCCTCACCCGTCACCCCGAAACCAACGAAGCCACCCCCGGGAGCGCAGCGGCAGACGGCTGACTCCAGGGGGTCACATTGCAGGAGCGTACGAAGGCCAGCCTCATAGCAGCATCCGCCGCCACCGCGTCCGCCGCACTCCACGCGACGGGGACCGAGGAAGCCGCCGTCCTCATCGGCATGGCCGGAATCGTAGGCAGCGCCGCCACAGGGATCCGAGGCTGGCTCAAACGGCTCGAAACCCGCCTCACCGACACCACCGCCGAGCGCCGACAACTCGACGATGAAATCGCACGCTGCCAGGTCGCCCACGCCGGCAACCAGACCCTGAAAGAGCGGCTCATCGCCGGAGCGGCAGTCGAACACGCCGCCCGCGAACAACGACTCGCCGACGCCATCACCGCAATCAGGCAGGAGTTCGAGGACCGTCGGGCCGCCGAACTCGTCGAGGCTTTCGAAGCCGGCGCCCGCTGGGAGCGCAACCGCCAGAACGGCGACGACGCCACCACCAACGGCAACCTGATCTTCCTCAGCCAGCGGCGGACCGACACCAAACACGCTACGAGCCGCTAGTCACCACTTCGAGCCCGCGTTCACGCGTCCTCCTCGACACGAACCCCGGTTCCCCCGCAAACGTCAGCACCACCCGCTCAGTCAACGGCAACTGCCGGCCCTTCCCCCCGGGGCGGATGTCGATGTTGACCACCAAGCGCAGCAGATGCCTGCGCTGAGGCAACAACAACTCCTTGTTCCAAACCTGCGCGATCCGATCCACCGGCTGCCCTACCAACAACGTCAGCAGCGGGTCCGACGTCGCTGTCATCCGCGCCATCTCAGCCTCCTCCGCCGCGATCAGCGGCAGCAGCCGCTGCTCGGCCTCAGCGAGAGACTGGATCGTCAGCTCCGGCACACCGTTCTCATCAAACGTACCCGCCATCCGCCGCGCATCCTTCAACTGCTGCTGCATCGCCGCTGCGCGGCCCCGCGCCCGACCAAGCGCGGCCTCATCCTGAAGCGGGCGAAACGCTGCCGCCGCAGCCGAGGACCCCAGCCACTCGAAGACCGACGCCTCGACGAGTGCCTCCGCCTGCTCGGCGATCACCATCGCATGGCAGCGACCATCCGAGCACCGATAGCGCACCTTCCCACTCAACATCGCCGCCCGAACAGCCGAGTACGGCAGGGCCCTCCCCTCGGCCCTGCACCGCGGGCATTCCGCGATCCCAGACAACAGATGACGAGCCTTCCCATCCCGCTCGATGCGCCGTTCTGGAGCGCCGAGGATCTCCTGCACTGCGGCGAAGACCCCCTCGTCAACGATCCCCTCCCATTGGCACTCATCCATCTCCTGGCCCCGGTGCATCCGCACGCCGACGTAGGAGCGGTTCTGCAGCAGCACACGGACGCTAGGAGGCTGAGCCGTCGGCACGTACCTGCGATACAGCGCCAGGAGCGCCAGGATGCTCTCGCCTGCGGCGGCCTTGGCGAAGAGCTCGCGGACCACGGGGGCGTGCTTGGGGTGAGGGAACTGCCCCAGCAGGTGCCCGTCATCCGGGTCGTAGCGGCGCTGGAAGCCGAAGGGCACTTTCCCGTGCGGTGCGCCCCGTCGAGCCGCAAGCCGGGTCGTCCTCTCCGCGCGTGCGATCGTCGCCTCGGCCTCCTCCTCCGCCTGTAGGGCGTCACGCGTGAACTCTTTGCGGTCCGGCGCGTGCCGCATGTCGAAGACGCGGCCGTCGTAACAGAGGAGCACACCGGTGTCCTCACACAGCTGCCTGAGCTTCAGCGCGGTGTCCAGGTTCCGTGCGGTGCGGGAGCGTTCGGCGTAGACGACCACGTCGATGAGGCCGGCCTCGATGTCGCTGAGGAGCTGCTCGAAGTGCTCGCGGGCCTTCTTTGCCCGGCGGCTCGCGGAACGGTCGCGGTCTTCGTAGTAGCCGACGATGCGCCAGCCGTGTTCCTGGCATTCGGTCTCGGCTTCGGCGAACTGGTCCTTGATGGACCGGCCGCGGCGCTTGGGGTCGACGCTGGCGCGTCCATAGAGCGCTGCGCGGAGTGCCGCGCGCTGGCGGGGGAGGGTGCGGGCGTTCATGGCCCAATGCTAGGGAGGCGCACCCACATTGGGTACACCTTTAACAACGTTTGTCGTGCGAGATGTTCCACGCGTAGGCGCCCGCCATCGAGAACAGCACCCGGTCCGCCGTCCGCAGACCCGCGGCCGCCGGTGCGGCGTGCGCCAGGACGTCCTTCGGGGTGCAGAGCTGGCCGGCCAGGCTCGCCCGGCCGGCCCGTACGGCGGGCCGCGGCCACGGGTGCGGCCACTCCTCGACCGCCAGCACCGAGAACGGCTGGTCGTGCCCCCGGGTGGCCGGGGTGCGCAGGTGGTGGGTGCCGCCGAGGACGACGGCGAAGTCCTCGCCGTGGCTGTGCTTCACGTCCAGCACCTCGGTCGCGTACCAGCCGCAGTAGGCGGTCAGCGCCCGACCCGGCTCGATCCGCAGGGTCAGGCCGGGGTGGCGGTCCAGCAGCCCGGCCAGCCCGCCGCCGAAGGCCGTCCAGTCGAATCTGGCGGCCGGATCGGCGTAGTCGACGGCCATGCCGCCGCCCACGTTGACCTCCTCCAGCGCGAACCCGTGCCGGTCGGCCAGCCCGGCCGACCAGTCGACGATCTGCCCGGCGACGGCCAGCTGCTCCGCCGCCGCCAGCCCGCTGGCCAGATGGGCGTGCACCCCGCGCAGCCGCATCCGGCGCCCGAGCGGCCCGGACAGCAGCCGGACGCACGCCTCGGCGCGGTCCGGGTCCAGCCCGAACGGCGTCGGGCGCCCGCCCATGGCGAGGGCGACCGAGTCCAGCGCGCCCGACGCCACCGGGAGGTTCACCCGCAGCAGCACGTCCACCACGGCCTGTGGCCGGTCGGCCAGCACGGCGGCCAGCCGGTGCAGCTCCTGCTCGCTCTCGACGTGCCAGCGGTGCACCCCGGCACCGACCACGGCCGCGATCTCGGCGGGCGTCTTGCCCGGCCCGCCGAAGGCCAGCGGGGCGTCCGGCACGGCCTGCCGCACATGGGCCAACTCGCCGCCGCTCGACACCTCGTACCCGTCCACCGACCCGCGCAGCGCGGCCAGCACGGGTGCCTCCGGGTTGGCCTTGGCGGCGTAGTACAGCTCGACCTGCCGGGGCAGCGCCGCCCGGACCTCGGCGGCGTGCGCGCGCAGGGCGGCGAGGTCGTAGACGTACGCGGGCAGCGCCTCCGAGGCGAGGCCGGCCACGTGTCGGCGTACGGGTCCGGTGGCGGTCATCGCAGGCCTCCGGCCGGGGTGAGCGGGCGGGCCGGCCCGGTCGGCAGCCGGGCGGCCTCCGCGAGCACGGCTCCGGCCAGCGGGGACGGCAGCCGGACGTACCCGGCCGCGCGGTCGGCCTTGCGCTCCCAGCGGGTGAGCAGATTGGCCTTGGCCGGCAGCGGCACCCCGGCGAGCAGCGCGCGCAGCCGGGGCGGGCGGCCGTGGGCGTCCGCGTACGCCTCCAGGGTGTGCCGGACGGCCGCCCAGAGCGCGCATTCGGCGGCGGGGTGGCGGTCGGCGAGGGCGGCGAGCAGCTCGGCGACGTGGTTGACCAGCAGGCAGTACACCACCCGGTCCCAGCCGCGCTCCGCGTCGTACGCCATCGGGCCGGCCACCTCGGGCGGCAGCGCGGCCAGCGCGGCGGCGTTCTGTTCGGGGACGAGCTTGGTGCCCTCCAGGTCGCGGAGGAGCACCTGGGTGGGCCACCCGGCCGCGTCCACGCCGATCAGCACGTTCTGCAGGTGCGGCTCCAGGACCACGCCGTGGTCGAAGTAGGCGGCGAGCACCGGCGGGACGAGCAGCCGCAGATAGGCGGTCCACCAGTCGAGGGCCTGCCGGGCGTCCGTGTCCGGCCCGAGCAGCCGTCCGATCTGCGCGGAGCTGGTCGGGTGCTCGTCGGCGACGGCGGCCGCCAGCAGCGGGGTGGCGCCGGGCCGCAGCACGCCCGCGAAGCCCTCGCGGACGATCAGGCCGAAGCCCTCGTACAGCGCGGCGTCCGGGCGGCCGTCGGCGCCGGGCAGGGCGAGGGTGCGGAAGGCCGGTTCGCGCAGCATCGCGGCGTCGGGGAAGCGGGCGGCCAGGTCGGCGAGCGCCGGGGCCAGCAGCCGGGTGAGCGCGACCGCGCCGGTCAGCTCGTAGGCGGCGTTCTTGCGCAGGCAGTTGGTGATCCGGACGTTGAGGCTGAACTTCAGGAAGGCGCCGGCGCCGTGCAGGGTGCGCACCGAGGCGGTGGCGGTGAACGGCTCGCCGCCCGGTCCGAGGTCCAGGATGTCGCCGTCGGCCAGTGCGCCGCGCAACAGCGGGTGGTCGTCGAGGAGTTGGTACTGCCAGGGGTGGGCGGGCAGCAGCCGGTAGCCGGCGGGCACCTCGCGCAGGCCGTCCAGCAGCGCGGTGGCGGATTCGTCCAGGGACTCCTCGGCGATCAGCTCCTCGCGTACCGCGAGATGGCGCAGCCGGAACGCGGCCCTGGACTCCGGTGCGTAGGACCGCCAGTCGCCGCGCTCGGCGGAGCGCGACTTGGGTGCGGGGTGGAAGCGGTGGCCGAACAGCAGGGCCTGCTCGGACTCCAGGTAGCGGTCCGGCCCGGGGGCCGGGCGGGCGGTCAGCCCGGCCAGTACTCCCGCATGGCTCGACGCCAGCTGGTCGAGGAACTCCTCGTTCGCCGTGCCGGTGCGCAGCTCCAGCTCGTCCTGGACGTACCCGGCGAGCTCGCGCCAGGTCAACTCAGCCCATCCGTCGGGGCGTTCCTCCTCGACCGGGCCGGTGAACCGGTGGGCACCCAGCAGCGAGGTGCGGCGCAGTGCGACCCGCAGCAGGGCGCCGCGCCGGGGCAGCCGGACCAGCAGCCGGCCGTCGGTGGCGGCGGTCTGGTGCTCGGGCCCGGAGACCTCGCGCAGCAGGCAGTTGAGCAGGGTGTGCGCCACCGCCCGGTCGGCGGAGGGCAGGCCGTCGGCGTCCAGCCCGTCGGCGCCCAGGCCCTCGGGCGGCAGACCGGGGGTCGTCGGCGAGGGTTCGGCCGGTGCCGCCTCGGCCGGTGCCGCTTCGGCGGGCGGGGCGAGGGTCGTCGGCTCGTGGGCGGTCGGCTGGCGGGTCATCGGCGACTCCAACGCTGGCGGGACGCGGAACGGGAAGGCTGGTGCGGTGGCCGCGAGTGCGGCCAGGAGTGCGGCGGCGGTGCCGACCAGCACGGGGGCGGCGGCGCCGAAGCGGTCGTTGGCCAGCGCCGCGACGGCGCCGGCGGCCACGGCGCCGCCCTTGGAGATGAATTCGAGGGTGCCGAACATCCGCCCCGGTGCCCGGCCGCGTGCCGCCTCGGCGGCCAGGACGGAGAGGGCGACCAGTCCGAGGGTGAGTCCGGCGCCGAGCAGCAGCCGGGCCAGGACGAACACCGGCAGGGAGTACGCGACGGCGTGCCCGGCCAGGCCGAGCGCGACGAAGCCGAAGCCGAGCGCGATCCCGGTGTGCGGGCGGTCGAGGAGGGCGGAGTGGGTGCGGGCGGCGAACGCCAGGTAGCACAGGTGCGGCAGGGCGAACAGCACGCCGGCGGTGGTGCCGGAGACCCCGGGGAGGCGTTGCCCGGCCAGTGATATCAGGTAGGGGAAGGAGATGACGGTGGCGAAGACGAAGGCGAACTCGTAGCCGAGGAGCGCCCGAAGGGGCGCCGCCTCGACGTCGGGGCGCCCGGCCTCGGTGTGCTCGGCCTCGGCGTGCCCGGCTTCGGGGTGCCCGGCCGCCGACGGGTCGGGAGCGGCGGGCCGGCCCGGTTCCGGTAGCAGTGCGAGCAGGGCGGCGGCGGCCAGCGGCAGCACGGCCATCACCAGGTACTGCCGGTGCGGGTCGATCCACGGCGACAACACGCCGACCAGGATCGGCGCCGCCACCAGCGCGGCCCGGGCGCTGCCCTGCATCAGGGTGAGCGCGCG
The DNA here is from genome assembly GCF_043202015.1 of Kitasatospora sp. NPDC048239. Classification (NCBI taxonomy): domain Bacteria; kingdom Bacillati; phylum Actinomycetota; class Actinomycetes; order Kitasatosporales; family Streptomycetaceae; genus Kitasatospora; species Kitasatospora sp. NPDC048239. The sequence continues at coordinate 310,042 of NZ_JBICZP010000004.1, read as the reverse complement.
GGACAGCCGGGAGCCGTCGAGCGCGGCCGCGAGGTAGCCGTTGGTGGCGGCGAAGGTGCCGCCGAGGAACCCCTGGAGGACCAGGGCGAGGGTGAACGCGGGCAGGCTGTCGGCGGCGCCGGCCAGCAGGAAGGAGACGGTGAGCCCGAGTTGGGCGCGCAGCAGCAGCCGCTTGCGGCCGAACCGGTCGGCGAGGCGCCCCCAGAGCGGGGCGCCGAGGGCGCTGAACACCGTCGGCACGATGTAGAGCACGCCCGCCCAGCGGCCGTGCGGATCGCCGAGCGCGGGCAGGATGGCGGTCAGGTAGGGCGGGAGGCCGAGCGCGGCGAAGGAGGCGACGAAGTAGCAGGCGGCGACGGCGTGCACCTGGCGGCGGCCGAGCCCGCCGGAGCGGGCGGTGTCGTGGCCGGAGGGCTGCGCCAGGGCGTTCACCGTCACCGCGCGAGCCCCGTCGGACCTTCCGCCAGCAGGTAGTTGGGCCCGCTGGTGTAGTGCTTGTTGATGTCGGCCGCGCCCGAGCGCTGTTTGCTGAGCAGGGTGCCGGCGGTGACCATCGCCTTGACCGGAAGCCGCTCTGCGTCCAGCAGTCCGGTTCGCAGCGGCTCGCCCGCCGGGCCGATCCGCTCGACGGCCTCGGTCAGCCGCTTGCGCAACAGGCCGAGGGTGTCGGTGAGTTCGGCCCGCCCGTGGTCGGCGAGGCCGAACGCCAGGGCGCCGGTGCAGAGATGGCCGGTGATGGTGGTGAAGAGGTCGGTCAGCGGCCGGTCCTCCTCGCCGAGGATCCGCGCGTCGTCGAACGCGTCCGGTCCGGGGGCGAGTTCACCCAGGGCGGCGGCGAGCCGGGCGGTGTGCACCCGCGGGCCGTCGTCGTCCTTGTAGAGCAGTCGCAGGCCGCCGTCCTCGTCCAGGACGAGCGAGGTGTTCTGCTGGTGGGACTCCAGGGCGATGCCGTACCCGAACAGCGTGGTCTGCCAGTCGAGCAGCAGCTCCAGCAGGGCGTCGTACAGGGCGACCGGGTCCCCGCCGTGGAACCGGTCGGCGAGGTGGTCGAGGACGAGCCGGCCGCCGGGCGCGGGGGCCAGCAGGGCGGCCAGCGGGACGGTGACCGCCCGGTCCAGGCCGGCGGGGTGGCGGCGGAGCAGGACGGCGAGCAGCTCGTGGCCGGCGTGCGCCCAGGTCTGTTCGTCGGCGTGCAGGATCCGGTCGGCGAAGCGCGGCTCGCAGGCCAGGACGGCTTCGACCAGCCGCTGTCCGGCCGCGCCGTCGCGCAGGGTTCCGGGCTTGATGGTGCGGCGGTTGAGCCGGCCCAGGGTGGCGGTGGCGAGCGGGAGTTTGAGATGGCAGGCGGGGTCGTCGGCGACCGCGACGGTGCGCATCGAGAGGGTGGGGACGACGGTCAGGTACGGGCGGTCGGCGAGGACGGCGCGTCCCTCCAGCCCGGTGGCGCGCAGGGCCTCGGCCAGCGGGGATCCGGCCGGCGGGGATCCGGCCTGTGGGCGGCCGGCCGGCGGGGAGTCGGCCCGAGGGGAGTCGGCCCGAGAGGTCTCGCCCGGTGGCGCCGCCAAGGTGAGCGGGTGGACCGGCAGGGTGGCCCAGGCGGCGTCGCCGCCCTCCAGGTCGAGGCCGAGCCGGCTCGGGGTGGGCCACCAGCTGGGCAGCGGCGGCTCGCCGTGCCGGGTGACGGAGCCGACCGGGACGGCGAGCCAGCGCAGCTCGAAGGCAGGGTGGAACTCGGGTGCGTGGCTTCTCAGTTGCGCCTCGGTGAGGCCGGAGCGGCCGCGTGCGGTGGGGTAGACCGGGTGGTCCAGGTAGGCGGCGAGGGTGTCGTGGCCGAGGGCGGCGGCCGGCCCGGTCCAGTAGGCCGGGTCCGCGCCGTACAGGTCGGTGAGCGCGGTGTGCACCTCGCCCCGGACGCGGTCGTGCAGCTCCATGGTGGCGAGGGTCTGCCGGCACTCCTCGGTGAAGGCGCCCCAGCCCGGCCGGTCCTCGGGGTCGGCAAGGCCGGTGAGGGCCGCCAGGATGCCGTCGAGACCGGTGACCGGGCGGCCGGACAGCTCCACCAGCGGCAGGCGGGCGGCGTACTCGCTCTGGAAGCCCTCCTCCACGACGGGCAGCGCGAGGGCGGCGCCGGCCGGGTCGAGGGCGATCCAGCGGCCGTCCGCGCGCTCCTGGAGTCGGCCGCGGGTGCGCAGTCCGAGCACGTCCTCGCGCAGCAGCGCGGAGAGGACCCTGAGCGTCAACTGCTCGGCGGCGCTCACGGGGTGATCTCCCAGGTGTTGGCGGCGGTGAAGCGGGCGACGGAGGCGTCCACGGCGGCCTGGTCGGTGCCGACGGCCCAGATCACACCGAGGTAGTCCCGGTTGGTGCGGTAGTGCTCGTGGCGTTCGCCGACCGTGCGCAGCGGGCGGTAGGCGAGCCGGACACCGTCGCGCTGCTCGTCGTACGGGCCGGGGGCGGCGGTGAGGGTGCCCGCTCGGTCGGCGCAGACGGCCTGGTTGCGGGCCCGGCGGCCGACGGCGGCACAGCGTTCGGTGAGGTCCTCGGGCAGCGGGCGGCCGAGGTGGACGGCGAGGATGTGCTCGAACAGCGGGATGTCGAGGAGCTCGGCCAGCATCAGGTCGCACTGGTCGCCGATGGCGCGGTAGTTGACCTCGATGAGGCGGGCCCGGCCGTCCGGCTGGAGCACGAACTCGGTGTGGCAGGCCCCGAGTCCGACGCCGAGCGCGTCGAGCTGGCCGAGGACCTGGTCGAGGACGGCCTGCGGGTGGCCGGGGAGGAACTCCAGGGCCTCCTCGATGAAGTGCGGGGGAGGGGAGAGCGTGGTCCGGAAGCCGCCGAGGACATGGCGGCGGCGGCCGTCGCCGAGCGTCTCCAGGGTGTACAGCCGCCCGTCCAGGAACTCCTCGACGACCAGGGTCGCGCCGGCCCGGCGGTGCTGGATCTCCCGGCAGCGGAGCGCCAGTTCCGCGGCGTCGGCGACCAGTGTGACGTCCTCGCTGGCGACGCCCTCGCGCGGCTTGACGACGCAGGGGAACGGCGGGTCCAGCTCGGCCGGGTCCTGACCGGGGGCCAGTTCGGCGGACCAGACGGCGTCCGCCCCGGCCGCGGTGAGGTGCCGGCGGAGCTGGCCCTTGTCCTTGGCCCGCAGGGCGGCCTTCCAGTCCTTGGCCGGAAGCCCGAAGTACTCGGCGGCCAGGGCGGTCTGGGTCTGGAGGTGGTCGCTGTTGCTGAACACCGCGTCGGGGGTGTGGTGGCGGGAGACCAGGCTGACCACCTCGCGGAAGTCCCGCACCTCGCACTCCAGCACCTCGGGCGCGAAATCCCGGCCCGCGTAGGCGCGTCGGTGGAGGTCCGGACAGTCGGTGAGCACGGTGACATCGAGGCCGAGCCGGGCGGCCGCGGGCAGGAAGCCGTCGGTGACCGAGTCGGTCGGGTTCAGGGCAAGCAGGTACAGCCGCATGGTGGTGTCCTCTGCGAGGTGGGACAGGGGCGGGCCCGGATGGGGGGCGGGCCGGCGCCGCGATGCCCACCCCCCTCCAGCGACTACTACTTGGGCGCGTCGACGCCCGCGGCCTTGGCGATGTCGACGAGCATCGCGTCGGCGGCCTGCACGCCGATGCCGGACATCCAGGTCTCGTCCGGCACGGTGAAGACCTTGTTGTTCCTGACGGCGTTCAGGCCCTTCCAGACCGAGGTGCCCTGGACCTCGCTCTGCTTGGTCTTGGTCGGGTCGTCGGCCACGGTGACGAACACCAGGTCGGCGTCGGCCTGGTTGATCTGCTCGGCGCCGACCTCCAGCATCGACTGGTCGACGTCCTGCGAGGCCGGGCGGCCCAGGCCGGCATCCTTCAGCACGACACCGCTGAACGACTGCTTCTGGTACAGCCGGGTCGGGCCGGCCACGAAGCGGACCACCGAGGCGGTCGGCGCGCCGCCGCCGTTCTTCGCCCTGATCGCCTCGCCGAGCCTGGCCGCGCGGGCCTCGTAGTCGGCCAGCGCCTTCCCGGCCTCGGCCTCCTTGCCCAGGGCCTTGGCGTAGAGCGCGAGGTTCTCCTTCCACGGGAACCCGGTGGTCTCGGCGAGTACGGTCGGCGCGATGGCGTTGAGCTTGTCGTAGACCTTGGCGTGCCGGACCTTGGAGGACAGGATCAGATCGGGCTTGAGGGAGGCGATCAGCTCCAGGTTCGGCTCGTTCATCGGGCCGACGTCCTTGGTGTCCTTGATCTTGTCCTTGAGGTAGTTCGGGAACCCGCCCTCGGTCTTCATGTGCGGGGACACCGCGCCGAGGGGGGTGATGCCCAGCAGGGTGACATCGTCCAGCTCGCCGCTGTCCAGGACGACGACGCGCTTGGGCTGGGCCTTGATCTCGGCGGTGCCCGCGGCGTGGGCGACGCTGCGCGGGAACCCGGCGGCGGATCCGGCGGAGGCGGCGGAGTCGCCGGGCTTGGCGTCCCCGCTGCCGCCGCTGCTGCCGCAGGCGGCCAGCAGCGTGCTGGAGAGGGTGACGGCGAGCAGGGCGACGGGGATCCTGCGGGCGCGGGCGGAGCGGGTCATGACGGGTTCCTTGTCTCGGGTGGGGGAGCCGATACCGGGTGGGCGGGACTCGGGGTGAGTGGGGTGGAAGCGGGCTGAGGGGCCGGGGCCGCCGGGGTCAGGCGGTGGCGTGCCGCCGTGCCCGGGCTCGCGGGACGACCAGCGGCGTACCGGTCTCCGGGTCGGGCACGACCAGGCAGGGCACCTGGAAGACGGCCTCCACCAGTTCGGCCGTCAGCACCTCGGCGGGCGGTCCGGCGGCGGCCAGCCGGCCGTCCTTGAGGACGACCAGGTGGTCGGCGTAGCGGGCCGCCTGGCCGAGGTCGTGCAGCACCATCACGACGGTGCGCCCGGCCTCGGCGTGCAGGTCGGCGACCAGGTCCAGGACGTCCAGCTGGTGGCGCAGGTCCAGGAAGGTGGTCGGCTCGTCGAGCAGCAGCAACTCGGTGTCCTGGGCGAGTGCCAGCGCGATCCAGGCGCGCTGGCGCTGGCCGCCGGAGAGCCGGTCCACCTGCTGGTCGCGCAGCTCGGCGGTGCCGGTGCGGGCCAGCGCGTCCTGGACGGCGGCCTGGTCGGCCTTCGACCACGGGCTGAGCATCCGCTGGTGGGGGAATCGGCCCAGCCGGACCAGTGACTCGACGGTGATCGCCTCGGGCGTGACGGGCTGCTGGGGCAGCAGGCCCATCCGCTTGGCGAGGGCCCGGGCGGGCATCCGGTGGATGTCGGAGCCGTCCAGGGTGACGGTGCCGGCGGCCGGGCCGAGCAGCCGGACCAGTCCGCGCAGCAGGGTGGACTTGCCGCAGGCGTTCGGGCCGACGATCGCGGTGACGGCGCCGCCGGGCAGTTCCAGGTCGAGGCCGTCCACGACCACCCGGTTGCCGTAGCGCAGGTCCAGGCCGTGGGCGGCGAGGCGGTTGCCCGCCGGTGCGGTGGAAGGGGCGGTCATCGGTTGCTCCTCTGGGGCAGCCGGCCCTGGCGGATCATCAGCACCAGGAGCCAGGGCGCGCCGAGGGTGGCGGTGACGGCACCGACCGGCAGCCCGTGGACGGGGATCACATGGAGGACGAGCAGGTCGGAGGAGAGCAGCAGGACGGCTCCGGTGAGCGCGGTGAGGCCGAGCGTGCCGAGGGTGGGCGGGCCGGCCAGCAGCCGGACCAGGTGCGGTACGGCGAGTGCCACGAACGCGACCGGTCCGGTGAGCGCGGCGGCCAGGGAGGCCAGGGTGATGGTGAGCAGCAGCAGCCGGAGCCGCTCGCGGCCGGGGTTCAGCCCGAGCCCGCCGGCCGAGTCGTCGCCGAGGTCGAGCACGGAGATCCGGTGCCGGCAGAGCAGGACGGCCACCATGCCGAGCCCGATGGCGGTGCCGCCGATCCAGACCTCGGTCCAGTTCCGCCCGTACAGCGAGCCGGTGGTCCACTGCATCGCGGAGGAGGCCAGCTCGGCCGGGAACCGGACGATCATCAGGTTCACGGCGGCCGCCAGGCCCTGCTGCACCGCCAGGCCGACCAGCACCAGGCGGGTGACGGCCATCCGGGAGCGCCAGGCGAAGGCGCCGAGCAGCAGGGCGGCCAGCAGGCCGCCGCCGAGTGCGGCGAGCGGGATGAGCTGTTGGGAGGCGCCGGTGGCGAGCGTCAGCACCGCGCCGAAGGACGCGCCGCCGGTGACGCCGACGGTGTCGGGGGAGGCCAGCGGGTTGCGGAAGAGCCGCTGGAGCATCGAGCCGGCCACCGCCAGGCCCGCGCCCGCGATCAGTGCCGAGACCACCCGGGGCGCTCGGAACTCCTGGACGACCAGGACGTTCCCGGCGTCGCCGAGGCCGGCCAGCGCGCGCAGCGCGTCCCAGGCGGACATCTCGACCTGGCCGGTCCCGAGCGCGACTCCGGTCAGCAGCACGAGCAGGGCGGCGGCGGCCGCCGACCAGAGCGCGGTCCGGGCCCGGGCCCGGTGGCGGGCCGGTCGGCGGGCCCGGGTGGGGGCGGTGCCGGCGGCCGGTGTGATGGCGGTGGCGGAGCCGCCGGAGTCGACCGGGTTCACGGCGGTGGACGGGCCGGTGGCGTCGGCGGAGCTCATCGGGCCACCTTTCGGGCCAGCAGTGCGAGCAGCGGCGCGCCGAGGAAGGCCGTCACGATGCCGACCTCGACCTCGGAGGGCCGGGCCACCACGCGGCCGAGGACATCGGCGGCGAGCAGCAGCAGCGGACCGGCGACCAGACAGCCCGGCAGCAGCCAGCGGTGGTCGTTGCCGAGCAGCGGACGGACCAGGTGGGGAGCGGCAAGACCGATGAAGGCGACCGGTCCGGCGACCGCGACGGCGCCGCCCGCCAGCAGCACGACGGCCAGGCCGCCGACCACCCGGATCCGGGCCACCGGCACGCCGAGCGACTGCGCGGCCTCGTCGCCGAGCGCGAGCGCGTTGAGCGAGGGCGAGACGGCGAAGGCGGCGATCAACCCGATCACCAGGAACGGCAGGACGGGCGTGAGGGTGTCCAGATGGCGCCCGGCGATCGACCCGGCCAGCCAGAACCGGGCCTCGTCCAGGGTGCGGTGGCTGGCCAGCATCAGCGCGGACGTCCAGGAGGTGAGCACCACCGTGAGGACGGTGCCGCCGAGCGCGAGCCGGACGGGGTCCAGGTCGCCGCCGTGCCGGGACATGGCGTACGCCGCGACGGCCGCGACGGCCGCCCCGGCGACGGCGAACCAGATGTACTCGACCGGACGGGTGAGCCCGAAGGCGTAGATCGCCGCGACCACAGCGAAGCTCGCACCCGCGTTGATGCCGAGGGTGATCGGCGAGGCCAGCGGGTTGCGGGTGACGCCCTGGGCGACCGCCCCGGCGACGCCGAGCGCCGCCCCGACCGCGAGGCCGATGATCGTCCGCGGGACCCGAAGGCCGGTCACCACGTCGGCGTCGCCGTGGTGTTCGGTACCGGCCAGGGCGTGGACCACCGTGGACAGCGGGATGGGTCGGGAGCCGAGCGCAAGGCTCAGTGCGGCGCACAGCACCAGGGCGCAGACTCCGGCGGCCAGCAGCGCAGGCCGCCGTACCGCCGGGGGTCGGAGCGCCGCCGGGGCCGTGGGGGCCGGCGGTTCGATTCTCAGCACGGAATGAGATCTTAGGTTAGGCAACCCTTACCCGGTCAAGTCCGGGTGTTTCCGGTCCGGACCACCCGCTGACGGACTATAAGGTGAGCCTCACCTTATTCCATCTCGGGAGTGCCGATGATCTCGGGAGTACCCCTGCCCGCGCCGCCCGCGCCGGTGCCGCCCTGCCCCGCGGAGTCCGTCCGCGCCGACTACGAGCAGCTGCTCGGCCGCTGCCCCGTGCTCCGGGTGCGCCTCCTCGGCGATCGCGACCTCGATCCGTCGAGCTGCCAAGGCTGGTACTCGGCAGTCGAATTGAGCAGTCTGCCGGAGGCACTGGAGGCCGCCCTCGCCGGCGAGGCCGCCCGGATCGCCGCCGAACACGGCAGGGATCCGCGACCGCACGTCACCGCCTCCCGGCTGCTGCACCACTACCTCTGGACCGCCTGCGCCCTCCTCGCCGGCCCCTGGTTCCTGGCCGGCCGGGTCCCGGTGATCGACCCCGCGGACATCTGGCTGCACGCCCCCACGGGCGACTTCGCCCTGCGCCCGCGCGGCCACGTCTCGCTGCCCGGCGACATCCCGCTGTCCGGCGAGGACGAGCTCCGGGCCGAACTGCGCGCCGCCGTCGTCAGCCACGCCGAACCGCTGCTCACCGCCTTCGCCACCGCCACCCGGCGCGGCACACGGGCGCTGTGGGGCATGGTGACGGACGATCTGGCCTCCGCCGTCTGGTACCTCGGCCGGATGCTCGGCGAGGAGGACGCCTCCGTGGCCGCCGCCGAGGCCGTCCTGCCCGGCGGGACCCTCCCGCTCCCCGGCTCCGCCGACTTCCGCCGGCTCACCGGCTCCGACGGCACGGCCCACCACACCCGCACCCGCCTCGGCTGCTGCCTGTACTACGCCATCCGCCCGGACTCCGCCTGCCTCACCTGCCCGCGGACCTCCGACGAGGAGCGGCTGCTCCGCCTGGAACAGCCGGCGGTGTGACGGCGGCCGCAGCCTCTTGCGTACCCCGCCCCCCTGAAGCCGGGCCTGGTCTCCCCGGTCCGGTGGGGCTACGCTCCCCGGCGTGATCAATTCGACGACGCGGGTGCGGATCGCGCGCCCCTCCAGGGACCTCGCCGCCGCCGAGCGGTTCTACGTCAACGGCCTCGGGCTGGACATCCTCTGGCGCACCACCGAGCGCGTCTCCGGTGAGCACGACCTGCTCATGGTCGGACCGCCCGGCGGCGCCTGGCACTTCGAGCTCACCCACGACCCGGAACGGCCGCTGGAGCCCACCCCGACCGTCGACGACCTCTTCGTGGTCTACCTGGGCGCCCCCGTCGACGACGCCCTGGTCGACCGGCTGGTGGCGGCCGGCGGCACCCGGGTGGCGGCGCACAACCCGTACTGGGACGAACACGGCGTCACCGTGGCCGACCCGGACGGGTACCTCCTGGTGCTGTGCAGCCGCACCTGGGGCGCCTGAGACGGCGGTCCACCGGCGTGACGGGGCGGGCGGGCCTTCTCATGGGCGGATCCCTGACGTACTGTCACTCACTGCCGGTGCGTCGGGCCCCCGTAGGGCGGCGTCCACACCGTGAACCCCTGAGCCTGCGCGCACCGCGCCGACGGCGCGCGCCCCGGCTGCCCCGAGCGGGCCACCACCACAGCGGAAGAGAGACGGCCATGACCACCGTGCGCGGAACATCCGTGGACCTCCCCACGCCGGACGGCACCGCCGACGCCTACCTGGCCCACCCGGACGACGGCGGCCGGTACCCCGGCGTCCTGCTCTACATGAACGCGTTCGGGCTGCGCCCCTCCCTGGAGGCGGCGGCACGGCGGATCGCGGCGGCCGGGTACACGGTGCTGGCACCCAACGTCCTGTACCGCCACGGGCGCGCACCGCTGATCGAGCTGCCCGAGCTCATCAGCCCCGCCACCGACCCGACGATCTTCGAGCGCCTCGGTCCGATGATGGACGCGCTCACCCCCGGGCTCGCGATGCGCGACGCCGGCGCGTACCTCCGCTGGCTGGCCGACTCCCCGCTGACCACCGAGGGCCCGGTGGGCATCACCGGCTACTGCCTCGGCGCCGGGCTGGCCCTGCGGACGGCGGGCACCTACCCGGACCGCGTCGCCGCCGCGGCCGGCTTCCACGGCAGCCACCTGGCGAGCGAGGAGGCGGACAGCCCGCATCTGCTCGCGGACCGGATCACCGCCGAGCTGTACTTCGGCCACGCCGACCAGGACCGGTCGATGCCCCCGGAGCAGATCGACCGCCTGGACAAGGCGCTCACCGAGGCGGGCGTGCGCCACACCTGCGAGGTCTACGAGGGCGCCCGCCACGGCTTCACCCAGACCGACACCGCCCCGTACGACGAGGCGGCGACCGACCGGCACTGGGTGGCGCTGATGGCACTGCTGAAGCGCGCGCTCTAGGGCTTGTCGGTGCAGTGCGTCCGTTGCGGGGCTCTCGGGCCGGGGCCTCCGTCCCTGGGCCTCCGCCCCGGGTTCCCGGTCCGTTCCGGCCGACCTCGTGGCCGGTGGCCGCCGCCGATCGCGGGGGCGGGTACCGGCGCGGTACGGCGGGACTTCTATGCTGCCGTGATGATCAAGCCGATCGAACTGGTGATATTCGACTGCGACGGGGTGCTGGTCGACAGCGAGCGCATCGCGGCACGCGTCCAGGTCGCCCTGGGCGCGGAGTTGGGCTGGCCGCTGACCGAGGGCGAGGTGGTCGAGCGGTTCATCGGGCGGTCCACCGCCTCCATCGCCGAACAGGTCGCCGCCCGGCTGGGTGCCGAGACGGCGGTGCTCTGGGGGAGGCGGTTCGAGCAGCTCCACCGTGAAGCGGTGGACGAGGGGTTGCGACCCGTGGCGGGCCTGCCGGAGGCGCTCGCCGGGATCGCCCTGCCGACCTGTGTGGCGTCCAGCGGATCCCACGAGAAGATGCGGCACACGCTCGGGCGCACCGGGCTGTACGGGCACTTCGAGGGCCGCATCTACAGCGCGACGGAGGTCGACCGGGGCAAGCCGGCGCCCGACCTGTTCCTGTACGCCGCCGAGCGGATGGGCGTCGACCCGGCCGCGTGCGCGGTGGTGGAGGACAGCCGCCCGGGTGTGCGGGCCGCCCGGGCCGCCGGGATGCGGGCCTTCGGCTACGGCGGGGGGCTGACCCCGGCCGAGCGGCTCGAAGGGCCCGCCACCGTGGTCTTCCACGACATGCGCGAACTGCCCGCGCTCATCGGCGGCTCGGGGCGGTAGCGGCGCCGCCGTGTTGATCCGTTCGAGCTGATCCCGCGCGGCCGTCGGGCCTCCTGCGCCGAGGAAATGCGGTGCCGGTTGTCACACCTCCGCGCTACCGTGCCGCCATGACGGAATTCGTACTCGTAGCAGGTGCGTGGCTCGGATCCTGGGCGTGGGACGAGGTCGTGCCCGAGCTGCGGGCGGCCGGCCACGGCGCCCATGCGCTGACGCTCTCGGGCCTCGCGGAGCGGCAGGGCCAGCCGGCCGGCCAGCAGACCCATGTCCAGGACATCGTCGACGAGATAGCGCGCCTCGACCTGCGCGACGTCGTGCTGGTCGGGCACAGCTACGCGGGCATCCCGGTGGGGCAGGCCGCCGAGCGGATCGGCGACCGCCTGCGCCGCATCGTGTTCGTGGACTCCAACGTCCCGGCCGACGGCGAGTCCTTCGTCTCGGCCTGGCCGGAGGGCCGGTCGATGGTGGAGGGGTCGATCGCCGCGAACGGCGGCTTCTGGGCGCCCCTGACCGCCGCCGACTTCGCGGGACAGGGCCTCACCGACGAGCAGATCGACCGGATCACGGCCGGCTCGACGCCCCACCCGGGCGCCACGCTGACCGAGCCGTCCGTCCTGCGGCGCCCGCTCGGTGAACTCCCGGCGACGTACCTCAAGTGCGTGCTCGACGGCCCGGAGCCGATGGAGGCGGTCGCCGAGCTGCTGAAGAGCGAGCACTGGGAGCTTGCCGAACTGGGCACCGGTCACTGGCCGATGTTCTCCGAGCCGCGGGAGCTGGCCCGGATCCTGCTCCGGTCGGCCGCCGCGCAGCCCGCCGCGTAGCCGGTCCGACCGTGGACACGACGCGCGCCGACCGACAACTCCGGCTGATCGCCGAGGCCGTGGAGGTCGCCGGGGCCCTCGGGGTGGCGCTGTGGCTCCGCGGAGGGTGGGCCGTGGACTTCTACCTCGGCGAGACCACCCGCGACCACGCGGACATCGACTGGTTCCTCTGGGCGGACGACGCCGGAGGCTTGGCGGACGGCCTGCTGCGGCGCGGCTACCGGCAGGTGCCGGGGCCGCCGGCCGAGCTCCAGCTGGACTTCACCAAGGACGGGCTGGAGAGCAGCTTCACGCTTCTGAAGCGGGATCCGGCCGGCCGTGTGGTGGTCGCGGGAGGCCCCTGGGCCGGTACGCCCTGGCCCGAGGGAATGCTCGACTCCGGGCCCGGCCGGATCGGTGGCCTGCAGTGCGCGATCGTCAGCCCGCACGTCCAGATCGAGATCAAGCGGATGATGCCGGTCTGGGATCCCGCCCGCCCGCGGCGGACCAAGGACGCCGAGGACATCGCCCGGCTGGAGGCGGCCCTTCAGGCACGGGGTTTCAGGCAGGGGGTTTCAGGCACGGAGTTTCAGGCACGGGGTTTCAGGCAGGGGGTGCGACGGCCTGAGGTCGACGGCCTGAGGGCATGAACGGCACGACCCTGCCGACGGTTGGTGGCTGCGCCCGGGAGCGCCGCCCGTCGGCAGGGCCCGCCTTCACCTGCTGCGGTTGTGCAGCCCGGTGCGGTCGGCCGCCGGTCCGTCAACCCACCCGGACCCGGACCTCCTTCACCGCCAGCACCTTGCAGGACGACGAGCCGCCCGTCTGGCGGCAGGAGGCCCGGTCGACGTAGTTCCAGGTGAGCGTGGTGGACCCGGCCGCCGTGGCGGTCCAGACCTGGCGAACGGTGTGGCCGCACCCGGCGGAGTCGGGCGGGCAGGTGGTCAGCGCGACGTCCGCACCGCGCCGGACCACGGCGGTGTCGCCCGAACCCGCCAACTCCCAGCCGTGCGGGAGCGGCGCAGAGCGCAGGCTGACGCCCACCGAGCCCCCGACGACCAGCTGGACGTCGGACGGGTCGAAGGGGGGCAGCCGCCCGCCGCCGACCGCCTCCGCGTCGCCCTCGGCGGGGAGCGTGACGACGGCGTCCGGGTCCTTGTCCGCCGGGGCGGACGACGAGGACGAGCAACCCGCCAGCGGTACCAGGACGGCGAGCAGCGCACCGGCGACCGCACGCCGGACGGACGGACGGCCCGTCATACGCCCAGCTCCCGGATGTCGCGCCGCAGTGCGAGCATCGCCGAGACCTCCGCCAGCCAGCGTGCGAACAGGTGCTCGCGCCCGAGGTCGGCGCCGCTCGCCGCGGCGGCCTGCAGCCAGCTGCGGACCAGCGCGCGGCCGCTCTGGCCGATCACCGGCTCGGGCAGGTCGAGGGCGGCGGCGAACCCGCCGGCCCTGACGTGCTGGGCGAGGAAGCCCAGCGGGTACGGGCCCACGCCCGCCGCTTCGGCGTGGTGGGTCGCGGCGATCGCGGCCTCGGTGAACAGGGCCTGGCGCGGGCCGCCGGCGAGCAGCAGGCCCCGGGTGATGGCCGCGGGGACATCGAGGTCCGCCAGTTCGGCGTCCGGCCGGACGGTGGTCATTTCGGCAGCTCCAGGGCGGTCGACTTGTTCAGGGGGTGTTCACCGGGGGTCAGTCCGCCGAGCTGGCTGTTGACGAACTGCTCCTCGGTCACCCAGGAGGTGAAGCCCCAGGGGTTGTAGACCTGCAGCTTGTCACCGTCGCGTCCGATGATCATCATCTGGTGCCCGGAGTCGTCGTTGCGCACGGTGATCGGGACCGGAAGGCCCTCGTCGACGGACTTCTCGATCCGGGCCAGCGCGGCCCGGCGGTCGTCGTCGTTCTTCAGCTCGACGTGCTCGTAGTCGGCGCCGGTGGCCTTGCCGAGGTCCTTGTCGGCCAGGTAGGTCTGGGCGGTGCTGCCGAGGCCCTTGTCCTCCTGCGGGTAGGTCTTCCTCCCGTCGGCCTTCTGCCCCTGGATGTACTCGTCGATGTAGGTCTTCTGCAGCCGCTGCTCGAAGTTCTGCGGGGAGTCGGAGCCGGGCACGTCCGGAGTCCCGCCGGTGGTGAGCTGGAACATCAGCAGCGGGTCCAGCTTGGCCTGGGCGATCACGGTGGACGCGGCCACGCAGTCGCTGACGTCGCGCTGGGAGTAGACGCCGTACCCGTCGATGTTGACCTGCTGGCCCTGGTACGTGACGTCGATGTTGTCCGAGGACTCCCGCCCGGTGTCCCCGGTGGTGGTCGCGGGAACCAGGTGCTGGGCGAGCCAGGCCGGGTCGTCGCCGTGCGGGTGGATCGCGGCGTCGAACTTCTGGATGTCCGCCACCGAGTGGCCGGCCGCCAGCGCCTTCCAGAGGTACGCGGCCTCCTCGGGCGACTTGGCGCCGGACAGCAGGGCGCGGAACGCCATCTGGTCGGCACCGGTCATCACACCGAGGGTCTGGGTGGCCCGGTCGAGCTGGTTGGGCGTGAGGATGTAGCCGCCGTCCTCGCCCGCGCCCGGGTTCTTCTCGGTGGCCAGGACCACGGCCGCCAGCGGGTCGATCGACCCCTGGCCGGCGCGCTCGGCCCGGGCCATCGAGGCGAGCTGGTTCAGTCGGCTGGCGGTGCTGGTGCCGCAGCTCTCGGCCCGTCGGGCCGCGGCCAGCCGGGCGCCGACGCCGGCCATCGCGGACTGCATCGCACCCTGGTCGAAGCCGCCCAGGTCGTCCTTGATCTTGTCCCCGGCGGCCTTCAGCTGCCGGCAGCCGTCCGAGTCGGTCTTCTGGGCCCACTCCAGGTCGTTGGCCCAGGCCTCCAGCAGCGTGGCGGCCGAGGCGAGGGTCTCCTTGGAGGTGGTGGTCTCCGCCGACATCGCGTGCACCGCCTGGGTGGCGTGCTCGGCCACCGAACCGGTCCAGACCGCGGGCAGCTGGTTGGTGGCGATACCGGAGAGGTCCTGTGCGGCGCTCGCGAAGGAGGCGGACGCCTGCGCGTAGTCCTTGGCCCGGGCCCGCACGGCGCCCGGGTCACCGACCGGCGGGGGCACGGCCAGCGCCTCGTTGATCCCCTGCAGCAGGTGCAGGTTGGGGAGCATGAACTGCGGCTGCTCGATGTTGTGCTGAGCGTGCTCCAGATCCTTGACCTTGCTCACCGGCCGCCACCCGCCGTCACCAGGGAGGCGGTCACGGCCTTTTCGGCGTTGCGGTAGTTGGTGGTGGTGGTCGCCATCTTCTGCGACAGCTCGTCAAGGGCCCGCTGGGTGACCGATATCTCCTTCGACCAGGCGACGTCGAAGCTCGACCAGGCCTTGTCCATGCCGAACTCGCCGAACGCCGTCGACGCGTAGCAGACCGAGCCGGCGAACGCCGTCTTGGCCGCCGCGATGTCGGTCGCCGTTTTGTTCAACTGCTCGGTCACGCCGTTCAGGCCCGCCACGTTGACGCGGTATCCGTCCGATCCGCCGCTGGCGCCCGGCGCTGCTCCGCCGCTCATGGTTCCCCCGTTGTGTCAGGTACGTCCTGTCCGCAATGACTCCGGTGCCCGCGCAACAGGAGGCGTGGACACCGGAGGCAAGAGCCTAACGCCTGCCGGGGACACGCTGGACGGCGAGGCTGGCCGGTCGGCGGTGGCGGGTCCGGGCCGGACCGGGCCGGCATCGGCCGGTGGTGAAGGACCGGTGACGAACGGTCGGGAGCTGGTGGCGGCGGGGTCGGCATCCGGCGTCCGGCGTTGGCGAATATGTAGACCGGTCTACCTGTGTTCCCTCTCGGAAATAGGTAGACCGGTCTACCTGCGCGTGCGTGTGCGCGCCGAACAGAATCTGTAGACCGGTCCACATGAAACTCACCAATCGACCGACCGGTCTACATATTTGGCCACCCGCGTGCCTCGGGATTCCGTCGACCGGCCGGTCAGGATGCCAGTGCGGCCATGTGGTCGGGGTGGTGGGCGGCGACGTCGTGGGCGGCCTGGACGAAGGCGGCGACGGCTGCGGATCGCGAGGTCTCCGGCCAGGCGACCATGACCGCGCTGGGGCTGAGGCCGGTGACCGGCCGGTAGGCGATGTCCGGGCGCTGGTGCTGCTTGGTGGTGGAGAGTGACAGGAACGCCACCGCCTGGCCGAGCGCGACCACCTCCAGGAGCTGCTCGACGCTGGCCACGAGCGGTCCCTCGGGAGTGTCGGTCGGCGCCGAGTTCGTGTGGCCGCCGCCTGCCTCCGCTCCGTCGCATCCTGTGTAGTAGGCGGTGTTGGAGGGGTCGGCCCCCTTCCAGCGGGGGATCGGTTCGCCCTGGAGGTCGGCCGGCCGCAGCCGCCGGCGTCCGGCCAGGCGGTGCGCGGCGGGGAGAACGGCCAGTCGCGGTTCGACCACGAGCGTCTGGGAATCCAGCCCTTGGCCGTCGAACGGGCTGCGCAGCAGCGCCACATCGGCACGGCCGTCCCGCAGCATGGCGATCGGCTCTCCGCTGCCGCCGACGACGACTTCGGGCGGCGGCAGATGCGAACCCGCTTCCCGGTAGGCGGCGAGGATCTCCCGCAGCAGCCCGGCATCGCCTCCCGGCTTGACCGCCACGACGAGCTGGGGTGTCGGCTGACCGGCCCGGCGTGCACGCCGGGCCGCCGCGTGTACCGCGTCGACCGCGATCCGGGCCTGGCCGAGCAGCACCTGACCGGCCGTGGTCAGCCTCACCTGCCGGGTGGTGCGCTCCAGCAGGCGTACCCCGAGCCGGGACTCCACCTGGGCGATCGCCTTCGACAGCGGGGGCTGCGCCATCCCCAGGCGTTGCGCGGCCCGAGTGAAGTTCAGTTCCTCGGCGACCGCGATGAAGTACCTCAGCTCCCGCACCTCTAGCTCACTCATATCCGTGGACTATAGATCCAGAGTCTTCTGGTCTTTCCCTGCCGCCCGTGGGAGAGGGGAGGCTTGGGGCCATGACGACTTCACAGAAGACCGCTCTGATCACCGGGGCGAACAAGGGCATCGGCAAGGAAACGGCGCGCAGGCTCGCAGCCCTCGGCATCACCGTGCTGATCGGCGCCCGCAACGCCGAGCGTGGCGAGGCGGCCGCCGAGGAGCTCCGCGCCGACGGCGCCGACGTACGGTTCGTACCACTGGACGTCACCGACGAGCTCTCGGTCCAGGCCGCCGCCGAGCACATCGACGCCACGTTCGGCCGCCTCGACATCCTCGTCAACAACGCCGCGATCGCCACCGCACCGCAGAAGCCGAGCGAAACCCCGGCCGCCACCCTCCGGCAGGTCTACGAGACCAACGTGTTCGGCGTCATCGCGGTGACCCACGCGATGCTCCCCCTGCTCCGCCGCTCCGCCGCCGCACGCATCGTCAACATGTCCAGCGAACTCGGCTCCCTCACCCACTTTGCCGACCCGGGCAGCCCGTGGTCCGCCTACTACTCGATCCTCCTCCCTTACTGCACCTCGAAGAGCGCGCTGAACGCGATCACCGTGCTCTACGCCAATGAACTGCGCGCCGAAGGGATCCTGGTCAACGCGGTGAGTCCCGGCTACTGCGCGACCGACCTCAACCGCCACACCGGGATGCGCACGCCGGAGGAGGGCGCGGCCGTGGCGGTGGAGCTGGCGACTGTGGGCGAGGACGGCCCGACGGGCACCTTTGTGGCCGAGGACGGGCCGATTCCCTGGTAAGGCCATGCACCCGCCCGGGGACGGGCCCGGCAGCGAACCGGCCGCAACGGGAGACGCCGTAACGGGAGGCGCCGTAACGGGAGACCTGGTCATCAGGCAGGAAATCAACTGGCACGGGCCGGGGCGCTGGGCTGCTGAACGGCCAAACAGCCCGAGTCACCGGACCGGTGCCGAGATCACCGGTCTACCGCCAGAACCCGGACCGCCCCTCCCCGAAGGCCATCCCGGCGGCGGTAGCGGCGGTCGGTGGCGGTGCACCCCGCGAGCAGCAGGGCCGCGGCCGCGGCGGCGACGGTGATCCGGAACGGGGCGGTCGGCGCGAAGTGGTCCGCGGACCAGCCGCCGAGGAAGGTGCCGGCGGACTGCGCCAGGATGATGGCACTGACCAGGGCGGCCATGGCCTCGCCGAGCCGGGCCGGCGGGACGGTCCGCTCCACCAGGCCGAACATGGTGATCATCTGCGGCGCCACGGCCACCCCCAGGCAGCCGATGGCAGTGGCCAGGACGCCGATGCCGCCACCCGAGAACAGCAGCAGCACGGACGTGCCGAAGAGCAGCACCGTCCCGACCCGCAGCCGCAGCGGCAGCTCCCAACGGGCGGGGAGGGCGGCCGTGGCGATCCCGGCGAACGCACTGGTGAAACCCATGAAGCCGTAGAGCAGTCCGGCGGCGCCGGGCTGCCCGAGCGCGTCAGTGGTGGCCGTCACCCCGACCTGGACGGAGCCGAAGCAGGCGCCCAGCAGCGCCATCCCCGCCAGAAGCAGCACATACGGCGTGGTCAACAGCCGGTCGGCCGACCGGATCCGGCGCCCACCCGTCGCGGAAGCGATCGCTCCCGGAGCACCCGCTCCCGGAGCGGCCGTCGGGTGCAGGGCGAAGAGCGTCGCGCAGACGCCGACCAGCGCCGCCGCCGTGAGGAGTCCGGCCGCCGGCGAGGCCAGCGTGGCGAGCACGCCGACCAGCGCGGGGCCGGTGGTGAAGCTGACCTCGTCCACGATGCCGTCCAGCGAGAGCATCGAGGACGTCAACTCGCCGTCCCCGCGCGCCAACCGGACCCAGCGACTGCGCGACAGCGGTCCGACCAGCGGGACGGAGAGGCCGATCAGCGCGGCCGCCGCGATCTGTCGGCCCAGCGGGAGGTCGCGCTCCGAGGCGCCGACCAGCGCGAGGATCGCCAACGCGTTGACGGCCGCCGCGACCAGGCCGACGGTCCGCTGCCCGCGCCGGTCGGCGAGCCGGCCGATCAGCGGACCGCCGACCGCCTGGCCGACGGCCAGCGCCCCGGCCACCAGCGAACCGAGCCAGACACTGTCGGTGTTGCGGGTGACCAGGAGCAGCGTGCCGATCGGGCACATCGCGTTCGGCAGCCGCCCCAGCAGCGACCAGAGCAGCACCCGGCCGCCCGTCACCCGCGCCACCGCGCGGAACCCTCCGACCACGGACACCATGACGCCCCCACACGGAGCCGGCGCGGGCGCCCGCCTCCCACCACCGGCCCGACCAGGTGAAAGGGGACCCGCGGGTGAGCTTCGACCGTATGGTCCGGACGAACCCACGGGTAACCGTGCGATCACCCAGTGGAGTCGACCGGTCGTCGCGGACGGGGTTGGAGGACCACCCAAGCCGGAGCCTCCCGGCTCGGGGTCGGCCCACGTTCGAGCCCCGGTCGCCCCGGTCGCCCCGGTCGCCCCGGTCGCCCCGGTCGCCCCGGCCGCCCCGGAGCGCTGAGCGGAGGGCGGGCCGGGCTCAGCCCACCAGGTCCTTCCGGATCTGCTCCAGGATCAGCCCGGCGCCGGTGTAGCCGATGCCGAGCATCCACAGGTTGTCGTCCACCTGGTAGACCCGCCCGTTCCGCACCGCGTCGAGGCTCCGCCAGAGCGCGCCCCCGGTGATCCGGCCGTGGTCGGACTTGGCCGCGTCGCCGTACACCGAGTAGAAGATGACGTCGGCGGCCGCCTGGTCCACCTGCTCGGGGCTGATCTCCAGCGAGAAGCCGGGCTTGTCCTGGTTGACGGGCCGGCCGACGCCGAGGTCCTTGAAGACCGAGCCGATGAAGGTGTCGTTGAGGTAGAGCCGGGTCGGCGCGCCGGCCAGGAAGCGGGCCATCCCGACCCTGGTGGCGGCCGTCTTCTCGGGCCCGCCGAGCGCGGTGACCAGCGCCCGCACCTTCTCCTGGTAGTCCGCCTCCACCGCCGCGGCCTCGGTCTGGCGGCCCATCGCCTCGGCGTGCAGCCGGAAGTTCTCCTTCCAGGCGGGGCCGGTGGTCTTGGTCAGGACGGTTGGCGCGATCTTCGACAGCTCGTCGTAGCGTTTGTCGTCGCGGACCTGGTTGCTGAGGATCAGGTCGGGCCGCAGCGCGGCGATGGACTCCAGGCCCGGCTGGCCGATGGTGCCGACGGGTTTCGTCCCGGTGAACCGTGCGGCCGGCAGATAGGCGGAGAACGGCGCGCCGTCGCTCACGGTGGTCGCGCCGACCGGGGTGACGCCCAGCGTCACGGCCGAGTCCAGCGAGTCGGTGTCGAGGACGACGACCCGGGCCGGGCGCTGCGGGACGGTGCTCTCGCCGCGCGCGTGCCGGACGGTACGGGTGCCACCGGACGGGCCGTCGGCCACGCGGGCCCCGCTCGAACCGGCCCCACCCGAATCGGCATGGGGCGAACCGGCACGGGGCGAGTCGGAACCACTCGAACCGCAGGCCGCGAGGACGAGCCCCGACCCCGCGGCGGCAAGGGCGGAGAGCGCGGCGCGGCGGGTGAACAGATAGGGCATCGGGCGGCTCCAGAGAGGGTCCGGCGACAGGGCCGACCGCATTCCTGCCCGGCTGTCGCAGCGGCTACGCCTGGTCGCCCGTGCCGGTCTCCGGCCTTCGCTGGCGCAGCAGTTCGCCGTACTCGGTGTGCACCCGCCGGTCCAGGGCGAGCGCGAACTGGGCGTCCGCCACCGTCCGGGCGAGCGGGCGCACGCGCTGGATCTGCTCGGTCAGCCGGGCGGCCTCGCCGGGGGGCAGCGGGGCGTCGCCGACGAGCGCGCCGAGGATCTGCTCGCGGACCAGCACGGTGAAGATCTCGGCGATCGCGTCCGCGTGCTCCTGGGTGCGGCGGCTCGCATCCAGGACGAGCGACAGCGGTACGCCCTCGGCCACCAGGGCCCTGGTGGCGTCCATCAGCCGCCGACTGACGTGGGTGATGCCGTCGTCCTGGACGGTGACGTAGCCCTGGGCGATGGACTCGGCGGTGTTCTCCTCGGTGAGCTGGTCGCCGAAGGCGTCCTTCAGCTCGTCCCAGTCCAGGTGTACCGGCGACTCGTCCGACCAGGGGGCGATGATCGCGGCCTCCAGCCCGATCAGCTCGGCGACGTCCCGGCCGCTCTCCCCGGCGCCGATGAGTTCGGCGATGCCGCCGAGGGTGTGGCCGCGTTCCAGGAGTTCGGCGATGACCCGCAGCCGGGCCAGGTGCGCCTCCCCGTACCAGGCGATCCGGCCGTCCCGGCGCGGTGGCTGGAGCAGCTTGCGCTCGCGGTAGAACCGCAGCGTACGGGTGGTGATGCCGGCCGCTTTGGCCAGTTCCTCCACCCGGTACTCGCGTTGTCTGTCGCCCGCAGCTGCTCTGACCTTGTCCACGGCGCTCAGCATAGGACTGGCGGTCGTCGAGGTGCTGAGATCACGGCAACGAGGTGGCCACCGAAGCGCGGCCGCCACGGCGACGAGGCGCCCACCGAAGCGCGGCCGCCACGGCGACGAGGCGCCCACGGCAGCGCGGGAGTCACCGAGACGAAGCGGCCTTGCTTCTTCCATCGGCTGTCAGTAAGGGCTACCCTGCCAATCGTGCCAGTGATTGCTGGCGCGGTTGGCGGGGTAGTTCCCCGAACAGGACGCCCGGGGTGCGCACGCGGACCGCCTGCCGCGACTGCACACCACGCACGGCTCGCCACACACCGCAGTGCGTACCTCACGCCCCCACCCCCAGGAGGACGCCGCATGGCATCCAGCACCAAGCGCCCCCGGCCCGCCGCACCCGGCCAGGGCTCGCCGGCCGACGTCCCGCACGTCCGGGTGGCGGTCATCGGCTCCGGCTTCGGCGGCCTCGGCGCCGGCGTCCGGCTGCGCCGCGCCGGGATCACCGACTTCGTCGTCCTGGAGCGCGCCGACTCGGTCGGCGGCACCTGGCGTGACAACAGCTACCCCGGCTGCGCCTGCGACGTGCCCTCGCACCTCTACTCCTTCTCCTTCGCGCCCAACCCCGACTGGCCGCGCAGCTTCTCCGGCCAGCCCGACATCCGCGCCTACCTGGAGAAGGTCGCCGACGTCTTCGGCCTCCGCCCCCACCTGCGCTTCAACACCGAGGTCACCGAGGCCCGTTGGGAGGCCGAGCAGACCCGCTGGCGGATCACCACCACGGCCGGCCAGTGGACCGCCGACGCGATCGTCTCAGCCGCCGGGCCGCTCGCGGACCCGCAGGTCCCCGACCTGCCCGGCCTGGACACCTTCCCCGGCAAGGTGTTCCACTCCTCCCGCTGGGACCACGAGTTCGACGTCGCGGGCAAGCGGGTCGCGATGGTCGGCACCGGAGCCTCCGCCGCCCAGATCATCCCGTCCATCCAGCCCCGGGTGGGCAGGCTGACCGTCTTCCAGCGCACGCCGGCCTGGGTCCTGCCGCGTCGCGACCGGGAGATCACCGCCGCCGAGAAGTGGCTGCACGGACGGCTGCCCGTCACCACCAAGATCCGCCGAGGGGCGCTCTTCGCACTGCGCGAGCTCCAGGTGGACGCCTTCGTCCGGCGGCCCGGTGCGCTGCGGCTGGTCCAGCAGCTCGCCGAGCGGCACATCGCGCAGGCCGTCGCCGATCCGGCGCTGCGGGCCAGGCTCACCCCCGACTACCGGATCGGCTGCAAGCGCATCCTGCTCAGCAACACCTACTACCCGGCGCTCGCCGCCGCCAACACCGAGGTGGTCGCCGCCGGCCTCTCCGAGGTGCGCGGTTCGACCCTGGTCGCGGCCGACGGCAGTGAGCACGAGGTGGACGCGATCGTCTTCGGGACGGGCTTCCACGTCACCGACATGCCCATCGGGTCACGGGTGTTCGGCGTCGACGGCCGGAGCCTCGCCGAGGAGTGGAAGGACGGCATGGAGGCGCTGCGCGGCTCCACCGTGCACGGCTTCCCCAACCTCTTCTTCGTCATCGGGCCCAACACCGGCCTCGGCAACAGCTCGATGATCCTGATGATCGAGTCCCAGCTGAACTACCTGGTCGACGCGCTCACCACGCTCGGATCCGTGGGTGCGACGGCGATGCAGCCCACCGCCCGGGCGCAGCGGCGCTGGAACCTCGAACTCCAGCACCGGATGGACCGCACGGTCTGGACCACCGGCGGCTGCCGCAGCTGGTACCTGGACGGCAACGGCAAGAACACCGTGCTCTGGCCCGCCTCCACCACCGCGTTCCGCCGCGCCACCCGCCGGGTGGACCTCGCCGAGTACGAGCTGATCATGCGCCCCCAGCCCGCACACGGCGCGCCCGCCGACCCCGGCACGTCCGCCGGTCCCGGCGCGCCCGAGGAGGCCCTGGCATGAGCCCTGTCGTCCCCGCCGACTGCGTACCGCCCGTCCCGGCCGAGGAGCTGTGGATCCGCTCGGCCGACGGTCTGCGGCTGCACGTCGAGATACACGGGCAGTCGGACGCCCCGACCGTCGTCCTCGCCCACGGCTGGACCTGCTCGATCGCCTTCTGGGCTCCGGTGATCCGCCAACTCGCAGACCGCTACCGGGTGGTGGCGTACGACCAGCGCGGCCACGGCCGTAGCGAGGTGCCGCCGAGCCGGGCGCGCTACTCCACCCGGGCGCTCGCCGAGGACCTCGAGGCCGTGGTCGTCCGGACCGTCCCGGCGGGGGAGCGGGCCGTCCTCGCAGGCCACAGCATGGGCGGCATGACCATCATGGCCGGCGCCGACCGCCCCGCCGTCGCCGACCGCACCGCCGCCGCACTGCTGGTCTCCACCGGACCGGACCGCCTGATCGCCGAACTGCGGGTCCTCCCGGACGTGTTGCGCCACCCGGGGCTGCGCCGCCTGCTGCACCGGCGGGTGCTGCGCTCCCGGCTGCCGCTCGGCCCGGTCGGGCCGGGCAGCCGGGCCGCGCTCAAGTACGCCACCATGGGCGCCGGTTCACCGGCGGGCCTGGTCCAGGCGGCGGCCAAGGTCGTGCACGCCTGCCCGACCGCGGTCCGGGCCGAGTGGGCCGGCGTGTTGGACACCCTGGACGTCACCGCAGGGCTCGGGCGACTGGCCGCGCCGACCGCCGTGATCGTCGGGACCGATGACCGGCTGACTCCGCCGGTGCACGCCCACCGGATCGTCGCGGCGCTGCCCGACCCGCAGGGGCTGCTCCTGCTCCCCGGGGTCGGCCACATGGCGCCGTTCGAGAGGCCCGTCGAGGTCGCCGCCGAGATCCACCGCCTCGCGGTCGCCCACCTACCCGCCGCCCACCTGCCTGAGACCCACCGCCGCACCGCCCACAGCCACAGCCACAGCCGCAGCCAGAGGAGTGTCACCGCATGAACGCCACCCCGCCGCTGTCCGAGCAGGTCGTCGTCATCACCGGTGCCGCCCGCGGCGTCGGTGCCGCGCTCGCCCGCAAGCTCACCCTGCGCGGCGCCAAGGTCGCCCTGGTCGGCCTGGAGCCGGCCGAGCTCAAGGTCGTGGCCGCACTCTGCGGGCCGGCCGCCACCGCCTGGGAGGTCGATGTCACCGACAACGACGCACTCGGCGAGGCCGCCCGGCAGATCCAGGAGCACTACGGCCGGATCGACACCGTGATCGCCAACGCGGGCATCGCGCTCGGCGGCCCGCTGCTGGAGAGCGACCATCGCGCGTTCACCCGGGTGATCGAGGTGAACCTGCTCGGCAGCGTCGCCACCGCCCGGGCCTTCCTCCCGGCCCTCACCGAGAGCGGCGGCTATCTGCTGCAGATCGCCTCGCTGGCCGCGATGACGCCCGCGCCGCTGATGAGCGCGTACTGCGCCAGCAAGTCGGGCGTCGAGGCCTTCGCCCACTCGCTGCGCGCCGAGGTCGCCTACCAGGGGGTCAAGGTCGGTGTCGGATACCTGAGTTGGACCGACACCGACATGGTGCGCGGCGCCGACCAGGACGCCGTCCTCAAGCAGATGCGGGCGCGGCTGCCCTGGCCGGCCAGCAAGACGTACCCGCTGGAGCCGGCGGTGGACCGCCTGGTCGCGGGCGTCGCGCGCCGCTCGGCGCACGTCTACGCCCAGGCCTGGCTGCGCGGCATGCAGCCGATGCGCTGGCTGCTGCCGACCCTGATCGCCAAGGCCGGTGCCCGTGACGTCGCCAGGCTGGCCCCCGAGATCAGGGCCACCGCCGCGACCAGGCTGCGACCGGTGGGCGCCGGCGGCGCGGCCGACACCGCGGCCCGCACCGAACAGGAGCCGACGGCGTAGCGGGCCCGCAGCTCAGGCGGCCGTCCGCTTCAGCACCTCGTACCCGCGCTGGACGAAGCGTCCGTCCAGCGCGGGGCCGCAGTTGGCCAGGGCGGCCACGGCGGTGGCGGTCTGCGGGCAGAAGCCGACGAACGAGGTGAAGCCGCGGGTCGCACCGGAGTGGAAGAAGATGTCCCGGTCGGCCAGTCGACGGTGGTTCCAGACCAGGCAGAGCTGGTCCGTCGAGTGCGGCAGCCGCAGCCGGGGGCGCTGGACGTCTGCCGCCGCCCGCCCCAACTCGCCCTCGCCGGTGGAGAGGTGGGCCTTCAGGTAGCGCAGAAGATCGGCGCCGCCGGCCCGGACGGCGCCGGCGCCCGGCAGGCCGGGGATGTGCCAGGGCGGCAGCGGCCGGCCGAGCCGGTGCCCGACGGCGCGGTCGGCGGCATCGGGGTGGCAGCTGGCCGAGCGGAGTCCGAGCGGGCGGCAGATCCGTTCGGCGAGCAGCTCGGGGTACGGCGCCCCGCCCGCCTCCGCGAGCAGCCGGCCGAGCAGCGCGACCCCGTAGTTGGAGTACCGGACCCGGCTGCCGGGCCTCGCCCGTACGGTGGTTCGCGCCAGGCCGTCCCGCAACTGCTCGTCCCGGTAGGCGGCGTACGGGTTGCTGAACCAGGTCGGCACGGCGCCGGCGAGCAGCCCGGGCGGCAGCCGGGGGAGCCCGGAGGTGTGGGTGGCCAGGTGCAGCAGCCGGATCGGGCCGCCGTGCCGGACGGTGGCGGGGTGCCAGCTGTCGGGGAGGTGGCGTTCCACCGGGTCGTCCAGGGCGAGTTCGCCGCGGGCGACCAGCGCGGCGAGCAGCAGGGCGGTGAACGTCTTGGTGACCGAGCCGAGTTCGAAGACGGTGTCGGGGGTGCACGGATCGCCCCCGTGGGTCAGCAGGCCGTGGCAGCGCACGGCCTGCCGGTCGCCGCGCGCCACCGCCAGGGTGACGGCGGTGGCGTGCGGTTCGGCGGCCCGGACGAGCTCCGCCAACTCCCGTTCGCCGTAGTCGTTCACGCCGAAGACTCCGCTTCCTCGGAGGTTCTCACGCCGCCACGGCCGCGCCGCCGAGCGCCCGCGACAGGGTGACGGTGCCGGCCACCACGGCGACCACGGCGGTGTGTTCGTGGTCCTGGAACGCCTGGGCCGGATCCTCCGCCACGGGTTCGGAGTTGTCGCGCGGGATCAGCCCGTCCTCGCGCTGGACGGCGGCCAGCGCCTCCCAGCCCTGCATGCCGCCCACCGGCTCGCCGATGCAGGAGTCCACCACCAGCAGCTCGCCGACCAGGTCCCACTGGCCGACCTCCAGCCAGATGTCGATCCAGGCCGGCAGCCAGGTCCGGACGTAGTCGCGCATCGGCTCGGGCAGACCCTCGGGCCGGGCGCCCCAGTCGGTTAGGTGAAAGACGGCGTGGGTGATGTCGTAGCCGGTCATCCAGTCCACCGCCCACGGTTCCGGAGTGGCGCCGAGCCAGGTGCCGGCGGCGAGTGCGGTCCAGTCGTCCGGCTGGTTGCGCAGGCCCACCACCCGGCGGGCGTTGGCGACGGCGAGGCGTCGGCTGGGCAGGATCTCCGCGGCCTGGACGGCGCGCAGTCTGCCGAGCGACTCCAGGAGCTCCTCCATCGCGGGGTGCCGGTAGCCGGCCCGTGCGAAGTGGACGTACGTCTCCAGTGGGTCGGTCATCACCAGGTGGCGCAACTGCCGTTCATACAGCAGGTTTCCGTCCCGGAGCTGGGTCCATCCGAAGTCCAGCAGCTCGCGGGCGATGCGGGCGTCGTGGGGGCCGGTGACTCCGTCGCGCAGGACCAGCGAGGCCGCCAGCGCGCACTCGCCGAGGGGTTTGTAGGCGTTGTTGGGGTCGGCGAGGTCGATGGTGATGTTGTCGGAGAGCCGGCCGAAGCCGAGCTCGTGCGAGCCGTGCAGCCAGGCCATCGCACGCGAGCCCAGTTCCTGGGCGGTGGCGAGCATCCGGTTGTCCGTCATGACTGTCCTCCGTCCACGGCGGTCCCCAGCAGGGCCTCGGCGATGGCGAGTTCGAGTGCGGTGCGGGCGCTTCCATCGCCGACGACGTGGATCCGTTCCAGCACCGGTTCGATCTCCAGCGGCAGTGTCTGTCCCTGGGCCTGGGCCCAGGCGAGCCAGCGGGCGAGCCGGGCGGCCACCCGGTGGTCGCGGCGCAGCATCGAGCGGACGACGCCCCTGGCGAGCTCCGTCGGGTGCGCGAGGGCGGTCTCCTGGACCGGGCCGTGGAGGCCCGGCAGGGCCAGCGCGGAGAGCTGGGCCATCCGGACGGACCAGGCCTGCCAGGCGTGGGGCTGAGGTTGCGGAGCGTGGTCGGGCTGTGGGGCGGTGACGCCGGGAGCGGGCAGGCCGCCCGCGGTGACGGAGTGTACGGACCGGGTCAGCAGCATTCCGGTGGCCCAGTCCCGCCAGGCGGCGATCAGCGCGGGCCCGTCCGGGTCTCTGTCCGGGTCTCTGTCCGGATCGCCGACGCCGGAGGACCACGGCGGGGGCGGGGGAGCGGGTGAGGGGAACACCTCGTGGGCCTCGGCCACCAGCCAGGCCGTCTGCTCATCCGGCGCGGCCCCGCCGAACAGCTGCGGTGCGAACATGTCGGGTCCGAGCACTCGGACGGCGGCCAGCAGCGGTCGGAGCGGGTGGGCGGTGGCCGGGTCGGAGCCGGGTTCGGCGAGCGTGACCGCACCCCCGGCGCCCCGGAGGGCGTCGAGGGTCCGGCCCGCCACCCGCTCGACCGCTGCGGCGTATTCGTCGCGGAGCGAGGTATCGGCGAATGGCATGGTTGTGTGGTCCTCCTTGAGGAAGGCTTCACGCGTCTCACGGGGAGGCCTCGGAGACCGGGGCCCCGCGGCGGAGGCTTCGTGCGGGCCTGGCGCCGTCACCGGCTACCGGGTCTTCTCCTTGGGCTGCTTCGGGGACAGCAGCAGGGCGAGCCCCACCAGCAGCAGCGCGGCGGCTTCGGGGCGGTACGTGGGCGCGTCGCTCACGGCGGCCTCGTCCTCCACCATCAGCGCGCCGAGCGCATCGAGTTCGGCCCGGGTCGCGAGCGGCGCCGGGGCCCTTCCGGTCAGGTGCTGAGCAAGCATCAGATGTGCCTCCTCAATAGAATCTTCATCGCCTGGTCAGGCGATGCCCCCGATCGACCATACGAGCACGAACCATCGATTGCATCCGCAAGGCTCTGATCTGCGAAGTTACCGACGCGTTGGGTAGGGGGGCGATGAGTCGGTACGGTCAGGGGCATGACCACTGCCTTGATCACCGGCGCGACCGCCGGCATCGGAGCCGCCTTCGCCAGGCGGCTCGCCCGGAGCGGCTACCGGCTCGTCCTGGTGGCCCGGGACACCGAGCGGCTGGAGCGTTCGGCCGCCGACCTGCAGGCCGAGTTCGGCATCGACACCGAGGTGCTGACCGCCGACCTCGCCACGGAGGACGGCATCGCCGCCGTCGAGGCCCGGCTGGCCGACGGCGCCCGCCCGGTGGACCTGCTGGTGAACAACGCCGGCTTCGGCAACAAGGGCGCCTTCCTGACCGTCCCGCTCCAGGACGAGCTGGACATGCTCAAGGTGCACGTGGAGGCGATCCTGCGGCTGACCACGGCCGCCCTGCCGGGGATGCGCGAGCGCGAGCGGGGCGCGATCGTCAACGTGGCCTCGGTGGCGGCCTTCCTGCCGCGCGGTACGTACGGCGCCAGCAAGGCCTGGGTGGTGAGCTTCACCCAGGGCGTGCAGCGGGACCTCGGCGGCAGTGGGGTGCGGCTGATGGCGCTCTGCCCGGGGTTCACCCGTACCGAGTTCCACGCGCGGGCGGGCATGGGCACGGGCAACATCCCGTCCTGGGGCTGGCTGTCCGCGGAGCGGGTGGTCGGCGAGGCGATGCGGGACCTGGCCCGCGGCCGCTCGGTGTCCGTCCCGGGCCGGCGCTACAAGATCGCCGTCGCGATCGCCCGGCTGCTCCCCTCGGGCAAGCTCGGCGGGGTCTCCGCCAAGGCGGCGCGCACCTATCGGACGAACTGACCGCACGCACGCCCAGGGCGCCGCGCCGCACTCCCGCTGGGGATGCGGCGCGGCGCCCTGTGTGTGCCGGGTCCGGCGCGGGAATAGAGTGAGCCTCACTATTAGCTTCGCTAACTATGAGCTATTCTCGCTATGCTGGCGGCGGCCTGACCGCGGTGCCCGGCGTGCCTGCCCAACGCCCAGTGCGCGCCACACCTGCCGTTCCCGCCGCATCAGACACACCCGCCGCATCAGACGAACCCGCCGCGCCACCGCGCGCCCGACCGAGGGAGGCCCGCCCTTGAGGCCCGACGGCATCCGATGGA
This sequence comes from Kitasatospora sp. NPDC048239, assembly GCF_043202015.1. Classification (NCBI taxonomy): domain Bacteria; kingdom Bacillati; phylum Actinomycetota; class Actinomycetes; order Kitasatosporales; family Streptomycetaceae; genus Kitasatospora; species Kitasatospora sp. NPDC048239. Next base: position 280,861 of record NZ_JBICZP010000004.1, on the reverse strand, counting down.
CCCCGCCCGCCCGCGCCGAGGGCGAGCCCCGCCCGCCCGCCCAGTGGCGGCGCATCCTCGCGCTGTTCCGCCCCTACACGGGCCGCCTCACCACCGTCGGGCTGCTGGTGGCGGCCTCCGCCGTGGTCTCGGTGGTGTCGCCGTTCCTGCTGCGGGCCGTCCTGGACACCGCCATCCCGCAGGGCCGGACCGGACTGCTGACCCTCCTCGTGCTCGGCATGATCGCCACCGCCGTGGTCAACAGCGTCTTCAGCGTGGTGCAGACCCTGATATCCACCACCGTCGGCCAGCGCGTCATGCACGACCTGCGCACGGCCGTCTACACCCACCTCCAGCGGATGTCCCTGGCGTTCTTCACCCGCACCCGCACCGGCGAGGTGCAGTCCCGGATCGCCAACGACATCGGCGGCATGCAGTCCACCGTGACCTCCACCGCCACCTCGCTGGTCTCCAACTTCACCAGCGTGGTCGCCTCGGTGGTCGCCATGGTCGCGCTGGACTGGCGTCTCACCGTGGTCTCGCTGCTGCTCCTGCCGCTGTTCGTCTGGATCAGCCGCCGGGTCGGCAGCGAGCGCAAGAAGATCACCACCGAGCGGCAGAAGCAGCTGGCCGCGATGAGTTCGGCCGTCCAGGAGTCGCTCTCGGTCAGCGGCATCCTGCTCGGCCGCACCATGGGCCGCTCCGGATCGCTCTCCAAGGAGTTCACCGAGCAGTCCGACCAGCTCGCCGAGCTGGAGGTGCGCGCCAGCATGGCGGGGCGCTGGCGGATGAACACCATCCAGATCGTGATGGCCGCGATGCCCGCGGTGATCTACTGGGCGGCCGGCCTGGCGGCGGCCGGCGGCTCGCCGATCGTCTCGATCGGCACCCTGGTCGCCTTCGTCTCGCTCCAGCAGGGCCTGTTCCGCCCGACCATCAGCCTGCTCTCCACCGGCGTCCAGGTGCAGACCTCGCTGGCGCTGTTCCAGCGCATCTTCGAGTACCTCGACCTGCCGGTGGAGATCGCCGAGCCCGAGCGGCCGGTCACCCTGGAGACGATCCGGGGCGAGGTCCGCTTCGAGGGCGTCGACTTCCGCTACGACCCGGAGCAGGAGCGGCCCACGCTGTCCGGGGTGGAGCTGAAGGTCCCGGCCGGCGGCTCGCTCGCCGTGGTCGGCGAGACCGGCTCCGGCAAGACCACGCTCAGCTACCTCGTCCCCCGCCTGTACGACGTGACCGGGGGCAGGGTCACCATCGACGGCGTCGACGTCCGGGAGCTCTCCTTCGACACGCTCGCCCGGGCGGTCGGCGTGGTCTCCCAGGAGACCTACCTCTTCCACGCCTCGGTCGCCGACAACCTGCGCTTCGCCAAGCCGGACGCCACCGACGCGGAACTGGTCGCCGCCGCCGAGGCCGCGCAGATCCACGAGACCATCGCCGGACTGCCCGACGGCTACGACACCCTGGTCGGCGAACGCGGCTACCGCTTCTCGGGAGGGGAGAAGCAGCGGCTCGCACTCGCCCGGACCATCCTGCGCAACCCGCCGGTGCTGATCCTGGACGAGGCCACCAGTGCGCTGGACAACCGCACCGAGCTCGCCGTCCAGCAGGCGATCGACACCCTGGCGGCCGGCCGGACCACCATCACCATCGCCCACCGGCTGTCGACCATCCGCTCCGCCGACCAGGTCGTGGTCCTGGACCGCGGCGAGGTGGCCGAGCTGGGCACCCACGACGGGCTGGTCGAGGCGAACGGCCGCTACGCGGCGCTGCTGCGCCGGGAGGCGCCGGTCGCCGCCGCGCCCGCGTAGGGCGCGGCAGCCGGGGACGCGGCTCGGATCAGACGGCCGGGATCAGACGGCCCGGGATCAGACGGTGCGGGACCAGTTGGTACGGGACCGGACGGTGCGAAACCAGCAGGCGCGGATCAGGCGGCCTTGGGGAGCTCGTTGTAGCTCTCCACGAACTCCTGGCCGGAGAGCTGCTGGATCGCCCGCATCACCTCGTCGGTGACCTGCCGCCGGGCCTTGAGCGAGCGGGCCTGTCCGTGCAGCTCGTCGAAGTGCAGCGGCTCGCCGAAGCGGACCGTCACCTTGCGGACCCGCGGCACGCGCTTGCCGATCGGCAGGATCTGCTCGGGCCCCTCCAGCGCCACCGGGACCACCGGGACGCCGGCGGTCAGCGCCAGCCAGGCCACGCCGGTCTTGCCGCGGTAGAGCCGCCCGTCGAGCGAGCGGGTGCCCTCCGGGTAGATGCCGAAGGCCTTGCCGTCCTCCAGGATCTCCAGCGCCGACTCCAGCGAGGCCTGAGCGGAGCGGTAGGTACCGCGCTCGACCGGCACCGCGCCGATCGACTCGAAGAAGCCCTTGGAGAGCGCGCCCTTGAGCCCCGTGCCGGTGAAGTACTCGGCCTTGGCCAGGAAGTGCACCCGGCGCGGCGCCGTCAGCGGGATCACCACGCTGTCGATGAAGGAGAGGTGGTTGCTGGCCAGGATCACCCCGCCCTTGCGCGGCACGTTCTCCAGGCCCTGGATGTCCGGCCGCCAGATGCCCCGCGAGACGGGTTTCAGCACCAGCTTGGTGAAAAGGTCGAGCACGGTCCCTCCCTGGACGAGCGCGCCCGGGAGGCGCCCGGGCCTGAACATACGACAATCGGTGGTCGGTTCCCGGCCGGGCCGAGGTCAGACCCGCAGACTACGACACCCACCCGGGAGGCCGTCCACTCCCGCCAGCCGTGGTGCTCGCCACGGCCGGGTAGGGTACGGCCGTCGGAAACGCACATCAGCAGTTCTTCAGTTCCTCAGGAGGGGCAACCCATGGCAGACGTCGACACGATCCGCGCGGCCTTCGACAAGTACGACGTGAACGGCAACGGCCGGATCACCGCCGCCGAGTACGCCAAGGTCGCGCGTGAGCTCGGCGACCTGACCACGTCGATCGCCGTGGCCGAGGCCATCATCAACCAGATGGACACCAACCACGACGGCGAGCTGACCTTCGACGAGTTCCTGGCCGCGCGCCAGAGCTGACCCGGTTCACCGCTGCGGGGCCCCTGCCGACGGCGGGTGCCCCGCAGCGGCGTTCCCGGCCTTCTCGGCGTTCCCGGGCCGGGCAGCCGGGCAGCCGGGCAGCCGGGCAGCCGGGCAGCCGAGCGCCGAGCAGCCCCGGAGCCCGCGCCGCCCCGGCAGTCCGCTCAGGCCGTGGCGGGGGGCACCGGGAACACCCGGCGGACCACCCGCTCCGCCGCCCCGCCGTCGTCCCACGGGCAGAACCGCTCCCGGAAGGCCGCCCGCGCCGCCGGCTCCGGATCCCCGGCCAGCAGCGCCGCCGCCAGCCCGTCGGCGTCCACCGTGACCGCGCCCGGCGGCTGCGCGAACAGGTCGAAGTAGACCCCGCGCACCCGCTGGTACTGCTCCCAGTCCGGCGCGAAGACCACCACCGGCCGGTCCAGCACCGCGTAGTCGAACATCATCGACGAGTAGTCCGTGACCAGCACGTCCGCCGCCAGGTAGAGGTCCTCCACGGTCGGGTGCGCCGAGACGTCCACGATCTCCGCGGCCCCCTCGCCCGCCACCAGGTCGCCCGGGCCGCCGGTGTGGAAGTAGTGCGTGCGCACCAGGAGGGTGAACCCCGGCCCGAGCCGCCGCGCCAGCTCGCGGACGTCCACCAGCGGCACGTACCCGCCCTGGCCCTCGCGGTGCGTCGGCGCGTACAGCACCGCCGTCCGGCCCGGTGCCAGCCCGAACCGCTCGCGCATCGCGGCCACCTCGGCGGGCGTGGTGTTCGCCAGCCGGTCGTTGCGCGGGTAGCCGGTGTCCAGCATCTCGTACCGGCCGGGGAAGGCCCGGGCGAAGTGCTCGCTGGTGTGCGGGTTGGAGGAGACCAGGAAGTCCCAGCGGTCGACGGCCTCCTGGAGCCGCGAGAAGTCCATCCCGTCGGCCGCGACCGGGTGGTCCCTGAGGTCCATGCCCATCGCCTTCAACGGCGTGCCGTGCTGGGTCTGGACGTGCACCGTGCCGGGCCGCTTCACCATGGTCCGCGGGAAGTTGACGTTGTTGACGAAGTACTTGGCGGTCGCCATCGCCTTCAGGTACGCGGGCGTGTTGACGATCACGTACGGCACCCCGGTCGGCAGTGTGGCCGCCTGGGTGCGGTTCTCCACCACCCAGACGCCCCGGACGGCGGGCGCCAGCTCCCGGGCCTTCTCGTAGATCGCGGCCGGGCTGCAGGCGTAACCCCGGTGCCAGTACGCCGCGTAGACCGCCAGGTGCTCGTCCAGCGGCAGTCGGCGGAAGGCGTTGTACGCGGTGAAGCGGGCGCTGCTGCGCACCCCGCGCCTCACCGCCGGTGCGACCGCCCGCGCCCCGCGCTTCAGCTCGCGCGGCAGCCGCCCGGTGCGGCGCAGCTCGGCGTAGGCGATCCGCGAACCGCGTGCCGCGAGCCGGTACTGCACGCCGCGCAGACCGCCGGGGAAGCGGTAGCCGGCCGGGCGGTGGCGGGCGAAGTGCTCGGCGATCCGGCGGAAGAAGTCCTTGCGCAGCTCGGGGGGGACCAGCCCCGGGGTGTCGTGGACGGTCAGGGCCTGCTGCACGGTGCGCTCGAAGACGAGGGTGCGCAGGGCGTCGGGGACGGGGCGCTCGGTGCGGTCCAGGAAGGCGAAGATCGCGTCGTACTGGGCGAAGGCGTCGGCGTGCTTGGGGGAGGCGGTGCTGGTGATCGCGCCGGCCCGGCCGCGCCGGTAGAAGTAGCAGGGGCGGTCCAGGTAGCGCAGTCGTCCGGCGGCCAGCAGGGCCGGGTAGGTGACGGAGATGTCCTCGTAGAAGCCGCGGCCGAAGGAGACGCCGAGGCCGAGCAGGAACTCGCGGCGGAACACCTTGTTCCAGACCGACATCACCGTCCGGAACAGCGCGGGGTGCTCGGCGAGGGTGCAGCCCTGCTCCAGGGGGGAGCCGGCCAGCACCTGGCGCCACGGGTTGGGCTCGGTCCCGCCGTCCGGATAGACGTGGGTGAAGCCGGTCAGCAGGACGTCGGCGGGGGCGTCCCCCTCCTTCTCCCGGGCCCGCTCCCGCTCCAGTTCGTCGAGGACGGCCGCGACGGTGCCCTCCGGGAGCCAGTCGTCGCTGTCCACGAACCAGATGTACTCGCCGCTGACCTCGGGCAGCGCGGCGGTGCGGGCGCCGCCCAGGCCCTGGTTCTCGCCGAGGTGCAGCACGCGCAGCCGGGGGTCGCGGGCCGCGTACTCGTCGAGGATCTCGCCGCAGCGGTCGGGGGAGAGGTCGTCGACCGCGATCACCTCGAAGCGCGGCTCCTCGGCGGCGGAGGCTTCGCGGGGCTCGCCGGCCGGACCGGATTCGAGGATCGAGTCGAGGCAGCGGGGCAGGAAGCGCTCTACGCCGTGGACGGGGAGCACGATGCTGAGGAGGACTGGCACGCTGGCCGAGTCTACCGAGCGCGCGGTGATCCGGAACCGCCGGTGCCGCGCCCTGTGGAGGGCGGCACCGGCAGCCGGGTGGCGGCCCGGCCGACCCTCTACGGCCGGCCGCCGGTCCGGGCACCCCCCGAGCCTGGCCGCCGCAGCGTCGAGGCGGCCGGGCAGTGGCTCGGGTGAGCCGGAATCCTTACATCGCTCTTCATCAGTCGAACGCACTTCTGAGCGTGTCTCGCACTGATGTCGCCGAAAGAGATATTGCTTGGAGGTTTCCCCCGAGTCAATCCCTCGAATGTGTTCACTTCCTGAACAGATTGTCACGGTGAGGAGCGCCGCAGCTGAGGGGGCTGTCCCCTATAAGGTCCGCTGCGGTCGGCGCCTGCCGCCAGTCCCTGCAGTTCGCCGCCCTGTGTACGTTCCCGCCCGCCTGTGTACGCCAGCGGCTCCCTGTGTCGACCCTGTGCGCCCGGCGTGTACCTCCTGGGCGAGCGCCGGGTCCGTGCCTCCGGCCCCCGCTGACCTCCGGCCGGTCGTGCACCATCATTGATGCCTAGTCGTGACCGGTCGCTCTGCCCCTGGTGCACCGTCAGTTGACGTCGCACGGTACGGTGGCAGAACACCAGGACGGTTGCGCGAAGGCCGTCTGTCACGGATAGTCTTCGCCTCACGGCCCTGGCGCCTCGTAGGGGTGGGAAAACTGATGGAACACATGCAAGCGCGGACTCGGGCCCGCGTGCCGGCTATCCAGTGCGGTGTCGGTACGACCGGCCGCAGGATCGAACGGCACCTGGCTGTGCTCGGCGCGCCCGCGCTCCCGGCGGTGGACACCGCCGAGGCGCTCGGGTTGATAAGGGAGCTGACGCCACGTGGCGTCGGAGCCCCCACCGCGCCGCGTCGCCACGTGCGGGTGTCGCTGCTGGCGCCGCTGCGGCGACTGAAGCGAAGCCTCTTCGGCAGTCGCGGCTAGGGCGGTTGCCCTAGGGCGTTGCTCTAGGCCCTGTCCGGCCCCGGGGCCCTCGCGGTCCCTCCGGGCCGTCCAGGCTCCCCGCGCACACCGGCACCGACCCGATGGACCCAAGGGCCCATCGGGTCTTTGGCGTACCCGGGGCATTCCTCGCGCGGAGGACGAGGCTCCCGGCCTGCGCCGCCGTGCCGCTGCGGTCCGGCGGTCCGGGGAGACGGCGAGGCGGTCCGGCGCACCCCCTGACGTGGGTGAGGATGGCGCCATGGCGGACAGCAACCACTCCAGTTCCAGCAGCTCCCAGACCAGTTCCTCGCAGGCCCCCAACCCCCAGGCCTCCTCCTTCCAGACCACCACCTTCGAGATCACCACCGGCAGCCGCGAGGTCGCGCTCGACATCACCGGCCGCTGTGCCGCGTTCCTCGACGAGCGCGCCGCCGGGCGCGACGGCCTGCTCAACGTCTTCGTTCCCCATGCCACGGCCGGCATCGCGGTGTTGGAGACCGGCTCGGGCAGCGACGACGACCTCCTCGCCACGCTGCGTGAGCTGCTCCCGGCCGATGACCGCTGGCGGCACCGGCACGGCAGCCCCGGCCACGGCCGCGACCACGTGCTGCCGGGCCTGGTCGCACCGCATGCCACATTGCCGGTGATCGGCGGCCAACTGGCGCTCGGCATCTGGCAGTCCGTGGTCCTGGTCGACACCAACGGTGACAACCCGCGGCGGACGGTCCGGCTGTCCTTCCTGGGCTGAGGCGCTACGGGAGCCCGGCGGGCCGCCTCGGCCCGCTGCTACCGGACCGCGGCCGCCACCGCGGTGAGGTAGCGCTCGATCGCCAGGTACTGGCAGAGCACCGCCACCGGGCGGCCGAGCCGGGCGTACCAGGCGGCGAGCCGGGAGAACGCGGTGACCTCGAACCAGACCTCGCCGTCGCCGTCCATGCTCACCAGGAACGCCTCCTCGCCGCACTCCGGGTGCCCCGGCAGGGTCCCGTAGGCGAAACCGATCCGGTCCGGCTCGTCCACCGTCCACACGACCCGGCAGGGGATCACCAGCCTCGGGCGGCGGGTGCCGGGCAGGCTCAGCCGGATCAGCACCGTCGCGCCCGGCTCGGCCGGGGCGTGGGGATGGACCGCGAAGCCGGTGCCGAGCTGGCTGCCCCACCCGAGGACGTGGCGCCCGGCCCGTTCCAGTACCTCCGGCCCGTGCCCGAGGTGGATCCGCCGCCGAAGGTGCGCGTAGCCGGCCGGGAGCCGGGCGTCCCGGGTGGCGCCGACCTCCGGATAGCTGGGCGAGGCGGCCCGGGCGGCGAGCAGGCGCTGGTCGAGGGTGGTGGGCATGGCGCCACCGTACTGGGGCGCGCCGCCCCGGCCGGTGGCGGGGCGGGTGGCGGGGCGGGTGGTCGCCCGGTGCCCGCCCGGTCGCTCCGTGCCCGGCCTGCTGTAGCTGGACCGTCCTGCTGTGTGCGGACCGGCCTTGCGACCCGGTGGGGCGGCGGAGTAGGAAGGCGGCATGAGTGAAGCAGCGAACGGCGTCGGTGCGGTGGACGGCAGTGCCGTGGACGGCAGTGTCGTGGACGGCGGCGCGGACGACGCGGGCCCGGTCTGTGCCGTGGCCCCCGCCGGGGCGGTGGCGGCGCTGACACACGACCCGGGGCTGACCGGGCCGCGGGCCGACTGTGTGCTGTGCGGCGAGCCGACCGAGCTGCCCGCGGACCACCCGGGGACGACGCTCTGCCCCGTCTGCACCTGGCAGCAGGCACAGCGGATCGCCTGCTCCGGCTGACGCGCCCGGGCGAACGGCCGGGCGCCCCGGCACCCCGCCGTCAGACGTCCTCGCGGCGGGCCAGTGCGAGGGTGGAGCCGCTGCGCCCCTTGCGGACCAGCAGCTGGGCCGGGATCCGGGTGCGCAGGTCCGCGACGTGGCTGACGATGCCCACCGCGCGGTCCCGCTCCCGCAGACCGTCCAGGACGTCCATCACCTCCTCCAGCGCCTGTTCGTCCAGGGTGCCGAAGCCCTCGTCGATGAACAGGGTGTCCAGGGGCATACCGCCCGCCTCGTCCGTGACCACGTCGGCCAGGCCGAGTGCCAGGGCGAGCGAGGCGAAGAAGCTCTCGCCGCCGGAGAGCGTCGCGGTGTCCCGCTCGGTGCCCGTCCAGGCGTCCACCACCCGCAGGGCCAGGCCGGAGCGCCGGTTGCCGGTGCCCCGGTCGTCGCTGTGGACGAGCGTGTAGCGGCCGCCGGACATCCGTACCAGCCGGTCGCTCGCCGCGGCGGCCACCTGCTCCAGCCGGGCCGCCAGCACGTACGACTCCAGACGCATCCGCAGCCGGTTCTCCGTGGAGGTGCCCGCCGCGAGCGAGGCGAGCCGGTTGATCCGGGCGAACCGGACCAGCGCCGGGGCCAGCGAGGCGGCCAGTGCGGCCAGCTGCCGTCCGATCCCGGCCAGCTCCTCGCACCGCCGGCGGGCCGCGTCCTGCGCCGCGTGCGCCCGGCGCAGCCGGTCGGTGGCGCCCTGGAGCCGGGCCTGGGTGCCTGGGAGGTCCGCCGCCGGGCAGGCCGCGGCCGCCACCAGCTCGGGCTCGGCGAGCAGCCGCTCCACCGCGGCCCGCGCCGAGCGGTGCCGCTCCAGCCGGGCCTCCAGCCGCTCCCGCTCGGAGGCCGGCAGGAGGACCGCCCGGGCCTCCTCGGCGCTCCCGAACCCGGCCGAGACCGCGGCCGCGGCCAGCTCGCCGTCCGCGTCCTTCAGCCGGGCCGCCGCCTCCGTGCGGGCCCGCGCGGCACCCGCCAGGGCCGTGACCTGGTCGGCGAGCCGGGACAGCGCCGTCGAGCGGTCGGCCACCGACGGCGCGTCGCCCCGGGCCGCCGCGACCCTCGCGGCCAGCTCCTCCTGCTCCCCGTGCAGGGTCTGGATCCGGGCGGTGAGCGCCGCGCTGCGCTCGCCAGCGTCCCGCAGTGCGGCGAGCCGGGTGGTCTGCTCCTGGGCGAGGCGCTCGATCCGCTGGGTCAGCGGGCCGAGGCGCTCGGCCACCCGCGAGGCCTCGCGGTGCTCGCGCTCCAGCACGGCGAGCGCCTCCGCGAGCGCCTCGGTGGCGTCGGGTCCGGCCGCACCGGCGGCGGCCGCCTCGTGGACCCGGAGGTCCGCCAGCCCCCGCTCGGCGGTGTCCGCCGCCTGCTCGGCCGCCGTCTGCGCCGCCCGGGCGCGGTCCTCGTCCGCCGCACCGACCTGGCCGCCGGTCGGCCTGGCCGGTGCCGGGTGCTCCGGCGAGCCGCAGACCCGGCAGGCCTCGCCGGCGCGCAGTCGCGCCGCCAGCTCGGCGGCCATGCCGGCGAGCCGGCGCTCGCGCAGGTCCTGGCTGTGCTCACGGGCGTTCAGCGCCTCGGCGCGCAGCCCGAGCACCCGCGGACCGGCGTCCGCGATCTCCGCGCGCAGGGCGTCCCGGCGGCGGGCGGCGGCCAGCCGCCGCGTCACCTCTGCGCTCCGGGCGTCCAGCTGCTCGACCCGGGCGCCGGCCGCCCGGGTGTCCGCCTGTTCCTCCTGCAGGGCGGCCAGCCGCTCCTCGAAGTCGTCCAGCCAGTCGCGGGCCTCCTCGGCGAGCTCCTCGGCCCTGCGGCGCTCGGCGTCCGCCGTCCGCTGCTCGCGGGCGAGCGCGGTGCAGCGCCGCTCGTCCTCCTGGGCCGCCTCCAGCCGGACCGCCTCGTCCCGCAGCCGGCGCTCGGCCCGGGCCAGCTCCGGCTCCTCGGCCCGGGCCAGCCCGGGGCCGTCCGGGTGCCCCGCCCGGGTGAGCGCCTCGCGGTGGCGGTGCTCCTCCTCGCGGGCCGCCCGGTGGGCGCCGTCGGCGGACTCGCGCAGCCGCAGCACCGACTCCACCCCGACCGCGGCCTGTGCGGCCGCCAGCCGGCGGCCGTCCCGCTCCATCGCGGGCTCGTCCTCGGCGAGCCGGGCCGCCTGGAGCGCCGAGTCGCGGTGCCGCCGCTGGCGGCCGGACAGCTCCTCGGCGGCGGCCCGGGCCCGCCCGGCCTCCTCGTGGGCGGACTCCGCGCCGGCCAGGGCGGCGTCGGCGACCGCGAGCTGTTCGGCTGCGCCGCTGCGCAGGATCGCGGCCCAGCCGAGCACCGCGCCGGTGAGGTCGGCGGCGGCCGGGTGCGCGGTCTCGTCCTCACCGGGCACCCAGTCGGCGGCGGGCTCGGCCGCTGGTCCGGCAGCCTGCTCGGCCTTGTCGGCCAGGGCCCGCAGCCGCCGCTGATCGCTCTGGACGGCGGCCTCCTGGGCGCGCCGGCGCTCGGCGAGCCAGGACTCCACCTGTTGGAACCGCTCGGTGTCGAACAGCCGGCGCAGCAGCTTGCCGCGCTCCTCCGAGTCGGCCCGCAGGAACCGCGCGAAGTCGCCCTGCGGCAGCAGCACCACCTGGCAGAACTGCTCGCGGCTCATCCCGATCAGCCGCTGGATCTCCTCCCCGGCCTCCTGGTGGGACTTGCTGACCGGCCGCCAGCCGGGCGTGCCGTCCCCGGTGTCGGCGGCCCACTCGCGCAGCAGCGTCTGGGCCCGCTCGGTCGTCCAGCCGGTGCCCTTCTTCTTGGGCCGCTGCTGCTCGGGGAGCCGGATGATCTCCAGCCGCCGGCCGCCGAGCGTCAGCTCCAGCCGGACCTCGGTCAGCCGCAGCGGGTCGGCGTGGTCGCTGCGCAGCCGGTTGGCCCGCCGGGCGCCGGGCACGTCCCCGTAGAGGGCGAAGCAGACGGCGTCCAGCACACTGCTCTTGCCCGCGCCGGTGGCGCCGCGCAGCAGGAAGAGGCCGCCGGCGGCGAGCGCGTCGAAGTCGACGGCCTCGGTGCCCGCGAACGGGCCGAAGGCGGCGACGGTCAGCCGGTGGAGTCTCATCGGGGCAGCTCGGCCTTCCGGTCGGTGGTCTCCCGGACGCTCTCGAAGCCCTCGCGCAGCCAGTCGAGCTCGTCCCGGTCCGGTGCGGCGCCCGGGCGCACGTGCCGCAGGAAGCCCTCCGCGATCTCCAGGTCGGCCCGACCGCTCACCCGGGCCGCGTACGACCCGGTGGCGCCCTCCTCGGCCTGGTCCGGGTCGAAGAGCAGCTGCAGGGTGTGCGGGAAGCGCCGCCGCAGCCGCTCCATCGGCTCGGTGGGGCGGACGGCGTCGGTGAGCGTGGCCTGCACCCAGGACTGCTCGAACGGGGCGTACCGCTCGTCGTCCAGCAGCCGGTCGAGGGTGTCGCGCAGACAGGCGAGCGGGCGCGGCTGCGGGCAGTCGACCCGCTCGGCGGCGACCGAGCCGTCCGCCGCGAGGTCGACCAGCCACATGGTCTTGCGCTGGTTCACCTCGGAGAACGAGTAGGCGAGCGGGGAGCCGCTGTAGCGCAGGTGCGGGGCGAGGGTCTGGCAGCCGTGGAGGTGGCCGAGCGCGGCGTAGTGCACGCCGTCGAAGACGGTGGCGGGCACGGAGGCGACACCGCCGACCGCGATGTCCCGCTCGCTGTCGCTGGTCTCGCCGCCGGTGACGAAGGCGTGCGCCAGCACCACCGCGCGGGTGCCCGCGGGGCGGGCCGCGAGGTCGGCCCGGACCTGGTCCATCGCCGCGCCGAGCACCGCGGCGTGGCCGCCGCGCTCCAGCCCGAAGCGCTCGCGGACCAGGGTCGGCTCCAGGTACGGCAGCCCGTAGACGGCCACCGGCCCGTGCTCGTCGGTGAGCAGCACGGGCTCCGCGCACTCGCCCGGGTCGGTCCGCAGGTGGACGCCGGCCCTGCCGATCAGGCCCGCGCCGACGCCCAGCCGGCGGGCCGAGTCGTGGTTGCCGCTGATGAACACCGTGGGCACGCCCAGCCCGGCCAGCCGGTGCAGCACGTCGTCGAACAGGGCGACCGCCTCCAGCCCCGGCAGCGCCCGGTCGTACACGTCGCCGGCGACCAGCACGGCGTCCACGCGTCTGGCCCGGACGACCTCCACGAGGTGGTCCAGGTAGGCGCGCTGGGCGTCGTGCAGGCTCTCCCGGTGGAAGGAGCGCCCGAGATGCCAGTCGGAGGTATGCAGCAGTCGCATGGTCCCCGACCCTAACGTCCGCCACTGACAACCCGGGCGAAACAGCCCGGCCGACCGGCCCGGCCCGGGGCTCCGCGCGGGCCCGGGCGGTCGCTCTCGGTCGATTGTCGGTAACGGTGTGTATGTTCTCGATCGTCACCGCCGGGGGCCTTCCAGGGGCTCCGGGGCCGGTGCGACACCGAGGAGGAGCCATGTACCAGTCGTCCACGTTCTTCGCCGCCACCGGGCCCGTGGCGTGCCGGGTGCGGGCCCGGTCGGGGAGCCGCCCGCCCGCCGGGCGTCCCGGGGCCGGAGCCGGCGCCGGGCGTGGGGCCGGGCGTGGGGCCGGGCGCGGTGGCGGGGGCGCGGCCCGGGCGCCCGGTGGCGGGGGTGCGTCGGGGCGGGCGCCGTCCGGGGTGGGCGGAGGCGGTCCCGGCGGCCGCTCCCGGAGCCGGGGCCGGGCCCGCGGTGCGCCCCCGCCGCAGCCGGTGGCGCTCGCCGTGGCCGCCCGGGCGGTCGACTTCGCCCGGCTGGCGCGGCACGGCCTGTTCGGCGGCGCGGCCTTCCCGGCCTACCTGAGCCGGACGGACGCCAGGCTCAGGGCCCTGCACGGGCAGGGGCTGGAGGTGCACCTGCGGGTGCTCGAACCGGCCGACTACGAGGACTACTGCGAGGCGTTCGGCCTCGACCCGGGTGCCGCGGCGGCCCGGGTCGCGTACGCGGCCGATCCGGAGCTGGCCGGGGAGCCCTTCGTCTACGCGGGGGAGCGGCTGGCCGAGCTGCTGCCGGTGCTGGTCGACGACCACCGGGCCAGGGTGCGCATCTCCATCGGCTGCGCGGCGCTGCTCGCGGCGGTCGGCGAGGGCCCGCGGGGGCGGTCGCTGATGGAGGCGGTGATGCACCACGTCACCGCGGTGTACCTGGCGCTGGCCGAGGGGGCGGGGGAGGGCTGCCACCTGCTGACGCTGAGCTGCCACGGCCCGGAGGACGGGGAGGAGCTCGCCACGGCGGCGGAGCTATGCACCGAGGGCGGCCGGCTGTTCGCCGGCGGTCGGGACGCCGAGGCGTTCTGCGTCACCCTGGCGGCGGGTACGGCCGCGCGCGGCACCGGCGCGCTGCTGCTGCACCGGGATCCGGCGGCGCCCGACGGCCCGCAGGTGTGCGGCTGGGCGCTGGCGGAGGGGCGGCTGCGGCCGATGTCCGTCCGGGAGGTGTGCGGCGCGCTCGCCGAGGGGGCCGGCCGGGGCCTGCCGCTCCCGCCCGGGTCGGCGGCGGTCCCGGCCTTCGCGCTGCCCCCGTTCCCGCCGCCCGGCGGTGGCGGGCGGGGTCACTCCGACGCGTCCGACGGCGGAGGTGGGCCGATGGCCTGACCAGCGGCTCCAGCCCCCCGCGTCCACCAAGCGGCGCTGGGGACTGTTCATCGACCGCCTGTTCGGGGAAGATTTCGGGGAAGATCAACAGCAGGAGCGGGCGGTACCCCACGCCGCCGTTCCCGCCGCTCCGCCCCGAACCGCGCACCGCTGGTCCTCCCCGCGCACCGCCGGTCCGGCGAGCCCGACACCGAAAGGGGGGACGCATGGGCCGGATCGAGTTCAGCGCGGAGATCGCCGAGCTGCTCGGCAGGGTGCGTCGGCGCCCCACCGCGGGCTGGCCGTGGCGACCGGGCGAGCAGGTGCCCGGCGGGCTGCCGGTGAAGCAGTCGTGGGGGTGGCTGTTCGCCCCCGACGGCCGGGTGCTGACCCTGGTCAACCCCAGGGACGGCATCGTCTCGCTCCCCGGCGGCTCACTGGAGCCGGAGGACGCCGGGGATCCGGGCTCGGCCCTGGCCCGGGAGGCGGCCGAGGAGGCCCAGGCGGTGATCGGTACGCCGTACTACCTCGGCTACCTCTACGACCGGGTGGGTTCGGCCAACGGCGGTCACGAGTGCGCCCGGGTCCGGATGGCCGCCGCGCTGCGGGCGGTCGGTCCCAGCGCGCCGGACCCGGCCTCGGGGCGGCACTACCGGCGGCTGCTGGTCGCCCCCGGTCTGGCGGTCGAGCTGCTCGGCTGGGGGGAGCCCGGCCTGCGCCAGGCCCGGGCCGCGGTGTCGTCCGCCGTGCGCCGGCTGGGCGTGCCCGCGACCGCCAACGAGGCGATCGAGGAACTGCCGGTCGAGGGCTGCGTGGTCTTCCCCGGCCCGGCCCACTCGGGCTCCGTCTACCCGGCCGCCGGGGGCTGAGTCAGCTCCGAAGGGCCGCCGGCAACGGGGGAGGGCGCCCCGGTGCCGTGCGCGGGTCGCCTGGGGCGCGGGCCGTCGCGCCGACGGTGGGCCCGACGGTCCGTGCCCGCATCGGTGGGGCCGGATGCTTGATGGACGGTCAAGAATTCGAACAGGCGATCGTGCGCGAGGCGGGGGGCGCCGCCGGGGCCTGAGCAGCGCAAACGCCCGTCCGCGTGGTCGAGTTCACTCCACCGTCCGCAGACCGACCGTCAATATCCTTGGCATGACCACTTCCCGGGGATGCTACCGCCTGGTATCAACATCTGTGACTCAGGTCACTCCCTGGAGGTGTCATGCTACGCCCCACCCGTGCCATGTCCGTAGCCGCCCTGGCGGTACTCCTCACCCTCACCACCCTCTTCACCGCCTCGTCGGCCAGCGCCGCCACCGTCAACTACGCCGCGCTGGGCGACTCGTACGCGTCCGGCGTCGGCGCCGGCAGCTACACCAGCGAGAGCGGCAGCTGCAAGCGGAGCACCAACGCCTACCCGTACCTCTGGAAGAACGCGCACGCGCCGTCGTCCTTCTCCTTTGTCGCCTGCTCGGGCGCCAGAACCGGTGATGTGCTCAACAACCAGCTCTCGGTGCTGAACTCCGGCACCACCCTGGTCAGCATCAGCATCGGCGGCAACGACGCCGGCTTCGCCAGCACCATGCAGACCTGTGTGCTGGACTCCGAGAGCGCCTGCCTCAACGCCGTCGCCGCCGGGAAGAAGTACGCCACCACCACCCTGCCCGGCCAGCTCGACCAGGTGTACGCGGCCATCCACGCCAAGGCGCCCAACGCCCGCGTGGTGGTGCTGGGTTACCCGCACCTCTACAAGGTCGGCGGCAGCTGCATCTTCGGCATCGGCGACACCAAGCGTGCCGCCATCAACAGTGCGGCGGACGTGCTCGACGACGTCCTCGCCAAGCGTGCGGCCAACGCGGGCTTCGCCTTCGGCGACGTCCGCAGCGTCTTCACCAACCACGAGATCTGTGGCAGCAGCACCACCTGGCTGAACAGCACCACCCTGCCCGTCGACGAGAGCTACCACCCGAAGGCCGCCGGCCACTCGGGCGGCTACCTCCCGGTCTTCACGGCGCAGGCGTAGCGTCCGGTGCCGTGCCGGTGGCCGCCGAAGGGCGGGCACCGGCAGGCACCCAGGGGCCTGTCCGGCCATGACCGGCCGGCAGGCCCCGCTTCGGTTTCCGGTCCGAGCTCCCGGCCGTGCTGTCGGCTCCCGCCTTGCTGTCAGCTCCCGGTCCTGGTCCCGGTCCCGTTGCCGGGCGGGCCCCCGGCGCCGGTCGGCGGGAAGGGGATCGCGGCCAGGACGGGCAGCAGGGACTCCTCCTCGTAGTCCAGGTGCGCCTCCAGCTCGGCCGACATCCGGGCCAGCTCCGCCCGGAACCGCTCCGGCCCGCCCACCCCCGCCGAATCCAGCAGGGCCACCAGCTCGCCCTTGAGCCGGTCGACGGCCCGGTGCTCCGCACCCAGCCGCTCCAGCGCCTCGCGCAGTTGCGGGTGGCTGCGCGCCAGGGCCGGGAAGATGTGGGCGTCCTCGCCGGTGTGGTGGTGGGTCAGGCCCTCGCAGAACGCCAGGCAGTGCTGCCGCAGTTGGAGCCCCAGGCTCGGGGCCTGCCCGGCGATCGAGGCCTCGGCCTCCTCCCGGACGTGTCGCAGCTGCGCGCGGAGCCAGGTGTGGGCCTCCAGCAGCTTGTCCGCCAGGGTGGCCACCGGGCGCGGGTCCGGCTCCTGGCGTTCCAGCACCACGACGGGCAGCTCGCGCGCGGTGAGCGCCTGGTAGTCGCCGTACCCCGGTGCCACCCGGACCACGGCCTCGAACAGCCGCTTCCGCCGGGCACCCTCGGCCGGTACGGCGATCGCGTCGAACACCTCCGTGCCGAGCTCGACCCGTACCACCGGGTGGGAGAGCAGATTGCGGTACCAGTGCGGGTGGTCCGGCGCTCCGGCCGCCGAGGCGACCACCAACAGCAGGCCGTCGGCCCGGACGTAGCCGAGCGGCACGGTGTGCTCGCGGCCGGACCGTGCGCCGGTGGTGGTCAACAGCAGCAGGTCGCCGCCTTCGAAGGGGCCGCCGACCCGGCCGGCGTTGGCACGGAACTCCTCGATGACCGTCTGATTGAAATGATGGGAGGACATGGGCATGCGCTTGTGTGGGTCTCCAGAGAAAGGGGGGAGGCCACCGGAGGCGCAGCACGCGTACGCGGTACCGCGGGACGACAAGCGGGGAGCAGGCGGACGGCGGGGTGATCCGAGCCGCCGCAAGCGGGAACCGGCCGAGTCGAACGGAGCGGACGGATACGGACGCGGGCGGGCGCTACCGCGGCCGATGACGTCAGATCAGGGAGGCGGAGTGAGAACTCATCGCGCATCGTCCCTCGGTGAAAGGTGCTGGCTCGATCGCCGGCCGGCCCAGTTCTCTGTGGCCGACATCGCGCTGCACGCCCCCATTAGAGCCACCCGCCGCGTCGGCTGTCAACGAGGGCCGTACCCGATCGCTGACGCCGGTCGGCCCAGTCCCACCCGGCCCGCACCAGAGCCGCTCCGCCCAGTCCCGCCCCGCCCTGGTGCGCCGGCTCAGCCGGCCGTCTCGGCGGCCACCCAGCCGAGGTAGGCCGTCGATCCGGCGGTCACCGGGACGGCGATGAGCTCGGGTGTCTCGTACTCGTGCTGCGCGGCGACGAACGCGGCCAGCCGGTCGAACAGCCCGGCGCGGGTCTTGAAGTCGATGCGCCACTCGGCGCCGTCCCGCACCTCGCCGTCCCACCAGTAGACCGACTGGACCGGGTAGACCTGGGCGCAGGCGGCCAGCCGCTCGCGGACTACGGCCGCGGCCAGCGCCCGCGCCTTGGCCTCGTCCTCGTGGGTGGTGGTGACGACGGTGAGGTCGGAGTTCTTCATGAGGCCAGCCTAGGCCGGGTCAAGGCGGCGCCGAGGCGTGCGGCGCGCTGCCGGTCCTCCCGGGATCGACGGCGCGCCGCACGGGTCGTCAGACCGTGCCGGTCAGGCCCCTAGCGCAGGTAGGACGCCAGGCCGGCCGGCTTGAGGCCGGCGGCGTCGGCGGCGGCCAGGGCGCGCTGGAGGTCGGTGGCGAGGGTGTCGGTCCAGTGGAGGAGGACGACGTCGCCGGGCTGGAGGGTGCCCGGGTGCCAGACGTTGGAGGCGCCCCAGCTGAAGTCGGCGTCGGCGGTCAGGACGGTCCGGATGCCGCAGTTGGCGGCGGCCTGGAGGGTGTCGGCGTTCCAGGCGAAGAACGGCGGGCGGAAGACCGTCGGGGCGGTGCCGAAGATGCGGGTCAGCGAGTCCCGGGCGTCGCAGATCTCGACCTGCTGCTCGGCGGCCGAGAGCGTGGTGAGGTCTGTGTGGGAGACGCTGTGGTCCTGGACGGACGAGCCGGCCACGGCGGTGACGCGCTTGAAGAAGTCCGGGTCGGTCCCGGCCGGCATCGGCAGCGGGAAGGCGGTGATCGGCAGCTTGTGGTCGGCGATGAACTGCTCGGCCTCGGGGGTCCGCTGCCAGCCGTCGTCCACGGTGAAGAAGACGACCTTGTCGGTGGTGGCGACGCTGCCGGCAGGGGTCGCCGGGGCCGGGGCGGGGCCGGACACGTGGACGTCGTCCACGGAGAACGGGCCCTGCTGGTACCAGCCGTGCACGTACAGCCGGACGGTGGAGGCGGTGGGGCCGGTGGTGAAGCGGGTGGTCAGCTGCTTCCAGCCGCCGCCGGTGGTCTCCGCCCACGCGGGGGCGACGTCCCGGCCGGTGCCGGTGGCGCCGAGGAACACGTAGGAGCCGCGCACCCAGGCCGAGGCGGTGTAGGTGGTGTTGGGCTGGACGGAGACGGTCTGGACGCACTCGCCGGTGGAGTCGCCGCTCACCGGGGTGACGGTCAGGGCCGAGCCGCCGGAGTGCGGGGCGGTGGTGCTGAGCGCGGCCTCCGCGGGTCCGCCGGCGCAGCGCCAGCCGGGGACGGAGCCCCAGTCGGCGAGCGAGGAGGCGGGGATCTCGAAACCGGGGTTGGTCGCCAGGTCGACCTGGACCGGGTCGACCGCCGGGGCCGGGGCCGCGGTGGGGGCGGCGTCGGCGGAGGCGGGCGCGGCGAGCGCGAACACCGTGAGGGCCGCGCACGCGGCCAGCGCGGAAAGGCGCGAGGACATGGACAAGTGAGGACTCCTGCGTGGGGGACCGCACCCGTTGGGGAGGGCGCGGTATCGAGTTGGGGGCGCTCCCCGAGGGGCGGGAGCCGTCGGCGTGCCGCACTCAGACCGAGGCAAAACAATGGACTGGACCAGTCGGTCCGTCAAGGGAACGGAAGGTGAAGCGCCTCCATGTCCCGCCCGGCAAAAGGGACAAGACGGAACGTCAGGGTGCGTACAGCTCCTCGATGTCCTGTTGGTAGCGCTCGGTGATCGCCGTCCGCCGCAGCTTCAGCGAGGGGGACAGCAGCCCCTGCTCCAGGCTGAACTCCCGGGGCAGCAGGCGGAACGCGCGGATCGACTCGGCGCGCGAGACGGCGGTGTTGGCCGCGGCCACCGCCCGTTGGACCTCGGTGTGCAGCTCCTCGTCGGCGAGCACCGCCCATTCGTCCAGCTGCTCGCGCCCGTGGCTCTTCAGCCAGTGCGCGAGGGCCGCCTGGTCCAGGGTGATCAGCGCGGCGACGTAGGGGCGGTCGTCACCCACCACCATGCACTGGGAGATCAGCGGATGGGCCTGGACCCGCTCCTCCAGCGCCGCGGGGGCGAGGTTCTTGCCGCTGCTGGTGACGATCAGGTCCTTCTTGCGGCCGGTGATGGTGAGGTAGCCGTCCTCGTCCAGGCTGCCCAGGTCGCCGGTGCCGAACCAGCCGTCGTACAGCGACTCGGCCGTGCACTGCGGGTGGTTGAGGTACCCGCTGAAGACGGTGTCGCCGCGCACCCACACCTCGCCGTCGTCGGCGATGGCGACGGTGGCGCCCGGCAGCGGGCGGCCGACCGTGCCCATCTTCTGCCGGCCGGGCGGGTTGGCGGTGATCGCGGCGGAGGTCTCGGTCAGTCCGTAGCCCGCGTACAGCTGGAAGCCGGCGCCGGTGAAGAAGAGGCCGAGCTCCCGGCCGAGCGTGGATCCGCCGCACATGATGGCGCGCACCCGGCCGCCGAGGGCCGCGCGCAGCCGCTGGTAGGCGGCCCGGTCGTACGCCGCGTGCTGCAGGCGCAGCTTGGCGCTCGGGCCCGGGCCGCGGCCGAAGGCGCGCCGCTCGCGGGCGGCAGCCCAGTCGACGGCCACCTGGCGGGCCTGCTCGAAGAGCTCGCCGCGTCCGGCCTCCTCGGCGCCCCGCCGGGCCGCCTGGAAGATCTTGTCGAAGACGTACGGGACGGCGTGCAGGAAGGTCGGCCGCAGGACGGCCAGGGCGGGTAACAGGGTCTCGGTGGAGACCTCCGGGATGTGCGCGATCCGGAAGCCGCCGCGGATCGCGGCCACCTGCACCGCCCGGCCGTAGACGTGCGCCAGCGGGAGGAACAGCAGGGTGGACGGCTGGTGGCCGCCGGTGTCGTGGAAGACCGCGCCCCAGCCGCCGAGCAGGCTGTCGGCCTCGGCGGCCAGGTTGGCGTGGGTGATCAGGCAGCCCTTGGGGCGGCCGGTCGTGCCGGAGGTGTACACCACGGTGGCGATGTTCCCGGCGGCCACGCCGAGCCGCTGCCGGTGGACCAGGGAGTCCGGTACGCCGCTGCCGTCCTCCATGATCGCGGTGATGCAGTCGCGGTCCAGCTGCCAGATGCCGGTGAGGTCGGGCAGCGCGTCGCAGACCGCGCCGACCGTCATCGCGTGGTCCTCCTCCTCGACCACGCAGGCCACCGCCTGGGTCTCGGCGAGGATCCAGCGGACCTGCTCGGCCGAGGAGGTGGGGTAGATCGGCACCGGGATGGCGCCGATCGACCAGAGCGCGTAGTCGAACAAGGTCCACTCGTACCTGGTCCGGGACATCAGGGCGACCCGGTCGCCGTACCGCACGCCGCGGGTCAGCAGGCCCTTGGCGAGCGCCAGCACCTCGTCCCGGAAGGCGCGTGCGGTGACCTCCAGCCACGCGCCGCCGCCGGGTGCCGGCCGCGCCAGCTGGACCAGCTCGGGGGTGCGTTCGGCGGTGTCGTACAGCGAGTCGGCCAGTCCGCCGGTGGCCGGCGGACCGGCCAGGGCAGGGGTGGTGAACTCGCGCACTGTGCCCCCGTATCCGTCTGCGTCCTGCCGGTCGGACCCGTGCGGGCGTCCGGATCGGCGGCGCGCCGAACAGGTCGGGCAGGTGGAGCGAAACTATCGGATAGCTCTGTCACTGCCCAGGGTTGTGACCGTGACGCGACGAGATCGGCACCTGTCCGTACGGAGAGTGCCGTGGTGGGGGCCCGGTCGGGGAGGTTCGGGGGAGGCTTCGGGCGGGCTGTGGAGGCGGGCGAATCAGGGAGGTCCGGGATGATCCGGACACGATCGGGGCGAGGGTGCGGAGACGACGGATTCGACCCTCGAACGAGTGGTCGGGGCGTAGTAGGCTCTCGCAGACCTGCGGCCGGAGGCTCCCGGCGAGGACCGACCCTGACCACCGACGATCGTCGAAGGCCGACCGCCACCCGACCCCGCCCTCCCCGTCCGCGCCTGGCACTTCCCGACCGAGGACTCCATGCGTCTGCGCAGCAGCTCGATCCGCGCGAAGATCATCGCGCTGCTCCTGGTGCCCATCGTCGCGCTCACCGCCCTGTGGGCGTACGCGACGCTCGCCACCACGGGAGACGTCTGGGGCCAGCTGGAGGTCACCAGTACGTACAAGGAGTTCGGGACTCCGCTCGACCGGTACGCCGGGGACCTGCAGAACGAGCGCCGGGCCGCCGTCCAGCGGCTGGCCGACCCCGGGTCGGGCGCCGCGCGGGACGCCTTCGAGCGCGCCCAGGCGGCCACCGACCGGGACCTCGCCGTCCTGCGCGAGCGCAAGAACAGCGCGGGCGGCAAGCTGGACGCCGCGCAGCGCGGCCGCTTCCTGCAGATCCTCGCCGCCGCCGACCAACTCACCCCGCTGCGCGGCCAGATCAACCGCTCCGCGCTGAACTGGGAGTTCGCCCTCGGCCAGTACAGCGACCTGGTCAAGCCGATCTTCGGCTTCCGCTCCGCCTTCGTCGCCCGCCAGAGCGGCCAACTGCCGCGCCAGGGGACCATCCTGATCGAGCTGGCGCGCGCCCGTGAGTACCTCGCGCAGGAGGACTCGGCGATGGAGGGCCTGCGCAGCGCCAAGAGCCGCCCGACCGCCGAACAGTTCCAGGTCGCGCTGGACGCGCTGCACAACCAGCAGGCGCTGTTCACCGTCTACGTCATCGAGTTGGACCCGGCGGACCAGGCCGACTACATCGCGCTGCGCGGGGGCGAGGCCTGGGCCGCGCTGGCCCGGGCCGAGGCGGACTTCGTGGGCGCCGGCGGTCCGGAGCGGGTGGTCCAGGCGATCAACGGCGACGCCTGGCGGGACACCGCCGACCGGGCGCTGGGCGACCTCGCCGCGATCAACACCCGCCTGGCCGCGGCGATCGCCGACCGCGAGCGCTCGTATGCGATCAACCTGCTCTGGCGCGGCGGTATCGCCGGTGCGATCGGCCTGGTCGCGGTGGTGCTGTCGGTGGTGATCTCCTACCGGATCGGGCGCGGCCTGGCCCGCGAGCTGATCGGCCTGCGCAACGCGGCGAACGAGCTGGCCGGCACCCGGCTGCCCTCGGTGATGCTGCGGCTGCGCCGGGGTGAGGCGGTGGACGTCGCGGTCGAGGCGCCGGAGCTGCAGTTCGGTCCGGCCGAGGTGGGCCAGGTCGGGCGGGCGATCAACGCGGTGCAGCGGGCCGCCGTCGAGGCCGCCGTCGAACAGGCCGAACTGCGGCGCGGGGTCTCGGCGGTCTTCGTCAACCTGGCCCGGCGCAGCCAGGTGCTGCTGCACCGCCAGCTGACCCTGCTGGACACCATGGAGCGCCGCACCGAGGACCCGGCGGAGCTGGAGGACCTCTTCAAGGTCGACCACCTCACCACCCGTATGCGCCGGCACGCCGAGGGCCTGATCATCCTGGCCGGCGGTTCGCCGGGGCGGGCCTGGCGCAAGCCGGTGCGGATGGTCGACGTGGTGCGCGCGGCGGTCGGCGAGGTGGAGGACTACGCCCGGGTGAGCGTCCGGCCGTTCCCCGGCACCGGGCTGCTCGGCAGCGCGGTCGCGGACGTCACCCACCTGGTGGCCGAACTGGTCGAGAACGCCGCGGTGTTCTCCCCGCCGAACACCCAGGTCGCCGTCCAGGGCGAGGTGGTGGCGCACGGCTTCGCGCTGGAGATCGACGACCGGGGCCTCGGGCTGAGCGAGTCGGCGCTCGCCGAGATCAACGAGCGGCTCGCCGTGGAGCAGGAGTTCGACCTCGCCGACACCGACCGGCTGGGCCTCTTCGTGGTCAGCCGGCTGGCCCGGCGGCACGGCATCCGGGTGCACCTGCGACCCTCGCCCTACGGCGGGACGACGGCCGTGGTGCTGATACCGCGCGAGCTCCTGGCGGAGGCCCCGGACGGGCTGCCCGAACCGCCCGCCGCCGCGGCCGCCCCGCGGTCCGCCCCGACCGGTGCCGGTTCCGCGAGGCGCGGGCAGCGGGACCTGGTGGCGGTGCCGGCGCTCGCCGACGCCCGTGCGCCGCAGACCCCGCAGAGCGGGCGGCACCGGGGGAACAGCGGACCGCGCCCGTCGGCGCCCGAGCCGGCCCGGACCCCGGGCGGCCTGCCGCGCCGGGCCCGGACCAAGGGCGGACCGGTCCTGGTCTCGGCACCCGCCGGGGACGGCGAGTCGCCGGGGACCGGACGGCACCGCCGCGAGGACCTGGCGGCACAGGACGCCCTGGCCGTGGACGGCCTGGCCGTCGCGGACGAAACGGCCGTTGCGGACGGTACGGCTGTCGGCGCGAGACCCGTCGAGGACGTCAGACCCGGCACCGGCACTGGCCCCGGTCCTGGTTCAGGCTCGGGCACCGGCGTGCTGCCGCGCCGCGTCCGGCAGGCGAACCTCGCCCCGCAGCTCAAGGAGCGCGCCGTCCAGGAGGCCGCCCCGGGGGCGGGCCCCGACACCGCCCGCGAGCGCTCCCCGGAGGAGGCCCGGGCCACCTTCGCCTCCTTCCAGCGCGGCTTCACCCGGGGCCGCGGCGCGAGCGTCCCGGCCCCGCCGGCCCCCGCCCGTCCCGTCGCGGTGCCCGCCTGGGAGCCCCCGGACCCGTCCCGCCGCGCGATCGCCCCGGCGCCCGCCCCCGCGGCGCTGCCCGCGCCGCCCCCCGGAGCCACCGCGCCGCTCGTCCGGCGGACCCCCGCCGCGCCACCCACACCACGGGTGCGACCCGCACCCTTCGCTCCACCCGCACCACCTGCACCACGCGCTCCAGCGGAAGGAACAGATTCATGACCACTTCGACGCAGCCGTCCGGGGACCTCAACTGGCTCCTGGACGACCTGGTGGGCCGGGTCGCGGCCCTGCGGCACGCGGTGATCCTGTCCAGCGACGGGCTGGCCACCGGCGCCTCCGGCGGCCTTGAGCGCGAGGACGCCGAGCACCTGGCCGCCGTCGCGGCCGGCTTCCACAGCCTGGCCAAGGGGGCCGGCGGACACTTCAAGGTCGGCGGCGTCCGGCAGACCATGGTCGAGCTCGACGAGGCCTTCCTGTTCATCACCGCCGCCGGCGACGGCAGCTGCCTGGCGGTGCTGAGCGAGGCCGAGGCGGACATCGGCCAGATCGCCTACGAGATGGCCCTGCTGGTCAAGCGGGTCGGCGAGCACCTGGCCGCCGAGCCGCGAACGGCGACGGCCCCGCCGGGGAGATGAGCGGCCTGATGGCGGAGCAGGAGCCGACACCGGGGCAGGACGACCCGGACCAGGACGGGCCGGACCGGGACCCGGAGGGCCAGGACCCGAAAGGGCGCGATGGCCAGGACCATGACGGCCCGGAGCAGGACGAGTCCGACCTCGACCTGTTCCGGCCGCGCACCCCGGTCGACGACCGCTGGTTCGACGA
This sequence comes from Kitasatospora sp. NPDC048239, assembly GCF_043202015.1. Lineage (NCBI taxonomy): Bacteria > Bacillati > Actinomycetota > Actinomycetes > Kitasatosporales > Streptomycetaceae > Kitasatospora > Kitasatospora sp. NPDC048239. The sequence goes on along the minus strand of NZ_JBICZP010000004.1, from coordinate 256,181 downwards.
CGACGCCGGACCGGTGGTGCGGCTGTACTCGATGACCCGGGGCCGCACCCGGCCGGTCGAGGACGGCCTGTTCGACCTGATCTCCCTGGTCACCGCGGCCGAGCCCGGGCCGGCCGCGGGGGCCGTGCCCGCGCACGTGCTCGACCCGGAGCACCAGACCATCCTGGCCTGGTGCCGCCGGGAGCCGCTCTCCGTCGCCGAACTCGGCTCCTACACCGACCTGCCGGTCAGCGTGGTCCGGGTGCTGCTCGGCGACCTCTACGACGCCGAACTGATCAGCGTCACCCGACCCGTTCCGCTCGCCGAGCTGCCGGACGAGCGCCTGTTGCGAGACGTGATCAATGGACTCCGTGCGCTCTGACCACCCCGGGACCGCCATGGCCGCCGCCGACCCCGCCGCCACCGCCGACCCCTCCGGCGGCAACGACCCGCGCTGGCGCGGCGGCCCGGCCGTCGCGGTGAAGATCCTGGTCGCCGGCGGCTTCGGCGCGGGCAAGACCACCCTGGTCGGCTCGGTCAGCGAGATCCGCCCGCTGCGCACCGAGGAGGAGTTGAGCGAACTCGGCCGCCCGCTGGACGACACCTCGGGCGTGGAGGCCAAGCGCACCACCACCGTCGCCATGGACTTCGGCCGGATCGACCTGCGGCCCGGTCTCGCGCTCTACCTGTTCGGCACCCCCGGCCAGGACCGGTTCTGGTTCGTCTGGGACGAGTTGGCGCGCGGCTCGCTCGGCGCGCTCGTACTCGCCGACACCCGGCGGCTGGCCGACTGCTTCCCCTCGGTGGACTTCTTCGAGCAGCGCGGCATCCCCTTCGTGGTGGCGGTGAACTGCTTCGAGGGCACCGAGGTGTTCACCCCCGAGGAGGTCCGCGACGCGCTCGACCTCGACCCCGGGGTCCCGGTGCTGCTGTGTGACGCCAGGCGCCGCGAGGACGGCAAGGAACTGCTGGTCGCGCTGGTCGAGCACGCGGCCGCGCGGCACCGTGGAGCGCCGGCGAGGGTCTGAGTCGGGCCCCGCCGTCTCACCGGGCCGTCCGCATCCCGGACATTCGGTGACGTGGAGGTTGCCTTGCCCGGCCCGGCGTGGAAGGCTCTGGGTCGAAGCCGCCCGGCCGTACCGCCGGGGCGCACCGGGAGCAACAAGGGGGAGGGCACCATGACGGCCACTGACCGTCGGTCGCCCGCCGTCACGCCCGCCCCGGCTCGGCCGCTCGCACCGGTCACTCCGGCGCTGACGATCCGCCGGTACATCGACCACGCGTTGATCTGCAGCGCCTGCTGTCGGTGACCGGGCGATCCCTCCCGGTCTGTCGGTAACCCTCCGGCATTCCGCCAACTCGTCGACCCGGACGCGTGTTCCGGCTTGTCGGCCGGACATCCCAGGCCCGCTTCGCGGAGAGCACCAGTGAACCCCGTACCTCCCATCCCTCCCGCCGCCGTTACCGTCTGCGTGACGGGGGCGACACAACCGGTGCGGTGCAACGGTCCGTTCACATGGTTGAATAGGCGCATGAACAACGTCGTGGACAGCAGCCGAGGTCGCTTCGACCTCGAGCCGTTCTGGCCGTCCCGGCAGCCGCACCTGTTCGACCAGACGTGTCCGGGTTCGCCCAGCGCGTCCCGGCTCTCCGCCCGCTGACTTCGGATCAGCCCCCGGCAGCACGCCCGGTCGACGCGCAGACGACTCCACCCCGTCCGTCACGCGCGAAATGAGCGGCACCATGTCCTCCTCCACGGCCACCCTTCCCCTCCCCGCCGCGACCCCGCACCTGCGCGCGGTCCGGTCCGTCCCCTCGACCGCCGACCGATGGCACGGCGGGGCCGCCGCCCCGCAGCATTCGGCCGCCCCGCAGGCCCCCGCACCCCAGGCGCCGCAAGCCCTGCTCGCCGCCCTGCCGGAGGGTGCGGCCGTCGTCGCCGCACTGCCCCAGGGTGCACTGTCGCAGGCCCTACTCGCCCAGTACGGCGCCCAGTTCGGCGCTGCGGCCGGAAACCCGATGGTCGGCTACCTGGTCCTGGTGCCCGCCGAGGACTCCCCGGCCCAGGCGCCCGCGGCCCCGGCCGCTCCCGCCCCGACCGCTCCCGGCGCCGCTGCCACCGTCCGGCCGGTCCGGCCCGCCGGCCGCGGCATCAGCGTGGACGTGGAGCGCCGCAACGCCTACGTCGACGGGCGGCTGCTCGACCTCACCTACCTGGAGTTCGAGCTGCTGGCCCACCTCACCGAGCACCCGCAGCGGGTGCACACCCGCGACCACCTGGTCTCGGCGGTCTGGGGCTACGGCCACGTCGGCGACGGCCGCACGGTGGACGTCCACGTCGCACGGCTGCGCCGCAAGCTCGGTGTCGCCTACCGGGACAGCATCGTGACGGTCCGTCGGGTCGGCTACAAGTACACCCCGGTGGCCTGACCCGCTGCCGAACCATGTGCACCGGCCCGGCGTTCCCTGGTGAACGCCGGGCCGGTGCACATGTTCTGAGGCCGCGTCAAGCATATGCGTGGAGAGGAGGAGTGGCGAGGGTCAGGCCCGGTGCTCCGGCGGAAGCAGCAGGACGGCCAGCGCCGCCGCGCAGGTCCGCGCATACCCGAGGAACCAGTCCAGCCGGTCGTCCGTCAGGTGGACCGGCGTCGAGCGGACGGCCAGGGCGAACCGGGCCTGTCCGGCGTGGTCCAGTACCGGGACGGCCACCGTGCGGACCCCGGTGGCCGACTCGCCGTCGTTGAGCGCGTGGCCGGCGGCCCGGACCTTCGCCAACTCCGCTTCCAGCAGCTCCGGTTCGGTGATGGTCCGCGGGGTGAACGGTTCCAGCGGGCCGAGCGCCGCCGCACCCGTCTCCCCGGGGCGCGGCCAGGCCAGCAGCACCTTGCCCAGTGCGGTGGAGTGCAGCGGTCGGCGCAGCCCCAGACCGGTGTCCGGGCGGACGGAGGCGCCGACCAGGATCACCGCGTGCGGACCGCTGCGGATCGCCAGGTCGGCGGTCGCGCCGGTGCGCCGGGCGAGCAGGTCGAGTTCGGGTGCGGCCAGGTGCAGCCCGCGCTGGTGGAAGCTGAGTTGGCCGAGTTCGGCGACGGCCGGACCGAGCCGGTAGCGGGCGGTCTGCTCGTCCTGCTCCAGGAACGCGGCGCTGACCAGCGTGCGGGCCAGCCGGTGCGCGGTGGAGACCGACAGCCCCATCCGGCGGGCCAGATCCGAGGCGCTCAGGTCGGGGCCGTTGTCGTGGAAGCAGTGCAGCAGCCCGAGCGCGCGCTGGACGGCCTGGGCGCCGGCCGGCGGGCTCTGGGCGGCGGTTGCGGCCTCGGCCATGGCACCTCGCGTTCTGTCCGGGGCTCCGGCGGGTTCACCGAAGCCCTTCCAGACTATGGCAGCCGGTGCTGCGGAATTGTGTCGATGGCGTTGCAATGGGATGGCGTTCATGAACAACTGATCCCACCATGTGGCAAAGGCTTGCTTCGCGCTCCCGGGCCGTGGAACGCTCGGCACATCGCACCGGACGGCCAAGGCCCGGTGCCCGGATGACACCCCGACAGGAAGGAGCAGCGCCGTGACGACCTACCGGTGCCCCGCCTCCTGCACCTGTTGTCGCTGACGCACACCGCGTCCGACGACCTCCGCACACCCCACGCACTCCCATTGCCCTGTGCCGCGCCGCGCCCGCGCACCCCCAGCCGCAGAGGAACCCGCCACCGTGCCCAGCCACGCCCGCAGTACCGTCCAGGCCGCCCCGGACACCCTCTGGTTCACCCGCTGCCCCGTCCCCACCGCCACCGGAATCGCCGCCGACCAAGGTCGACTCGCCCGGGAGTTCGCAGCCGACGGCATCACCGTCCGCTCGCTCCAGGACGCCCCGCCCGAGGTCGCCGCCGACCACCACTACACCCACGCGCTCCCCGGCCTGTTCCGCGAGGGGGGCAACGTGCCCGCGCTGTGGGCGCGTTCACGCGGCGAGCGGACCAGGCTGGTCGGCCTCACCTGGATCGAGGAGCGCCAGGTCGTCCTGGTCCGGGCCGGCAGCGGCGTCACCGAACCCGGGCAGCTGCGCGGCCTGCGGCTGGCCGTCCCACGTCATGGGATCGGCATCGACTTCTGGCGGGCGATGGCCCTGTCCGGGCTGCACGGTGCGCTCGCGCTCGCCGGGCTCACCCTGGACGACGCCCGGCTGGTCGACGTCCCGGCCGCGCCCGGCGGCGGACAGTGGGCCGCCGAACTCGCCGCGCTGCGGGACGGCACCGTGGACGCGGTCTACGTCAAGGGTGCGCTGGCCGTCGAGGCGGCCCGCCGGATCGGCGCCGAGGTCGCGGTCGAGCTGGACACGGCGCCGGACCGCCGTACCCGGGTCAACAACGGCACGCCCAGGCCGGTGACCGTCCACCAGAGCCTGCTGGAGGACCACCCCGACCTGGTCACCCGCTTCCTCGCCGTCCTGCTGGAGGCCGCCGACTGGGCCGCCGAACACCCGGCCGAGGTGGTCCGGATCCTCCAGGCCGAGACCGGCGCCGGCGCCGAGGGCGTCGCCGGGGCCTACGCACCGGGCAGCCACCGGACCCTGCACCTCGACCTCTCCGAGGAGCGCCTCGGCCTGCTGGAGCAGCAGGAGCGCTTCCTGCACCGGCAGGGCTTCCTCGACGCCGCCGTGGACATCCGCGGCTGGGCCGACCCCGAGCCCCTGCGCGCCGCCCGCGCCCTGCTGGACCGCCGCCGCGGCGCCGCGCACGGATAGCGACCGCCGGGCGACAGGTGGTGATATCCGTCATCTGTCCGCCTCCGCCCGCTGCTCACCGCCCGTCATCCGTCAGCCCCGCCCCTGGCTGACGCACCCGTCTGGAGTCGACCGTGAAGACCCACCGCCTCGCCCTCGCCGCCACCGTCCTGCTCGCCACCACCGTCCTGACCGCCTGCGGCTCGTCCACCGACGGCGCCAAGGCCTCCGCCGACGGCGGGGGCAAGGCCGAGACGGTGCTGCGCCTGCCCGACCCGGGCAACAACGGATTCCTCGCCCTCGGCAAGAAGGACGGCTCGCTGGACCGGGCCCTCGCCGCCGTCCACGCCAAGGTCGCCTGGACCGGCAGCGCCGGGCCGTTCGCCCCCGCCGCCCAGGCGCTCTCCGCCGACCAACTGGACGTCGCCCAGGGCTCGATCACCTCGGCCGTCGCCGCACTCGCCCAGAAGCCAGGCTTCAAGCTGTTCGCCCAGACCGCCCCCGACGGCGTCGGCGAGGGGATCCTGGTGAAGAACGACTCCCCGATCAGGAGCGTCCAGGACCTGGTCGGACGGAAGGTCGCCGTCTCCCAGGGCGGCACCAGCGAGTACCTGCTGCTCAAGGCACTGGCGAAGAACAACGTGCCCGCCGACCGGGTCGAGCGCGTCTACCTGCGGGCCGACCAGACCTCGGGCGTCTTCAACTCCGGCCAGGTGGACGCCTGGGCCACCTGGAACACCTTCTCCACCCCGTCGATCGCCAACTCCGGCGCGCACTTCCTGGTGGACGGCAAGGAGGTCGGCTCCGACAACTACGCCGTCTGGGCGGTCCGCAACGGCTTCGCCGAGAAGCACCCCGAGGTGGTCGGGGCCTTCTACACCTACCTGCACGAGAACGGCCTGAAGGAGAAGGCCGACCCGGCCGGCTACCTCAACGTCTTCACCGACTCCGGGCCGACCGCCGTCACCGCCGCCGAGAAGGCCGTCGCGATCAACGTGGTCAGGCAGGGCGCCACCGCCGATGCCATCTCCGAGGCCGACACCGCCCGGTTCGCCACCGTCGCGGCGTTCTTCGCCGACCAGAAGGTCACCAAGCAGCTGGTCGACGTCAAGCCGTACCTGATCGACGTCAACGGGCTCGCGGGCGGTGCCAAGTGAGCGCCCCCGCCACCGAGACCCCGTCGGTGCCGGCGCAGCCCCCGGCCGACAACCCCGCCGGCCCTCGTGCCGATCCCGAAGGCACCGCCGTCGGCAATCCCGCCGGCCCTCCTGCCGATCCCGAAGGCACCGCCGCCGCCCTGGAGGCGGGCCTGGTCGCCCCCCGCACCCGGCTGCCCGCGCCCCGCCCGCGCGCCCTCGCCCTGGTCCTGCGCACCATCGGCCCGCTCGCCCTGCTCGGCGGCTGGGCCCTGGCCTCCGCCACCGGCGCGCTCACCCAGGACGTGCTCGCCTCGCCCGCCCAGGTCGCCGAGGCCGTCGGCGAGCTCTGGGGCAACGGCCAGCTCACCGACGCGCTCGCCGTCTCGCTCACCAGGGCCGGCCTCGGCCTGCTCCTCGGCGCCGCCACCGGCCTGGTGCTCGGCGTGGTCACCGGCTTCTTCCGGCTGGGCGAGGAACTGCTGGACTCCGCCGTCCAGGTGCTGCGGACCGTGCCGTTCCTGGCGCTGGTGCCGCTGTTCATGGTCTGGTTCGGCATCACCGAGACGGCCAAGATCGCCCTGATCGGCGTCGCCACCAGCTTCCCGATGTACGTCTCCACCTCCGGCGGCGTCCGCAACTCCGACCGCAAGCTGATCGAGGCGATGCGCAGCTTCGGCCTCGGCCGCTGGGCGATCGTGCGCACCGTCGTACTGCCCGGCGCACTGCCCGCGCTGCTCTCCGGGCTCCGGTTGTCCATGACCCTCAGCGTGATCGCGCTGATCGCCGCCGAGGAGATCAACTCCACCGAGGGCATCGGCTACCTGATGGCCCAGGCCCAGAACTACTCGCGCACCGACATCCTCGCCGTCTGCATCCTGGTCTACGGCCTGCTCGGCCTCGCCGCCGACGGCGTCGTCCGGCTGCTGGAGCGGTTCCTGATGCCCTGGCGCAAGGCCACCCAAGGAGCAGCCCGATGACCACCCTCGCGACCCCCGCCGTGCACCTGCGCGGACTGCGCCGGGTGTTCGGCACCCGGGCCGTCCTCGACGGCGTCGACCTCTCCATCGCCCGCGGCGAGTTCGTCGCCCTGCTCGGTGCCAGCGGCACCGGCAAGACCACCCTGCTGCGGATCCTTGGCGCACTGGACAAGGCCGACGCCGGCACCGTCCTCGTCCCGCCGGTGCGGACGGTGGTCTTCCAGGAGCCCCGACTGGTCCCGTCCAAGCGGGTGCTGGCCAATGTCACCGTCGGCCTGCCGCGCGGCGCGGCCACCCGGGATACCGGGCTCGCCGCGCTCGCCGAGGTCGGCCTGGAGAAGCACGCCGAGGCCTGGCCCGCCACGCTGTCCGGCGGCGAGGCACAGCGGGTGGCGCTCGCCAGGGCGCTCGTCCGCGAGCCCCAACTGCTGTTGCTGGACGAGCCGTTCGCCGCCCTGGACGCGCTCACCCGGCTGCGCATGCAGGACCTGGTCGGCGACCTCGTCCGCCGCCACCGGCCGGCCGTCCTACTGGTCACCCACGATGTCGAGGAGGCCGTCCGGCTCGCCGACCGGGTCGCCGTCCTGCGGGACGGCCGACTGGTCCGCGACGAGCACGTCACCGTCGACCGCCCCCGCGACCCGGCCGACCCGGCCTTCGCCGACCTGCGCCGCCGCCTGCTCGCCGACCTCGGCGTCCACTGACCCCTTCCGCTCGCCCAGCCCGCCCCAGCCCGCCCCCGCCCGCCCCCCTGGAGATCACCATGGCCATCACCCTCGGCGTCCACGCCAGCAACCCCTCGCTCTACTACCTCTCCCGCCTGACCTACCTGGACGAGGAGTTGGCCCCGCTCGGCGAGACCGGCGCGTTCCACCACTACACCGACGGCACCCGCACCGGCGAGCTGCTCGCCGACGGCACGATCGACTTCGGCGGCACCGGCTCGACCCCGCCGGTCACCGCCCAGGCCGCCGGCCACGACCTGGTGTACGCGGCGGTGTCTGAGCCCCGCCCCGACCACGGCGCCCTGCTGGTGCGCGCCGACGGACCGGTGCACGGCGTCGCCGACCTCAAGGGCGGCACCGTCGTCCTCGGCATCGGCTCCTGGCAGACCCACCTGCTCGCCAAGGCCCTGCACGCCGAGGGACTCTCCTACGCCGAGGACATCACCCCCGTACGCCCTGCGGCCGGCACCGACCCGGCGCAGCGGCTGCGCGACGGCGAGATCGCCGGCTGGATCGCCCAGGGCGCCGAACTCGCCGCCGCCCGCCGGGCCGGAGGGTTCCGCGAACTGATCCGGACCGGCGACGTCATCACCGACCGCTCGGTGTTCTTCACCCGCCGCGACTTCGCCACCGACCGCCCCGAGGCGGTCGCCGCGATCGGCGCGGCGCTGCGCCGGGCGGACGCCTGGGTGGCCGCCAACCTCGCCGAGGCCGCCGCGATCGCCGCCGCCGACCTCGGCGGCTCGGCCGAGGACTGGCGGAGCGCGCTGGCCGGCCTGCCCTGGCGGCTGGAGCCCGCCACCGCCGCCTTCGTCGCCGAGCAGCAGGAGGCCGCGGACATCTTCCACCAGGTCGGCTTCATCGACCGCGCGCTGACCGTCGCCGACGCCCATCTGCCCGCTCTGGAGGCCCCGGTGGCCGCCGCGCTCGCCAAGGCGGTCTGACCCGATGGCCTCCGAAGTCCTCTGGTACATCATCCCGCGCGAGGGCCACTACCCGTGGGAGCCGGCCGGCCGCCGCCCGGTCGACCTCCGCTACCTCCAGCAACTCGCGGGCAGCGTCGAGCGCCTGGGCTACACCGGCGCGCTGCTCGCGACGGACCTGTACGACGTCTGGGATCTCGGCAACGCGCTGGCCGCCGCCACTGGTCCGGCCTTCAAGCCGCTGCTGGCCGTCCACCCGGGACTGATTTCGCCCACCCTGCTGGCCAAGATGGCGCTCAGCTTCGACCATCTGCACGGCGGCCGGCTGCGGTTCAACGTGGTCAACGGCTCCACCGCGCAACTGCGCGAGTACGGCCTGGACGTCGAACACGACGACCGCTACCGGCTGAGCGCCGAGTACTGGTCGATCGTCAAGCGCCTCACCGCCGGCGAGGTCTTCGACCACAAGGGCGAGTTCTACGACCTGAGGAACGCCGGGGCGAGCCTGCGCGAGCTCACGCCCGTCCAGCCGGGCGGCATCCCGCTCTGGTTCGGCGGGAGTTCGGCGGCCGGCATCGAGATGGCCGCCGAACACGTCGACGTCTACCTCACCTGGGGCGAACCGCCGCACCTGCTCCGGGAGAAGCTGGACCTGGTCCGCGAGCGCGCCGCCGCGTACGGGCGCAGCCTGCGGATCGGGCTGCGGCTGCACCTGATCGTCCGCGACACCGAGGACGAGGCCTGGGCCGCCGCGGACCGGCTGCTCGATGTCACCAGCGAGGCCACCTACGCCCGCCAGTTGGGCGACACCCGGAGCGAGGACGGGGTCGGCTGGCAGCGGCAGTTCCGCCAGCACGGCGGCAAGGTCCCGGCCCGTGCACGGGAGTTGGAGACCCACCCGAACCTCTGGCCCGGGATGAGCCTGTTCCGGCCCGGGCCCGGCACGGCGGTGGTCGGCTCGACCGCCCAGGTGGTCGAGCGCCTCCAGGAGTTCGAGTCGCTCGGCGTGGACACCTTCATCCTTTCCGGCAACCCGCTGCTGGAGGAGGCCCACCGCGTCGCCGAGACCGTCCTGCCGGCGCTGGGCGTCAACCGCCGTTGATCAGCGGGGCGTTGACCGTCACCAGTGGTGCGGCTGCCGGGTACCGACCGCGGGTCGGGCACCCGGCAGCAGCGGGAACGGCACGGGGGAGGTCAGCGCCAGCCGGTGGGCGAAGCGCGCCATGCTCCGAAGGATGATCATCCGCACGGGGACTCCCGAGGTCTCGAAGGACGTGTGCGGACGGTACAACGCCCCGAGGCCCCCGCAGGTCACGTGGTGCGGCCCGGGAAGTCCGGGCCGCACCACGCACCCGCCGCCTCAGCGGCTGAGCGTGTCGATCTCCGCCAGCTCCTCGGCGGTCAGCGGGCCGCCGTTCAGCGCGTCGATGTTCTGGTCCAGCTGGGCGACGCTGCTCGCCCCGATGATCACCGACACCACCCGCGGGTCGCGCAGCACCCAGGAGAGCGCCAGCTGCGCCAGCGTCTGCCCGCGTCGCTCGGCCACCTTGTTCAGCGACCGCAGTTGCTCCAGCTTCGAGCCGGTCAGCGCCTCCTCCCGCAGGAAGTGCCCGACCGACATCCGGGAGCCGGCCGGCACCTCGCCGGACAGGTAGCGGTCGGTCAACAGGCCCTGGGCGAGCGGGGAGTACGCGATCAGGCTGGTCTGGGTGTCGCCGACGGCGTCCAGCACGCCCTCCTCGACGTACCGGTTGAGGATCGAGTACGAGCACTGGTTCATCAGCACCGGCGTGCCCAGGTCCCGCAGGATCGCCACGGCCTCCCGGTGCTGCTCCGCCGGGTAGTTGGAGATGCCCGCGTACAGCGCCTTGCCGGCGCGCACCGCCGAGTCCAGCGCGCCCATCGTCTCCTCCAGCGGAGTCTCCGGGTCGTGGCGGTGCGAGTAGAAGACGTCCACGTAGTCCAGGCCCATCCGGTCCAGCGACTGGTCCAGGCTGGCGAGCAGGTACTTGCGGCTGCCGCCGTCCCCGTAGGGGCCGGGCCACATGTCCCAGCCCGCCTTGGAGGCGATGAACAGCTCGTCCCGGTACGGGCGGAAGTCCTGCGCGAACAGGTGGCCGAAGTTGCGCTCGGCGCTGCCGTACGGCGGGCCGTAGTTGTTCGCCAGGTCGAAGTGGGTGATGCCCCGGTCGAAGGCGTGGCGCAGCACGGCCCGCTGCACCTCCAGCGGCTGGGCGTCACCGAAGTTGTGCCACAGGCCCAGCGAGACGGCGGGCAGCTGCACGCCACTGCGGCCGGCCCGGCGGAAGGTCATCGAGGCGTAGCGGTCATCCGCGGCGAGGTAGGTCATGTCGGACATCCTGCCAGCTGGGGGCGGCCCCCGGGAGGACCGAGCGCCGGCCCGCGGTATGGCGGTGCGCGGGGAGGACGCTACTCGCGCCCTGCCGCCACATGCAATACATTGATGAAAACTTTCTGAAGCTGCGTCATTCTTTTCCTGCAAGTTCGGTGCCCGATCCCGACTCGCCTGCGCCGCCCCACCCGTCGCCACCCGCTCCGGCCGCCCTGCCGGGGCGGCGGCCGTTCGCCCGTACCGGGCCGTTGACCTGCGGATATGCGGCGTTGGGCGGGCCCGGCGCACCCGGGTCCGCGCGCCGAGGCGCCCTGCTCGGGCCGGACTGTCCGGCCTGCTCCCGGCGGTGGCCGCCGCGATCGGACCGGACGCAACTATTGACACCACTTCTCTGCAAAGTGCTCAATAGGCAACACAGTTGAACATCTTTCAACACGTTGTGTGAGGAAAGGAGTCATCCGAGCCCGCCGCCGCGTTCGGCGCGGCTCACACCCCCGCCTGCCCCGCGTCTCCCCGTACCGCGTCTCCTCGTGCCGGCACCGCGCTGTGTCGGCATTGTGCTGTGTCGCCACCGCGCTGCGTCGACGCGGTGCTGTCCGGAACCGTGCTGTCTGGAACCGCCCTGTGCCGTCGGCGCGATCCCCGCGCGCCTGCAGCGGCGGCAGACGAGCCCGGGCGTGAGCGGGCACGGGTTGGCCGGCCTCTCCCGGCTGACGCGACCTCAGCCGCGCGTCGGATCCGACGCGTTCGCGGCCATGTTCCACCCCCCACGGAAGGGCGGTCGAAGCCGACCGTCCTCGAAACGAGGAACACCCCCACGAAAGGATCGATCGCGCATGCGTCGATTTCTTGCCTGTGCACTATCAGCCGTCCTCGCATCGGCCGGCACCGCGATCGCGCTTCCCGGCGCGCCCGCGATGGCGCAGTCGATGGCGGTGCAGCCGCCGGCTGCGCTGACGGCTGCGCCCTACGTGATCGAAGTCGAGAGCATGTCGCTGACCAACTTCGCGACGGAGACGGTGAACCACACCTGGAACGGCAACCCGGTCGACAACGTCACCTATGCCCGGGGCGCTTCAGGTCAGACCAGCACCGCCACCACGACGTTCAACGGCCCTGACGGCTCCTACGACCTCATCACGCGCTACAACGGCAGGACCGCGAGCGGGGTGACCTACCGGATCTCCGTGAACTCCACCCCCGTGGATTCCTGGGCGACCTCCCAGCGCAACGGCCGCGACTACACCGACCCGATGAACATCGACACCCGGACGTCGAGCAACGTGAGGCTCAAGGCCGGTGACGTCATCGAGCTGACGGCCACGTCGGCCGGCGAGGTGCCGCGCGTCGACCGGATCACCGTCCAGGCGCACGTGGGCCCGCCGACCAGTGCGCTGTCCATCGACTCGCCGAACGCGGCGCTGAAGGACGGCTTCAACTGGGGCAAGGACCGGGCCCTGGGCATGACGTTCTACCCGGGGAACCCGATGATGGGGCACGAACCCGAGTGGTGGCGCCTCCAGAACCCCACGCACACGGCGGTGGCCCCCGGCTACTGGGGCGCCTACACCAACCGGGAGTCGTACTACAACCGGGACATCGCCCACCAGTCGGACGGCGCGCACGCCCTCGGCCTGGACGCCGAGACGTTCAACATGATGAGGACCTTCGCCGGCGACGCCGACGATCCGGGCCAGAACGGCTGGCCGCTGTGGGCGCACAGCTCCTCCGGTGCCATGTACTACATCGACGGCACCGGATTCCGTGAACTGCCCTCGCCGTTCAACCTGATGACCAAGGCGTACAAGCAGTACCAGTGGACGGGCAACGCGGACTGGATCAACGATCCGACCCTTTCCGCGTACTACGACTCGACGATGGGCCCGTTCCTGGCCGGCCACGAGGTCACCTGGAACGACGCGGACCCGTCGAGCGAGCAGCCGGTCTCCAGGAAGCAGCCCGGGGAGTACACGGCGACGTTCTTCGAGTTCCCGAACGAGAACCTCGTCTCCGCAGCCGATTCGCTCGGGTACCAGTACCAGTCGATGCTGGCCTACTCGGCGATCCTGAAGGCCAAGGGCGACACCGCCAACAGCACGAAGTGGGCCGACCGCGCCCAGCGGGTGCGCGACCAGTTCGAGCGGAACTGGTGGGACGCGTCGAACAACCGGTACATGCGCGGCAAGGACGCCGCCGGTACGGGTTACAGCAGTTGGGGGCACGAGGCCAGCTTCCTGATGATGCTGACGGGCCTGGGCGACCAGGGCGCCAGGACCAGCGGCTACCTGGACTTCATCGCCGCCAACGACGACGACCTGAACGTCGAGGCGACCTCCTACCTGCCGGAGATGTACTACCAGTACAACCGGTCCGAGGAGGGCTGGGGCTGGCTCAAGAAGCTGATGGCGGGTAAGAACAACTACCCCGAGGTGTCCTTCCTGGCGGTCAGCAGCGTCATCGACGGCATGATGGGCGTACAGCCGGACGCCCCGAACGACAAGGTGGCCACCGTCTCGCGGCTGACGGCCGAGACGCCGTGGGTGGAGATCGACCACCTCAAGGTCGGGGACAACGACCTGAAGCTCAAGCACACCGGTACGACCGGCTCCACGCTGACCAACAACTCCGGCGGCACCGTCAACTGGGAGGCCCAGTTCTACGGCACTCCCGCCACCATCACCGTGAACGGCGTCGCGCAGACGCCGCAGACCAAGTCGCTGTACGGCAAGACGGTGTCCTACGTGACCGTGCCGGTGGTCGGCGGCGCGTCCGTGACCGCGACCGCCGGGGCGGCGGGCGGCGACACCACGGCTCCCACCGCGCCGACCGGACTCACGGCGGGCAACGTGACGTCGAGCAGCGTCGGCCTGTCGTGGACGGCGTCGACCGACAACGTCGGCGTGACCGGCTACGACATCTACCGAGGCACCACCCGAGTCGGCTCCTCGACGGGTGCCGCGTACACCGCGACGGGGCTGACGGCCTCGACGGCGTACACCTTCACGGTGAAGGCGGTCGACGCCGCCGGGAACGCCTCCGGGGCCAGCAACAGCGTCGCCGTCTCCACCGCCACCAGCGGAAGCGGCCAGACGGTCGACCTGAGCGACCTCACCTGGAGCAACGCCAGCAGCGGCTCCGGCACAGTGCACAAGGACAGGAGTGTCGACTCCAACCCGATCAAGCTGAACGGCACCGCGTATCCGAAGGGGATCGGGACGCATGCCGACAGTGTGATCACCTACACGCTGGACGGCGGTTACTCGCGGTTCCAGTCGGACGTGGGCGTGGATGACGAGGTCGGTGCGAACTCGTCGGTCAGGTTCGAGGTGTGGGGTGACGGGGTCAAGTTGTACGGGAGCCCGGCGGTGATGACGCCGTCGAGTGCGACCGCGTCGATCGATGTCGGTATCGCGGGTGTGAAGTCGCTGGTGCTGAAGGTGACGGACGCGGGTGACGGCATCAACAGCGACCACGCCGACTGGGCCGGGGCCAAGATCGTCGGGGGCTCCCAGGCGCCGACGGCCCTCAGCGAGCTGGACTGGACGGGTACCCCCACGATCGGGTGGGGCGCCGTGCACAAGGACAGGAGCGTCGAGTCCAACCCGATCAAGCTGAACGGCACCGCGTATCCGAAGGGGATCGGGACGCATGCCGACAGTGTGATCACGTACACGCTGGACGGCGGTTACTCGCGGTTCCAGTCGGACGTGGGCGTGGATGACGAGGTCGGTGCGAATGCGACGGTCAGGTTCGAGGTGTGGGGTGACGGGGTCAAGTTGTACGGGAGCCCGGCGGTGATGACGCCGTCGAGTGCGACCGCGTCGATCGATGTCGGTATCGCGGGTGTGAAGTCGCTGGTGCTGAAGGTGACGGATGCGGGTGACGGCATCAACAGCGACCACGCCGACTGGGCCGGGGTCAAGCTGGTCCGGTAGTACCGACTCCACGCCGGCGGGCCGCTCCAGGTGGCCCGCCGGCGTGGGGCGTCCGGGCCTCGGACCGTGTCCCGCCCGTGGCGGCGCCGCCGTCCGCCCCCGGGATCGGTCAGGGGGCGGGCGCCGGGTGCACCCCGGAGGAGATCCAGGTCTCGACCCGGAGCACCGCCGCCATCGCGCCGAAGGCGAGCAGCCGGGTCAACGCGCCGTCACCCCCGTCCGTACCGCCTCCGTCAGCACCGCCTCCGAGGCCTGCTTGGCCTGCTCGGCGCGCCTGGGCCGCCCGCCAGGCGGCCACGTCCCCGTCCGTGATCCGGTACGGGGCAAGCGCGGCCAGCAGTGCCAGCCGGGCCCCCGGGCGGTCGAGCTCCGGGAGGCCGGCCACCGCCGCGCCGGTCGGGTCGCCGCCTAGCTGCGGATGCCCGCCGTCCCAGTCCGCCACGGCGCCGACCACCGCGGCCCGGGCCCCGGCGTCCAGAAGTTCGCCGCCGGCCGTGGCGGCGGCGCGCAGGGCCAGGTAGGCGGTGCCGATCGGGCCCTCCCCGGCCCAGGCGGGCGGCGGGCCGACCGGCGGGGGCCCGGCGAGAACGGCGAGGCCGGCTCCGGGCGCCGGGTTGCGCCGAGCAGCGGACCCGATGGTCAGGGCCGCGGCCCGCCGGACGTACTGCGAGCGGCGCACTGCGCTCGGCAGCAACGCCTCCTCGTCGAGCAGCGAGGTCACCATCCGGTTGATGAAGTGGGTGACCAGTGCCGTTCCGACGAACTCGGGGGTCTGCGCGGGCGGGAACGGCGGGGTGCTCGGGAACGGGGTGCCGGGGGAGCGGGTGGCGGCCGCCCAGTCGAGCAGGGCGGCGCGGCGCCGATCGGCGGGCGCCCGGCCGGCCCGGGCGGCTTCGGCCAGCTCGTGGGCGCCGGCGCCGTGCGCGAGCAGGGCGTGCGCCTCGGTACAGAACGGGCAGCGGTTGGCCAGCGAGACGGTGCTCGCCACGGCCTCCTTGTCCGCGCGTGCCGCGGTGCCCACGATCTCGGCCTCGCGCAGCAGCGCCCAGGTGGCGGCCAACACCTCGGGGGCGGGGGAGAGGCTCATCAGCGGGCCGTCGGCGAGCAGGAAGTCCGCCTTCATCTGCGTGTAGACGGCGGCCACCTGGCCGGTGGCGGACTTCTGCGGGACGGGCGTGGTGTGGCGGTAGGGCCTGGGCATGCGGGTTCCCCTCCAGATGGCAAGGCCATGGGCGGTATCGCAACTCCCCGTTGCGATACGCGATACGGTGAGGGTGTCACGCCCCTTGTCGTAACGCAACCAGGAGTTGCAATGCCGTCCGATTCCCGCGCGCCCGGGCCTCACGTGTCCGGGCCTCACGCCTCCGATCCCCGCACCTCCGAGCCCCGCGCCGCCGAGCCCCGCGTCGCCGAGCCGCAGGTGCCCGAGCCCCACCCGTCCGGCGCCGCGTCCGGTGGCTCCGCGGTGGCGCGGCGGCCGGTGGTCGGGCGGGGGGAGAAGGTGCGGGCGGCGGTCCTGGAGGCGACGCTCGCCGAGCTCGCCGAGATGCGCTACGCCGCGCTCACCGTCGACGGGGTCGCCCGGCGGGCGGGCGTCCACAAGACCACGGTCTACCGGCGCTGGAAGGACCGGGACGCGCTGATCGTCGACGCCCTGACCGGGCAGCTCGCGGCGGACATCCCGATCCCCGACACCGGCACGATCGAGGGCGACCTGTGTGCCCTCGCCCGCGGCCTGGCCGCCTGGCTGGGCGGGCCGTCCGGCGCGGCGGTGCTCGCCGTGATGCTGTCGGAGGCCGTCCAGGCGCCGGGGGTCGCCGAGGCCCGGGCACGGATCTTCGAGGACCGGCTGCGCCGCGCCGAACCGGTCGTCGTACGGGCCGTCGGGCGCGGCGAGCTGCCCGCCGGGGTCGATCCGGCCGAGGTCGTCAAGGCCCTGGCCGCACCGCTCTACTTCCGGGTGCTGATCACCGCCGAGCCGGTCGACGACGCGGCCGCCGACCGGGCCGTCGCCGCAGCCCTCGCGGCCGCCCGGCACGGCGCGTTCGGCTGACGCGCCGTCGACCGGCCGACCCGGGGTGCTCGGCACCGTGGCGAAAGGGCCGGTGCCACCCGGCACGGGCCCTTCGCGCTGCCGCGGGTGGTCGCGGTCGGACGCGGGTGGTCACATGTGGGTGCCGCCGTCGATCCGGATCTCGGTGCCGGTGATGAAGGCGCCGTCGTCCGAGGCGAGCATGGCGATCACGCCGGCCACCGTCTCGGGGCCGGCGAAGCCCTGGCCGAGGGCGGGGGAGAGCTTGCCGAGCAGGCTGAAGTCGGCGTCCGCGGGCAGGCCCGGGTTGTTGGTCATGCCGCTGTCGATGCTGCCCGGCGCGACGCAGGCCGCGCGCAGGCCCTGCTTGGCGTACTCGGCCGCGATCGCGTGGGTGAAGGACTGGATGCCGCCCTTGGTCGCGGCGTACGCGGCCATGTAGGGGTGGGCGAAGGTCGCGGAGGTGGAGCTGAAGTTGACCACCACGCCTCGGCCGCCGGCGAGCAGGGCGGGCAGCGCCTCCCGGGTCATCAGGAAGGTGCCGGTCAGGTTGACCGCGAGCAGCTTGTTCCAGAACTCCAGGCTGGTCTCGTGGGTGTGCGAGGAGCGCAGGATGCCGGCCGCGTTCACCAGGACGTCCAGGCCGCCGAGCCCGGCCACCGCCTCGGCCACGGCCGTGCGGACGGCGGCCTCGTCGGAGACGTCCAGTACCGTGACGGCGAGCCGGTCGGCGGTGCCGTCGGCGTGCGCGCGGTCCAGGGTCTTCTTGAGGCCGTCCTCGTTGACGTCCACCGCGACGACCCGGCCGCCCTCGGCGAGGATCCGGTGCACGGTGGCCTGGCCGATGCCCGAGCCGCCGCCGGTGATCAGGACGTTCCGTCCGCTGAAGCGCTCCATGGTGGTACTCCGTTTCGTTCGTGGCCTCTCGACCTCGACTGACACGGTACGCCCAAGTGGCACAACGTGCCAATAAGTCATGATGTGCCATATCGGCGCAGCGTGCCGAATTGGCATGTCGTGTCATCAGGGCGTTCTGCGACCTGGGCGTCGCGCGCCAGAACGGCATGCCGTGCCACTCCGCCGGAACGTGCCTTTTCTGGCATGACGTGCCCAGATGGCACGTTGCGCCATCACGGCGCGCAGCCGCGTAGGCTGATCTCCGTGACCGGACGCCCCACCCTGAATCAGCGCCGCCGTGACGACACCCGGCTGGAGATCGCCCGCACCGCAGCCGCGCTCTTCGCCGAGCGCGGGGTCGAGGCGACCACCGCCGAGGAGATCGCCGTCACCTCCGGCATCTCGCTGCGCACCTTCTACCGCTATTTCCGGGTCAAGGAGGAGGCCGTCGCCCCGCTGCTGGCGGCCGGCGGGCGCCGTTGGGTGCTGCTGTTCGCCGAGAGCTCGGCCGATCTGCC
Organism: Kitasatospora sp. NPDC048239; assembly: GCF_043202015.1. Classification (NCBI taxonomy): domain Bacteria; kingdom Bacillati; phylum Actinomycetota; class Actinomycetes; order Kitasatosporales; family Streptomycetaceae; genus Kitasatospora; species Kitasatospora sp. NPDC048239. Next base: position 237,986 of record NZ_JBICZP010000004.1, on the reverse strand, counting down.
GGTGCGCGAGGCCCTGGAGCGCTCCGCGGTGGAGTCCCTCACGCCGGTCGACGACCAGGCGATCGAGGCCATGCACTGGACCCGTGACCTGCTGCGGGACGCCAGGCTGGACGCGGTCTGGCAGCGGGTGCACGGCGACTCGGAGGAGCGGCTGCGCGCGGTGCTCACCGCCCGCTGCCCCCGGGGGACCGACCAGCTGGAGATCCGGTTGGCGGCCGCCGCCGCGACCGTCGCCATCCGGGTGGCCCTGGAGGAGTGGGCGTTCTCGGACGCCCCCGCCGCCGGCCCGGGCTCCCCGCAGGAACTCGGCGCCCGCTGCATGCGCGAACTCACCGCCGGCCTCCGCCTCTGGGCCCTGATCGCCTGAGGCCCGCCGCCCGCGCGCCGACCGGGAAGGGCCTGATGCCCGCCGCGCCGGTGCCTGACGCTCCGTCCGCGGCTCGCTCGCCGCGGACGGAGCGTCAGGCGCCGAGAGCGCGATCCCTGCCCGACCCCTGTGACGCTCCCCACGTCACCCCCGACCCCCGTACTTCGATCCCCGCTGGTCGGCGGGTCCGGACGGCCACTTCGGAGCGCTAGGGTTGGTTGGTTGTTGATCGTGCCTCGGCGCAGGCCCCCGTCCTTCGAACGGGGGAACCGGGGCGGCCGTCCTGGGTGTCCTAGCTGCGGGGGCGGGCAGTTCGAGGCGTGGGAGCAAGTAGGACATGGGTCTGACGAGCCACAAGGTGCTGGCGCTGACCGTACTGATCGCCGTTGCGGTGATGGCCAGCACGGTCTGGCTGTGGCCGAGGCTGGCGAAGCGCAACTGGCAGGCGGTGCTCGGCCGGATCGGCGCCCTGCTCGCCACCCAGCTCACCGTGCTCGCGGCGCTCGGCCTGGTGGCGAACAACTACTTCGCCTTCTACAGCAGCTGGGACGACCTGCTCGGCACCGGCGACAACGGCCCGGTCACCATCCAGAACAAGGTGGACGCCTCCGGCCGCCTCCAGGTGGAGACCATCGGCCACGCGGCCGTCCAGGGCGGCGGGGCGCTCGGCCGGGACCCCAAGCAGTCCGGTGAGATCCGCGAGATCCGGATCGACGGCGCCACCACCCGCCTCTCCACCGAGGGGTACGTCTACCTGCCGCCGCAGTACTTCCAGCCGGAGTACGCGCAGAAGCAGTTCCCGGCGGTCGTCGTCAGCACCGGCTTCCCGGGGATCGCCAAGAACCTGGTGACCCGGCTCAACTACCCCGGCGCGGCGCTCAAGCTGCTGCAGGAGGGGCGGATGCAGCCGACCGTGATGGTGCTGGTGCGGCCGTCGCCCGCGCTGCCGCAGGACACCGAGTGCGAGGACATCCCGGGCGGCGCCCAGTCCGAGGCGTACTTCGTCAAGGACGTCCCGTCCGCCATCCAGGCGTCCTTCCGGGTCTCCGGCGACCCGCAGGCCTGGGGCTTCATGGGCAACTCGACCGGCGGCTACTGCGCCCTCAAGCTGGCCATGCGCCACCCGGAGGTCTTCCCGACCGCCGTCTCGCTCTCCGGCTACTACCAGGCCGCCGACGACCCGACCACCGGCGACCTCTTCAAGGGCAGTCACCAGCGCCGTGACGAGGCCGACCTGATGTGGCGTCTGAAGAACCTGCCGCACCCCAAGGTGTCCGTGCTGCTGGCCGGCACCAGGGAGGGCGACGGCGAGTACCGCCGCGAGACGGAGGCGTTCATCGCGGCCGCGCACAGCCCGATGAAGGTCTCGTACAGCATGCTGCAGACCGGCGGCCACAACTTCGAGACCTGGAGCAAGCTGCTGCCGTCCTCGCTCGAGTGGCTGTCCCAGCACCTCAAGGTGCCGGCCGACACCGTCTGAGCCACCCGACCCCGCGCAGACCCCACCGAACGCCCGCACCGAACGCCGGCACCGGACGCCCGCACCGAACGCCGGCACCGGACACCCGCACCGAACACCGGCACCGGACACCCGCCCGAAGACGGCCACCGCCCGGGACCGACACCGCCCGGGAACGACACCGCCGGCCCGGGCAAGCGCCAGGGCCGGCGGTGGTCCGTCGAGGCCCGGCAGGTCAGGCGACCGGCTCCAGCGTCCCGGTGTGCAGCTCGCCGACCCGGCCGCCCTCGCCCTCGTACGTCCAGAAGGCGCGCACCGTCAGCTTGCCGAGGTCCATGACGTGGCTGACGGTGATACCGCTCTGCTCGGTCCAGCTGACGAAGTACACCTGGGGGCCGACCTCGGCCACGTGCAGCGCGACGTCCTCCCACTGGCCGGCCGACTCGCCGAGGCCCTCCCAGCGCAGCCGCTTGCCGTCGGCCGAGTAGGCGTTGCGGAACGCCGCGCCGTTGTCGACCTGGAAGAGGTAGGTGCGGCCGGCGAAGGCGGGCAGGGACGCGGTCATGGCTGGGCTGGTCCTCGTTGTCTCGTGCGGTGCATGCAGGTCGGCCTCCAACCTATCCGACCGGGTGACGTTCCCGGCGGACTTCCCGGTGGACTTCACGGCGCCCCACGACGCGGCGGACCGCCACACGACCCCGCCACCCGCCCACCGCCGCACGCCCACCACCCCGCCGCTCACTGCCCGAGCACCGGCCCGTGCAGGACGGTGGCCGCCACCCTCGCCGCGGTCAGGTCGGCCTGCAGCCGGTCCGCAATGAACTTGTTGGCCACCAGCACGGTCGGCGCGGCGGGGAGCCTCGCGATGGTGTTCCTCAGGTCCTGCAGCATCCTCTGGTACTGCTCCGCCGTCGGCTGCCAGGAGACCTTGACGGTGTAGACGTCGTACAGCGCCCGCATCTCGCCGCCCCGGCGCAGCAGGAGCTCGGCGACGAAGGTGGAGCGCAGGTTCTGGTAGGAGTCGTCCGAGTAGAGCGCGATCAGCGGACCGCCGTTCGCCCGGGCGAGGTCGCGCTCCACCAGCGTCGTGGCGAACGGCGCGAGATCGCTGCGCCCCTTGCCGTGGCTCCAGACCACCAGCGGGTTGGCGTACCAGGCCGCGGGCTTGCTCCAGGCGGTCAGGACGCCCCACTGGACGCCGGCGAACAGGCTGAGCGCGGTCGCCACCGCGAGCACCGACAGGCCGGCCTCGCCGCCGCGGCGCAGCAGCGCCGGGCGGGAGGTGCCGCGCGCCGGGGCTGGGGAGGGGCGCAGCAGCAGCCCGACCGCGCCGATCGACATCAGGCCGATCACCACGCCGGCGGCGGCGATCTTCTCGAAGTAGTACGAGTAGTGCCCGATGGTGTGCAGCTGCCACCACCCGAAGCCGCCGACTACCAGGCCCGCCCCGACGACCAGCACCAGTAGCGCCTGGCCGGCGGCGGTGCGCCGGGTGGTCCGGCCGAGCGCGCCGAGCAGGGCGAGCAGCCCGCCGCCGAGCAGGAGGGCGCGGTCGGCGCCGACCATCGGTCCGGCCAGGTTCGAGGTGCTCGCGACGTCGAGGTCGGACAGCACGGACACCGCGCTGGGCAGCGCCGCCACCCCCAGCCCCGCGAGCAGGACGAGGGCCGTCGAGCGCCACCGGCCGGCGAAGCGGCGCCGGTTGACCAGCACCCCGGCCGCCACGGCGAGGCCCGCGAAGACCCCGTACAGGTTGTAGACGTAGGTGACGGTGATCAGGCCGGCCACGGCGATCAACAGGTGCTCGGCGCGGCCCATGGCCGGCCGCACCGCGAGCGGGAGCGCCACGGCGAGGAGGAGCAGGCCGATGATCGTGGAGTCGAAGCCGTGTCCGACCAGGTCGGAGTAGTTGCCGGCGAGCATCAGCGAGGCCGCGGTCGCGCAGACGGCGGTGGCCTGCCAGCCGCGCAGCCGCGGGCCGCCGATCCACCGGGCCGCCCAGACCAGGGCGGCGCAGAGCAGCGCGTAGGCGGCCAGCACGTAGAGGAAGTAGCGGTTCATCGCGTCGAGGGCGGCCCCGGGCGCGGTGGAGGAGCGGACCAGGGCGTCGACCCAGGCCAGCAGGAAGTGCGACCCCTGCGGGTACACCGCCTCGGCCGGGGTCATCATGTACGTCCGGGCCTGCTCCTGGTGCAGGAAGGCGTAGCCGCCGACGTGCCGGATGCCCTCGAAGTAGGAGAAGTGCCCGAGCCGGTCCTCGGCGGTGGCGATGTACGCCACCCGTTCGGTGAGCGACTTGCCGGCCACCGCCCGGTGCAGGTGGTACCAGACGACGGCCGCGGTGCCCGCGACCAGCAGGTCCGTCCCGCGCAGGCGCAGCGGCAGGCGCGGACGCCGGCCGGCCAGCCAGCCGGCCAGGCAGACGGTGCTGAGCAGCACCCCGGCGGTCGGCACGGGGTGGATGCCCCACGGCCAGACCGAGAAGACCAGCCCGAAGGTCATCACGCCGGCGGCGGTGATCAGGGCGGCCGCGAAGAGCCGGTCGACCAGGCCGCCGCCGACCCGGACGAGTGAGGCCACGGCCAGCACCAGGACCGGCAGCAGCAGCACGTCCAGTCCGGCCGGGTGCAGGGCGAGCGGCAGCAGCCAGGACGCCGCGAGGAGTGCGGCGAGCAGCGGAAGGCGGCGCCGTGGCGTCCCGCCCTCCTGGGGGCGGAGCTCTCCGGTGAACGGTGGGGCATCCGACGGTCGGTCCAGTACGGCAGACGGAAAGGCCATCGCGAAAGAGCGCTCTCTTCGATCGGGTCCTGTGTCTCGCACCCCCCCCGTAAGGACGCGATCCCGGCCGGCACCCGTGGGTACACGACCTTCAATGCGACATCATAAGCGCCACGGAACGTACACATGTCCGAGCGTCCGGCCGGTGGACCGGCGGCCCGCCCGGGCCGGTGTGAGCTGCGCGACAACCGCCGCCGATTCCTTGGCGCGCTCCGGACGGCCTGCCTAGCCTGCACGAGTCGTCCGCCCTCGCGGACCCCGCCGTCGGGACGCCGAGTCCTGTCCACCCGACGGCGCGTAACCGAGCACCACAGCGGACGGGAGCGGGGGACCCAAGGTCAGTGCCCGACCCGTGCGCTCCCGCGCACGGGCCGCGGCTAGGGGTGAAGCCGCTCCACAGGCGGCCGGGCAACCTCAGCCCGAACCCGACAGCTCACCTCGCAGGCGTGGCAGAGGACACCCCATGCAGAAGCCTGCCCGGCGCACCGCACCGCGCCATGCCCGCCCCTCCCACCGGGGCCGCAACACCGCCTTCGCCGTCACCGGCGCGCTCGCCGTGACCGGCGCCGGCCTGCTCGGCGTCCCGGCGGTCACCACCGCCCAGGCGGCCGCCGCCCCGACCGTCACCCAGGACCGGCTCACCCCGGCCGCCATGGTCGCGGGGAAGGCCTCCACCGCCTCCCTCACGGTGCACTCCTCGACCTGCTTCACCGCCAAGACGCTCGGCGTCGGCGTGCGCGACGCGGCCGGCCACAACCTCGACTTCCCCGGGAACGTCGCCAACGCGAGGATCTGCCCCGGCGGCCTGTCGATCACCACCGGCTCGCGCACCCTGCCGGCCGGCACCTACACCCAGTTCGGCTTCTGGCAGGACTCGGCGGGGGCCTGGCACAACCTGGCCTCCCAGCAGCTGGTGGTCTCCAACGCCACCGCCACGCCGACCCCCGCGCCCACGCCGACCCCCGCGCCGACCCCCACCCCCGCGCCGACGCCGACCGGTACGACCGCCCCCGCCGCGCCGGTCGCCGGCAAGAAGCTGACCTGGTCCGACGAGTTCAACAGCCTCGCCCTGGGCTCGCGCTGGACCGCCGACAAGAGCAGCTCGTACCACTACGGCGACCACAACCCCAACGACAACAAGCTCGACTGGCTGAACAAGAACAACGTCACCGTCTCCGGCGGCGCCGCCACGTTCACCGCCAAGCCGGGCAGCCACACGCTGGAGAACGGCAAGCAGGCCTGGGACACCGGCCTGCTCACCACCGAGTACTCCAGCGAGGGCTTCAAGGTGAAGACCGGCGACTACGTCGAGACCCGGGTGAAGCTCCCGGCCGGCACCGGCGCCTGGCCGGCGCTGTGGACGTGGAACAGCACCAGCGGCAACCACGGCGAGATCGACACCTTCGAGTACCACTCGGACAACGCGAACCTGCTGGAGCTGACCAACCACGTCAACGCGGACCACAAGTACGTCACCGACGCGAAGGCGATCGCCCACGACCAGTGGGTCACCGTCGGCACCCAGTACGGCGCCAACTCGGTCGACTGGTACATCAACGGGGTGAAGGTCTTCGCGGACGGCAAGGGCGTCGGTGCCAACTGGTCGGCGTACCTGATCCTCAACCTGTCCCTGAGCGCCGGGCAGTACCACCCCGCGCCGACGGGCACGGCCCCGATCACCTTCGCCGCCGACTACGTCCGGGTCTACCGCTAGGCCGCCCCGGCAGAACCCGAGCCGGCCCGGCAGAACGACCCGGGCCGTACCGTCCCGCGCCCACACGGCGCAGCACGGTACGGCCCGGGCCGTTCCGGCTTCAGCTCCGGGCGGTCTCCACGACCTGGATGCTGAACGGCTGCCGGTTGTTCTTCTCGTTCCGGTCGTCGTCGCCGCGCACCGCGACGTAGCCGCCCGTCAGCTCGCCGAGGGGGACGGTGGTGGCGAGCCGGACCGGGATCAGCGCCGTGGCGCTCTGGTAGTCCGGCAGCCCGGCCGGGAAGGTGCAGCGCACCCGGTGGCCGTTCTGGAACTCGTAGCAGTTCTCCGGGAAGAACGGCCCCTCGGCCGTCACCCCCTCCGGCAGGGTGACCACCACGGTGAACGGCGAGGCGGTGCGGTCCGGGCCGAGGTTGGCGACGAAGGCGTGCACCGTGGTGGTGCCGCCCGGGGAGGCGGGGTCCGGGTCGATCCGGACCACCGCCAGGTCGGAGTCGGACGGGACGGCGGCCGCGGCCGGCGCCGAGACCTCGGCGGTCGGCGCGGGGTTCGGCGCGGGGTCGTCGGCCGGACACGCCAGGGCGGTCCCGCCGACCATCGCCACCAGGGCGCCCCCCGCCATCAGTGACCTGCCGAGGAAACCCCGTACGGACGTACTACGCGACATTGCCGCTCACCCTGCCCTCTGCGTTGCGGCGCCCCGCACCGTCGCGGGGCGCGTCCGCCCCCAGCGTGACCGACCGGTCCGCCGCGGCCGGGGCAACCCGCCCTCGGGCCGCTCGAACGGCCGAACGGGCCCACCGGAAGTCGGCCGGTTCGACCCTGCGTGCGAGAACAGTGCGATGACGACCCGTCAGGGTGCCAGGACCCGCCCCAGCCGGGTCGCGATCTCCTGCATGACGGGGACGAGCGAGGCCGCGCCCGCCTGCTCCTCCAGGGCCCGGATCCGCGCCTCCGGACCGGAGACCGAGAGCGCCGTCGGGGTCGGCGCACCCGGTACCGCGAGCGCGATGCAGCGCACCCCGATCTCCTGCTCCTGGTCGTCCACCACGTAGCCGCGCTCGCGCGCCTGCGCCAACTGGTCCAGCAGCTGCTGCGGGTCGGTCACCGTGTACGAGGTGTGCGCGGGCAGCGGGTTGGGGCCGAGCACGGCGCGCGCCTCCTCCTCGGGCAGCTGCGCCAGCAGCGCCTTGCCGACGCCGGTGCAGTGCGGCTGCACCCGGCGGCCGACCTCGGTGAACATCCGCATCGAGCGCCGCGACTGCACCTGCCCGACGTACACCACCTCGCCGCCCTCCAGCACGGCCAGGTTGGCCGTCTCGCCGGTGGCCTCCATGAGTTCGGCCAGGTACGGGCGGGCCCAGCTGCCGAGCAGCCGGCCGGCCGTCTCGCCCAGGCGGATCAGCCGCGGCCCGAGGGTGTAGCGGCGCGCGGTGTCCTGGCGGACATAGCCCTGCTGCACGAGGGTACGAACCAGGCGGTGGATGGTCGGCATCGGCAGACCGGACGAGGTGGACAGTTCGCTGAGCGTCGCCACGCCGCCGGCGTCGGCCAGTGCCTCCAGCAGCTGGAAGGCGCGCTCGACGGACTGCACGCCGCCGCTCGCGCGGTCCGTGCTGGTCGTCGATGCTGTGTCGGGGGTGGCGACCACCGGCGTTCCCTTCGCTGTCGGGGGAGGAGTAGAGTCCCAGCGATCATCTCAACAAACCGTTGAAATTCTGTATCGCGGAAACTAGTCTCCACCTTACAGAATCGGACCCGCCGACAGGTGGGTTCCGATCGGTTCAGATCAAGGAAGTTCCCACCGGAGCTCCCTTCGCCAGGCTCAACCGTCTTAGGAGTGTCCTGCCCATGGCTACAGATCAGGGACCCGCCGGCGCCTCTCCCGCCGCTCCGGTCGTCACTGTCGCCGGTCCGCGCGTCCCGCGGGCGGAGGAGGTGCTCACTCCGGAGGCGGTCGCCTTCGTGGTCGGCCTCCACCGCGCCTTCGAAGGCCGACGGCAGGAACTCCTGGTCCGACGAAAGACCCGCCGAGCCGAGACCGCCAGGGCCGGGACGCTGGACTTCCTCCCCGAGACGGCCGCCGTGCGGGCCGGCGACTGGAAGGTCGCCGAGGCCCCCCGCGCGCTCCGGGACCGCCGGGTCGAGATCACCGGCCCCACCGACCGCAAGATGGTGATCAACGCCCTCAACTCCGGGGCGCGGGTCTGGCTCGCGGACTTCGAGGACGCCACCTCCCCCACCTGGGAGAACGTCGTCAGCGGCCAGGTCAACCTGATCGACGCCTTCGAGGGCCGGATCGACTTCACCTCCCCGGCCGGCAAGGCCTACACCCTGCGGCCCGCCGCCGAACTCGCCACCGTCGTGGTCCGCCCGCGCGGCTGGCACCTGGACGAGAACCACCTGCTGGTCGACGGCACCCCGGTGGCCGGCGCCTTCCTCGACTTCGGCCTCTACTTCTTCCACAACGCCGCCCGGCTGCTGGCCCGCGGCGCCGAGGACCCGAACTCCGGCCCGTACTTCTACCTGCCGAAGACCGAGAGCCACCTCGAGGCCCGGCTCTGGAACGACGTCTTCACCCACGCCCAGGCCGCCCTCGGCATCCCGCACGGCACCATCCGCGCCACCGTGCTGATCGAGACCATCACCGCCGCGTTCGAGATGGACGAGATCCTCTACGAGCTGCGCGAGCACGCCGCCGGGCTCAACGCCGGCCGCTGGGACTACCTGTTCTCGATCGTCAAGAACTTCCGCGACGCCGGCGAGCACTACATCCTGCCGGACCGCAACTCCGTCACCATGGCCTCCCCGTTCATGGCCGCCTACACCCGCCTGCTGGTGCAGACCTGCCACCGGCGCGGTGCCCACGCCATCGGCGGCATGGCCGCGTTCATCCCCAGCCGACGCGACCCCGAGGTCAACGCCGCCGCCCTGGAGAAGGTCAAGGCCGACAAGGAGCGCGAGGCCGGCAACGGCTTCGACGGCTCCTGGGTCGCCCACCCCGACCTCGTCCCGGTCGCCCGCGCCTGCTTCGACGCCGTGCTCGGCGAGCGCCCGAACCAGAAGGACAACCCGGGCCCGGCCGAGCCCGTCACCGCCGCCCAGCTGCTCGACATCGCCGGCTCCGGCGGCAGCTGCACCCGGGCCGGCCTGCACAACGCCGTCCAGGTCGGGATCCGCTACATCGAGGCCTGGCTGCGCGGCCTCGGCGCCGTCGGCATCTTCAACATGATGGAGGACGCCGCCACCGCCGAGATCTCCCGCTCGCAGATCTGGCAGTGGGTCAACAACGGCGTGGTGCTGGCCGACACCGGCGAGAAGGCCACCGCCGAGCTGGTGCGCAGGCTGGTGGCCGAGGAGCTGGCCGGGCTCCGGGCCGAGCTGGGCGACGAGGCCTACGCCGGTGGGCGCTGGCGCGAGGCCGCCGGGCTCTTCGAACAGGTCGCCCTCGCCGAGGAGTTCGCGGACTTCCTGACCCTCCCCGCGCTTCCCCTGCTGGGCTGATCCCAACCTATCCACCGGCGCGGCCGCTGCCGCCTGCCAGGCTGTAGCAGTCCGGCCGCCCCTTTACTCCGTTCCGTACGGCGACGAACCCACCTGTCCTCTCGTCGCCGTACGGAACGGCCTGTCATCCGAGGAGCCCGCAGTGCCCCGCATCTTCTTCAACGGCCAGGCCATGGTCGGCGGTCCGTTCCACGCCTCCGTCGCCGACGCCCTGATCGGTCCGGCCCGCACCGCGCCCGGCTACCGGTTCTTCTCCATCGACGACGTCTGCCCCGGGCTGCACCCCGACCCCGCCGTCGGCACCGCGGTCGAGGGCGAGCTCTACGACATCACCCTGGAGCACCTGCGGGACGTCATCCTCCCCGGCGAGCCGCGCGAGCTGGAACTCGGCGTGATCGAGCTCGACGACGGCTCCGCCTGCCTCTCGATGCTGCTCGCCCGCGGCGAGGCCGAGCGCGGCGTCCACCGCGAGATCACCCACCACGGCGGCTGGCGCGCCTACCTCGCCACCCTCGGCCGGACGGCCTGAGCCGGCTGCCCGCGCCGACGGCGGCTCAGGACCGGCCCGCAGCCAGCTCGTCGCCGAGCCGGCTGCGGCGGTAGAGCACGCTGCGGCCGTGCCGGGCCCGGTCGAGCAGGCCCGCGGCGGCGAGCGCCCCCAGATGGCGGCTGACCGCGCCCGGGGTGACGCCCAGCCGGTGGGCGAGCTCGGTGGTGCTGGCGGGAGTCGCGAGCAGGACGAGCAGCCTGGCCCGGGGCGCGCCGATCAGCCCGGCCAGCGGCCCGTGCGGCACCGCCCGGTGAGCGGCCGTCAGACCCTCGCTCATGGTGGCCTTGCCGCGCGCGGGGTAGGCGATCAGCGGCGGCCCCACCTGGGTGATGTCGGTCTGCGCGCCCAGCCCGAACAGCGTCGGGATCAGCACCAGCCCCCGCCCGGCGACGTCCACCGAGGCGGCCAGGGCCCGTACCGCCGGATGCGGGTCGGTGAGCCGCAGCACCCCGGCCTGCCAGCAGAGCCGGTTGTCGAGGTCCGCGAAGAGCCCCTCCGCGCCGCGCTCCGAGAGCATCCGGCCCCGGTAGGCGATGTCCGCCTCCAGCACCGACCGCGCCCGCGGCCACCAGTCCGGCGCGAGGCAGCGCGTCCAGTACGCCTCCAGCGCCTCGGCCACCCGCGCGGTCAGCGCGGCCGGGTCGTCCACGAGCCCGGCGAGCACCGGCGGCAGCGGGCTGCCGTCGCCCCGGTACGCGGCGAGCACGTCCGCCCGCACCACCTCCGGCGGGGTATCCGCCAAGCGCGCGAGTTCGGCGGCGAAGTCCGGACGGGGGCCGCTCGGACGGGGGGTGAGGAAGTCCGGTACGAAGCCGACCGGCGCGATCAGCGACTCCAGCAGCGCGGTGTCCAGCGTCTCGTACCGGGACTGCCAGCGGGCGAGCCACGGCTGCTGCTCCGGGTAGCGGGCGGCCGCCGAACGGGTGCGCAGGCTCAGCACCGCCTCCTGCAGCGGGGAGTAGGCGAACCAGGTCGCGGCGAGGTCGTCGACGCCGAAACGGAACTCGAACATTGACCGTAACGGTAAAAGAATTCCGCCCGTTCGGGAACCCCGCTGTGCTTCTGCCATGACCTCCACCATGGCGCGCCCGACCGTCGTCGGCCGCTTTCTGCCCGACGATCCACTGCTGCGCCGACTCGTGCTGATGAGCCTGGTGAACACGGTCGGGAACGGCCTCTTCATCACGGTGAGCGTGCTCTTCTTCACCCGCTCGATCGGCCTGACACCCGGTCGGGTCGCGCTCGGCCTCACGATCGCCGGCGTCTGCGGCGTGCTCGCCGGGGTGCCGATGGGGCGGCTGGCGGACCGCGTCGGCAGCAGGCGGCTGCTGCTGGTGGTCGGGCCGCTGGAGGCCGCGGCCGTGCTCGGCTACGCCTTCGTGCACTCCTTCGCCGCGTTCGTGGTGCTGACCTGCGCGGCGACGGTGCTGTCGCGCGGCTCGTCGGCGGTGCGCAGCGCCCTGATCGCCCGGGCGGTGCCAGCAGAGAACCAGATCCGTGCCCGGGCGCTGCTGCGCTCGGTGATGAACGCCGGCCTGGTCGTCGGCTCCGGCGGAGCGGCGCTCGTCCTGCAGAGCGACTCCTACACCGGGTACGTGGCCGTGCTGGTGCTGGACGCGCTGAGCTTCCTGGGGGCGTCGGCGCTGCTGGTCGGGCTGCCCGTCCCGGACGGGGACGCCGGCCCGGCGGCCGACGCCGGTGTGCCGGTGAAGCGGCGTTCGGCGCTGCGGGACCGCCGGTACCTGCTGGTCACCGCCCTGCACGCGGTGCTGGAGCTGCAGCTCGCGGTGCTCGGGGTGGGCCTGCCGCTGTGGATCGTGCTCGGCACGGACGCGCCGCCGGCGGTGCTCGCCGCGGTGAACGTGGTCAACTGCCTGCTGGTGGTGCTGTTCCAGGTCCGGGCGAGCCGGGGGGTCACCGATCTCGCCACGGCCGCGCGGGCGTGTGCCCGGGGCGCGCTGCTGCTGGCGGCCGCCTGTCTGGTCTACGCGGCGGCGCAGTACGGCCCGGCGGCGGCGGCCGCCGGGGTGCTGCTCGCCGGGGCGCTGGTGCACACCCTCGGGGAGCTGCTGACCTCGGCCGGCGGCTGGACGCTCAGCCTGGACCTGGCCGATCCGCAGGCGCACGGCGAGTACCAGGGGGTGTTCATGAGCGGGCAGGCGGCGGCGCACGTGATCGGGCCGCTGGTGATCACGCTGACGGCGGTCGACCACGGCGCGGTGGGCTGGGTGGTCCTGGCGGGGTTGTTCGCCCTGGCCGGGCAGGCCCTGCCGGTGGCCGTCCGCGGGGCGGCGCGCGCCGGGTGACGGCCGGCCGGGCCGGCCCGCGCCCCACGGGGGTGGGAGCGGGCGGCCCGGTCGGGTGCGGGTACGCCGCAGCCCCGGACCCTCGCCGTGGGTCCGGGGCTGCGGTCCGCTCGCCGCCCGGTTGGAGGCGGCTCACGGAGTCCGGGTCACGCACCGTCCCTGGGCGGCCCGGAGTCTGGGGTGTTGTAGGGGATCTGGCGTGTTGTAACGGATCTGGGGTGTTGTCAGGTATCTGGGCTGTGGTTCGGGATCCGGCCGTCAGACCGGCCGGGCGGCGAGCTCCCGGGCGGCGCGGGCGCAGGCCTGGGCGATCCGGTCCTCGTTGACGGTGGTCAGCTGGCCCTTCTCGACCACGGCGTTGCCGTTGACGAAGAGCGTGGCCAGCGGGGGCAGGGCGCCGAGCGTGAGGGCGGCGATCGGGTCGGCGATCGAGGAGTGCATGATGCCGTCGATCTTCCACAGGGCGAGGTCGGCGAGCTTGCCGACCTCGATCGAGCCGATCTCGTTCTGCCGGCCGAGCACCCGGGCGCCGCCCATGGTGCCCAGGCGCAGGGCCTGGCGGCCGGTCAGCGCGGTCGGGGAGCCGTGCAGGCGGTTGATCAGCAGCGCGTTGCGCAGCTCGGTGCCGAGCTCGCCGGACTCGTTGGAGGCGGTGCCGTCCACGCCGAGGCCGACCGGGACGCCCGCCCTGAGCATGTCCGGGACGCGGGCGATGCCGGCCGCGAGGCGGGCGTTGGAGGAGGGGCAGTGCGCCACGCCGGTGCCGGTCTCGGCGAACTTGGCGATGTCGGAGTCGTTCATGTGGACGCAGTGCGCCATCCAGACGTCCTCGCCCAGCCAGCCCACCGACTCGAAGTAGTCGGTCGGGCCCATGCCGAACAGCTCCTTGCAGAACGCCTCCTCCTCGGCGGTCTCGGAGCCGTGGGTGTGCAGCCGGACGCCCTTGCGGCGGGCCAGCAGGGCGGCCTCGCGCATCAGCTCGGTGGAGACCGAGAAGGGCGAACAGGGAGCGATGGCGATGTGCAGCATCGAGTCGAAGGAGGCGTCGTGGTACTTGTCCACGGCGGCCTCGGAGGCGATCAGGATGTCCTCGGTGTTCTCGACCGCGTGGTCCGGCGGCAGGCCGCCGTCCTTCTTGCTGCGGTCCATCGAGCCGCGCAGCGCGGTGAAGCGCATGCCGAGCTCCTGGACGGCCTCGATCTCGGCGCCGAGGATGTCGCCGCCGTCCTTGGGGAAGACGTAGTGGTGGTCCGAGGCGGTCGTGCAACCGGACTTGAGCAGCGCGGCGGCCGAGCCCTGGGCGGCGGCGTGGACGAGCCGGTCGTCGATCCGGGCCCAGGTCGGGTACAGGGCGACCAGCCAGTCGAAGAGGATGTCGTCCTGGGCCAGGCCGCGGGTGATCCACTGGTAGAAGTGGTGGTGGGTGTTGACCAGGCCGGGGGTGACGAGGTGGCCCTCGCCGTTGATCCGGCGTACCACGTTGTCCAGCCACTGCGGGGCGGGGCCGTCGCCGACCGACTCGATCCTGTTGCCGAGGAGGACCACGTGGCCGCGGGCGTACTCGGTGTCGTTGGCGTCGACCGTCGCGATCGCGACGTTCTCGATGACGATCCGCTGGTCGGCGGGCGGGGGCTGGACTGCCATGGTGTGTCTCCTATGGGGGGAGGGCCGGGGGCGCGCCGTGAGCGGTGCGCACCCCCGACCGGTCAGGACGGTGTCGCCGTCGGCACCGTCGCGCCGGCGCTCCCGTCGGTGGGGGACCGGCGGGCGACTCCGACGTGGTGGAAGAGCAGGTTGAGCAGGACGGCCATCACGCAGCCGGCCGAGATGCCGGAGTGCATCAGGGTGCGGACGGCCTCCGGGAACGCGTCGTAGAAGGTCGGTGCGGCGATCGGGATGATCCCGACACCGAGCGAGACGGAGACCAGGATGGTGTTGGAGCTGGATTCCATGCCGGCCTCCGCGAGGGTGCGGATGCCGCTCGCCGCGACCGTGCCGAAGAGCACGATCCCGGCGCCGCCCAGAACGGGCTGCGGTACCAGGGAGACGACCGACCCGAGCACCGGGAAGAGCCCGAGCAGGATCAGGATGCCTCCGCCGGCCGCGACCACGAAGCGGCTGCGGATCCTGGTCAGCGCCACCAGCCCGATGTTCTGGGCGAAGGCGCTGGCGGCGAAGCCGTTGAAGACCGGGCTGAGCGCGGTGGCCAGCCCGTCGGCCCGCAGGCCCGCGGCGAGCGTGCGCTCGTCGGCCTCGCGGTCGACGATCCGGCCGAGCGCGAGCATGTCGGCGGTGGACTCGGTCATCGAGACCACCATGACGATGCACAGCGAGATGATCGCGGCGGCGTCGAACATCGGTGCGCCGAAGTGGAACGGGGAGGGGAGCGCGAAGACCTTCGCGTCCTGGACCGCGCCGAAGTCGGCCAGACCCAGCGGGAAGGCGAGCAGGGTGCCGATCGCCAGACCGATGAGCAGGGAGAGCTGCTGCCAGAAGCCGCGCAGCAGCCGGTTGCAGAGCACCACCGCGACGAGGGTGGTCGCGGCGAGGCCGATGGCCCGCGTGGAGCCGTACCCGGGCGCGGCCGGCGAGCCGCCGCGGGCCCAGTTCACCGCCACCGGCAGCAGGGACACCCCGATGAGGGTGATCACGGTGCCCTGGACGACCGGCGGGAAGAACCTGATCAGCTTGCAGAAGTACGGCGCCGCGAGGAAGCACAGGAGCCCCGCGACGATCACCGCTCCGAAGATCACCGGGAGGGCGTCCTTCGGTCCGTGCTCCTTGGCTATCGCGATCATCGGGGCGACGCCCGCGAACGAGACGCCGTTCACGAACGGCAGCCGCGCGCCGATCTTCCAGATGCCGAGGGTCTGCAGGAGGGTGGCCAGTCCGGCGGTGAACAGGCTGGCCGAGATGAGCAGGGCGAGCTCGGCGGGGGAGAGTCCCACGCCGGCGCCGACGATGAGCGGGGGAGCGACGACTCCCGCGTACATCGCGGCGACGTGCTGGAGGCCGGTGGAGAAGAGCCTCACGGGTGGCAGCAGCTCGTCCACGGGGTGGACCCCCGGCCCGGACGGGGTGTCGGGGAGGTTGGTTGACACACCGTCCGGACCAAGGGGTCTGTCAGGGGTGGAACCGCCGTCTTTGGTGCTGGTGTTGCTGGGTGCCATGTCGAGCCCCTCTTGTGCCCGAGGCTCCCGGCGCGCCCGCGGCGCTGGAGAACGGCCTGCTGTGCGGTGACCGAGGACGGGACGGCGGTGCAAGGATCCCTCGGCCGGCCTCTCCGGCACCCCGGGCCGGCCGCCGTGAGGCGGGCACGATCTCCGGTTGGTGGGGGTGGAGAAACAGGTACTGCGGGTGCAGCGGTCCGCCCGGCACCAGCCGGCCGTGGAAGGCCGGAGGGTGCGGTGGTGCCGGTCGGGGTTCACGGGGGTGGGGCGGTCAGGCGACCGGGATGACCGGGACGACGCCCTCGCGGTGCACGGTGCCCTCGATCAGGCCGTACATCCGGTCGGCGGCGTAGTAGACCTCGTTGTCGTTCTTGAGGCCGAACGGCTCCAGGTCCACCAGGAAGTGGTGCTTGTTGGGCAGCTCCAGGCGTACCTCGTCCACCTCGGCGCGGTTGTTCAGCACGCGGGTGCCCATCGAGTGCAGGGTCTGCTGCAGCGAGTAGGAGTAGGTCTCGGCGAAGGCCTCCAGCAGGTGCCGCCGCACGTGGGTGTAGGAGCGGTTCCAGTTGGGCTGGGCCTCGGCGTCGCGGCCGTTGAAGCCGTACTTCCAACGGGCCGTCACCTGGGTGGCCAGGATGCGGTCGTACGCCTCCTGGAGGGTGGTGTACCTGTCCTTGATGTAGCCCCAGAACTCCGAGTTGGTGGAGTTCATCACCACGAGGTCCTTGAGGCCCGAGATGACCTGGACGGTCTCGCCGTCGTAGACGATCTCGCTGGTGCGGGTCTCGCCGCCGTTGCGGACGAACGAGTGGCCGACCTCCTCGGAGCCGATGAAGCGCGCCGAGTTGTCCGGGGTCTTGATCCGGTCCCAGCTGTACTCCTCGATCCGGATCCGGGCGCGGTGGATCGGTTCGTTGTTGTCCACGAAGTGCTTCGCCAGCGTGATGCCGAACTGCTCCGCCGACTCGATCCCGTACTCCTTCGCGAAGGCGAAGACGGTGTTCTTGGTGGTGTCGGTGGGCAGGCAGTTGGCGTTCGAGCCGGTGAGGTGGACGTCGTCGAGGTCGCCGGAGAGGGCGACCGAGACGTTCAGGTCCTTGATCTCGTGACGGGTGCTGTCACGGTAGACGCGGACGATGCGGTTCTCCGCCTTGCCGTACTGGTTCTGACCGAGCACGTGGGCCATGACATGGCTCCCAATCAATGAGGCGGTCTAGCTTCCGCGGTAGACCGAGTATCCGAACGGGTTGAGCAGCAGCGGCACGTGGTAGTGGTGCTGCGCGGGCGCGACCGTGAAGACGATCGAGACCTCGGGGAAGAACGGCGCCTCGTCCGACTTCCGCGCGTAGTACGCGGCGGTGTCGAACCGGAGCCGGACGACCGAGCCCGCCTCCACGGCCGGCAGGTCCTTGGCCCGGCCGTCGGAGTCCGTGGCGGAGGTGCCGAGCACCGTCCAGCCACCCTCGGTGTGCAGTGCGAGCTCGACCGGGACGCCCTCGGCCGGGCGGCCGAGGCTGGTGTCGAGCACGTGGGTGGAGATGCCAGTCATGGGTTAAGTGACCTTACTGATGGCAGATATGACGCTGAGTCTGCCCCCGGGGCGGGAGTTCAGGACTCGTCGAGCAGGCGGTTGATGCGAATGTCGTTGATCTTGCGCAGCTCGCCCCGGACGATCTCCGCCTCGGTGGCGGCGTCGTTGGGGTAGCGCTCGCGCAGGGCGGCGAGCATGGTGGCCGCGGTGCGGCCGGTCGCGCAGATCAGGAACACGTGGCCGAACTTGGCCTCGTAGGCGGCGTTGGCCTCGTGCAGGTCATCGAGGAGAGCGGTGTCCACTCCCTGGATGCCGGCCTGCTCGCGCTCGGAGGTGGCGTCGCCCGTCTTGGGCTTGCCGATCCGGGCGTGGCCGGCCATGGCGTCGTGCAGGTCGGAGACGGTGAGCGCGTCCATGGCCGCCGCGTTGGCGGCGAGCAGGGCGTCACGGTCGGACCACGGTCGGGCCGCCGCGACGGCGGTGGCCCAGCCGGGGCTGGAGCAGACCTCCAGCAGAATCGCCTTCAGCTCGGCGGCGTCGGCCGCCGCCAGGGCCTCAAGGGCGTGGGGGTGGTTGGTCACGGGTGGACCTCCTGAAGAGTGGTGCCACCCGCACAAGCTAGATCGACCCACCCGGGCCGTCAACACTTTGTTGAACGGTTGGTGGTTACGTTTTGAACCGGCGCGTGTTGCCTGGCCGTTTCGTGTGCGATTAGCCAAGTGTGCCCCGTCGGGGGCTGGTCCAGACTGGCCGAGCCGAGGGGTTTCACCCGTTCGGCCCGGCCTGCGGGTCCGCCCCCGGGCGTACGCGACCGGCCGGAATCAGCCGGACTTCGTCCCGTCCTGGCGGTTGAGGTAGTTGTACACGGTGAAGCGGCTGACGCCGAGCGCCGAGGCGACCGTCTCCACCCCGTGGCGGACGGTGAAGGCGCCCCGCTCCTCCAGCAGGGCGACCACGCGCTGCTTCTCCCAGCGGTCCAGCTCGGCCAGCGGGCGGCCGTCGAACTGCCGGGTCATCTCGGTGAGCAGGCGGTCCAGCGCACTGCTGAGGTGGGGCAGCCGGACGGCCAGGGCCGGGGCGCCCTCCCACTCCAGGACGACGTCCTCGGCCTTCGCCTCGTCCAGCGGGACGGGCGTCGCGCCGACCGCGTCCAGCAGCGGCTTTATCGCCGCGGCGAGCGGGTGCTCCACGTGGTGCTGCTCGGTCACGGCGTACCGCCCTCCTCGCCGAGCACGCTGACCTGGACGGAGATCCGGGTCGCGCCGGCGTCCAGGGTCTCCCGGAGCAGCTTGGTCACGGCGGCGAGGACCTGGTCGGCCTCCCCCTCCGCGCCGGTGCCGAACGGGCCGACCGCGACGGCCAGGCCGGCCTCGTCGACCACCTTCCGGGCCGCCGCGGCGTGCTCCGGGAACGTGTCCAGTTCGAACGGTTCTGTCGTGAACTCCACCATCAATCGCACCTGCTCACTGTAGCGAGCGGGAGCGGGGGCGGTCAGGGGGTGGTCACGGGCCGGTCGGCGGCTGGTCGATCGAACAGTCCGCGGCCGGGGCGGCGGGCGGGACCGGGCCACTTCAACAAATTGTTGCGGCGGCCTTGACACCCGCTCGACCCGGCGGACATGCTTCCACCAAGCAGAATCCCTCTTCCGGATCGTGGAAGTTGCGGATAGACGGAAGAGAGTGAGAGGTGATTGACGTGACTGCCGCTTCCGAGCACGGCTACACGGTCAACCTGTCGATCCTGTTCAGCGAGCTTCCGCTCCTGGAGCGCCCGGCCGCGGCCGCCGCCGCCGGCTTCACCGCCGCCGAGCTGTGGTGGCCCTTCGGCGAGGACCACGCCCCGTCCGAGGCCGAGCTGGACGCGCTCCGCAAGGCCTTCACGGACGCGGGAGTGCAGCTCACCGGCCTCAACTTCCTCGACGACCTGACCAGGGGCGCCCGCGGCACCGTCTCCGTCCCGGCCGAGAAGGACCGCTTCCGGGCCAACGTCCCGGTCACGGCCGCACTCGCCGCCTCGCTCGGCACCAAGGCGCTCAACGCGCTCTACGGCAACCGGGTCGAGGGCGTGGACCCGGCCGAACAGGACGCGCTCGCGCTGGAGAACCTCGTGATCGCCGCCGAGGCCGCCCACGCGATCGGCGCGGTCCTGCTGATCGAGGCGCTCAACAAGCCCGAGTCCCCGGACTACCCGCTGGTGTCCGCGGCCGCCGCGGTCGAGGTCGTCGACAAGGTCAACGCCGCGACCGGCCTGGGCAACGCGCGGTTCCTCTGCGACCTGTACCACCTGGCCAGGAACGGCGAGGACCTGGCGGCCGTGATCGACCGCTACGCCGACCGCTTCGGCCACGTGCAGATCGCCGACACCCCGGGCCGCAACGAGCCCGGCACCGGCGAGCTCGACTTCGAGGACCTCTTCGCCCGGCTCACCGCGGCCGGCTACGCCGGCCGGATCGGCCTGGAGTACCGCCCGGCCGGCGGCGTCAGCGCCGACGCCTTCGA
The DNA here is from genome assembly GCF_043202015.1 of Kitasatospora sp. NPDC048239. Taxonomy (NCBI): domain Bacteria; kingdom Bacillati; phylum Actinomycetota; class Actinomycetes; order Kitasatosporales; family Streptomycetaceae; genus Kitasatospora; species Kitasatospora sp. NPDC048239. The sequence goes on along the minus strand of NZ_JBICZP010000004.1, from coordinate 218,109 downwards.
GTGGCTGCCGCGCGAGCACCGCGCCGCGAAGTAGTCCCCGCCCCCACCCCCTTCACGACATAAGGAACGACGCGATGAGCCGCAAGATCGCCTTCATCGGCCTCGGCATCATGGGCAGCCCGATGGCCGCCAACCTGGTCAAGGCCGGCCACCACGTCACCGGCTTCAACCTCACCCAGCCGCAGATCGACGCGCTGGTCGCGGCCGGCGGCCACGGCGCGAGCAGCATCGCGGACGCGGTGAAGGACGCCGAGGTCGTCATCACCATGGTCCCGGCCGACCCGCACGTCGAGCAGGCCGTCCTCGGCGAGGGCGGCGTGCTGGAGAACGTGCAGCCCGGCACGCTCGTCATCGACATGTCGAGCATCACCCCGCAGACCTCGATCAAGGTGGAGGCCGCCGCCCGGGAGAAGGGCGTCCGCACCCTGGACGCCCCGGTCTCCGGCGGCGAGGCCGGTGCCGTCGAGGCGGTGCTGTCGATCATGGTCGGCGGCGCGGCCGAGGACTTCGCCGAGGCGAAGCCGCTGTTCGACGTCCTGGGCACCACGGTCGTCCACGTCGGCCCGGCCGGCGCCGGCCAGACCGTCAAGGCGGCCAACCAGCTGATCGTCGCGGTGAACATCCAGGTCCTGGCCGAGGCCGTGGTCTTCCTGGAGAACGCCGGCGTCGACCTCGCCGCCGCGCTGGACGTACTCGGCGGCGGCCTGGCCGGCTCGACCGTGCTGAACCGCAAGAAGGCGAACATGCTGAACCGCGAGTTCGCCCCCGGCTTCCGGATCGACCTGCACCACAAGGACATGGGCATCGTCACCGACGCCGCCCGCGCCGTGGGCGCCGCGCTGCCGGTCGGCGCCGTGGTCGCCCAGCTGGTCGCCTCCGCCCGGGCCAACGGCGACGGCTCGCTCGACCACTCGGCGCTGCTGCGCGGCGTCGAGCGGCTCTCGGGCCGCGAGGTCGCGTAGCCCCGCTCCCCCTGACTCCTCCTGGTGGCGTGTACCTATCCGGTCGTGCCCGCGCCACCAGGAGGCTCGACCCGATCGGCAGGCGGGCTGGGGCTCATCCGCCCCCTGCCGATCGACCAGACCGGCGGCGCGCACTCCCTGTCGGGGGCACTTCGGTCGTGCCAGTTGCGTGCCGCCCGGCCTCCTCCCCAGCCGAGGGGAGCCTCTCGTACGTCGGAAGCGGGACGAGGGGAACGGCGGGGAGGGGGCCGAACCCCGATCCCCGACGGCGGATCCCGCCGGGCCCCTCCCGGGCCCGGCCCGCCGCGGGGGCACATGCTTGACGAACCATCGCCAGACGTCCGGAAGTGAGGCCCACACCATGCCCGCCACCCCCACTCAGGGCCATGTGGTCGTAGCTCCCGACAAGTTCAAGGGCACCCTGGAGGGCGCCGAGGTCGCCGCCCGGATCGCGGCCGGCATCCGCCGCGGCGCACCTGGCGTGGAGATCCGCGAGCTGCCCGTCGCCGACGGCGGCGAGGGCACCCTGGCCGCCGCGCTGGCGGCCGGCTTCACCCGGATCCCGGCCAAGGTGGCCGGTCCGACCGGCCTGCCGGTGGCCGCCGCGCTGGCCGTCCGGGGCGACACCGCCGTGGTCGAGCTGGCGCAGTCCTCCGGACTGGCCCGGCTGCCCGGCGGCCGGACCGCCCCGCTCGCGGCCGGCTCCTACGGGGTCGGCCAGCTGATCGGCCGGGCGGTCGGCCTGGGGGCCAAGCGGATCGTGCTCGGCCTCGGCGGCAGCGCCTGCACCGACGGCGGCGCGGGCATGGTCCAGGCGCTCGGCGTCGGCCTGCTGGACGCCGGCGGCACCGAGCTGCCCCCCGGCGGCGCCGCGCTGCGCCGCCTGGCCCGGCTCGACCTCGGCTCGCTGGCCGACGGGCTGACCGGCGTCGAGGTCGTGGTGGCCTGCGACGTGGACAACCCGCTGCTGGGCCCGCGCGGCGCGACCGCCGTCTACGGCCCGCAGAAGGGCGCGGACGGCGAGGACCTGGTGATCCTGGAGGAGGGCCTGGCCCGCTTCGCCGACGTGGTCGGCGAGGCCGTCGGACGGGACTTCCGTGACGCCCCCGGCGCCGGGGCCGCGGGCGGGGTCGGCTTCGCCGCCCTCGCCCTGCTGGGCGCCACCATGCGACCCGGCATCGAGCTGATGCTCGAACTGCTGGGTTTCGACGCGGCCGTGCGTGGGGCACGCCTCGTCGTGACCGGTGAGGGGTGCCTGGACGCGCAGACGCTCCATGGCAAGGCCCCCGCCGGCGTTGCCGCGGCGGCTACCCGGGCGGGGGTTCGGGTGGCCGCTGTGGCAGGACGGCTGGAGCTGTCGGAACGGGAGTGGCGGGCGGCCGGTTTCGCCGCCGCGTACGCGCTCACCGACCTGGCCGAGCAGCCGGGGGACAGCATGACCAGGGCGGGTGAGCTGGCAGAGGTCGCGGGGGAGCGGCTGGCGGCGGAGTTCCTCACCCGCTAGCGGGCGCCCTCTCGTGTTTTCCTACATTGACGTTTTGTTGAAGGCGGCCCTAGGCTCCGGGCATTCCTTCGGCACACCCCACTCGTACCAAGGTTTCGGAGGTCCCCCATGTCCTTCAGCGAGACGGCGGTGATCCGCTCCCGCCGGGTCGTCCTGCCCGATGGTGAGCGCCCCGCCGACGTGCTGATCCGCGACGGGAGGATCGAGCAGATCGCCGCGCACGGCTCCCTGGCGGTCGGCGACCGGCACCTCACCGACCTCGGCGACACCGCGCTGCTCCCGGGTCTGGTCGACACCCACGTGCACGTCAACGAGCCCGGCCGCACCGAGTGGGAGGGCTTCGCCACCGCCACCCGGGCCGCCGCGGCCGGCGGCGTCACCACCATCATCGACATGCCGCTCAACTCCATCCCGCCCACCACCACGGTGGAGGGCCTGGACGCCAAGCGGAAGACCGCCGAGGGCCAGGCCTGGGTCGACCTCGGCTTCTGGGGCGGCGCCGTCCCCGGCAACGTCCCCGACCTCGAACCGCTGCACCGGGCGGGCGTGTTCGGCTTCAAGAGCTTCCTCGCCCCGTCCGGCGTGGACGAGTTCCCGCACGTGGAGCAGGCCGACCTGGAGGCCGCGCTCACCGAGCAGGCCCGGATCGGCGCCCTGGCGATCATCCACGCCGAGGACCCGGCCGTCCTGGCCGCCGCACCCCAGCAACCCGGGGTGCACTACCGGGACTTCCTCGCCTCGCGCCCCGCCGACGCGGAGACCGCGGCCGTCGCCCGGCTGCTCGACACCGCCCGCCGCACCGGCGCCCGGGTGCACATCCTGCACGTCTCCTCCGCCGCCGTACTGCCGCTGCTGCGCCAGGCCCGCGAGGACGGCGTCCAGGTGACCGCCGAGACCTGTCCGCACTACCTCACCCTCGCGGCCGAGGAGGTGCCGGACGGCGACACCGCCTTCAAGTGCTGCCCGCCGATCCGCGACGAGTCCAACCGCGACGCGCTCTGGGCGGCCCTGGCGAACGGCGAGTTCATCGCGATCGTCTCGGACCACTCGCCGTCCACCCCGGACCTCAAGCTGCTGCCCGAGTACGGCGGCAGCGGGGACTTCGCCAAGGCCTGGGGAGGCATCGCCTCCCTGCAGCTCGGCCTGCCGGCCATCTGGACCGAGGCCCGCCGGCGCGGCCACTCGCTGGGCGACGTGGTCCGCTGGATGGCGGCCGGGCCGGCCTCGCTGGTCGGCCTCACCGGCACCAAGGGCGCCATCGCGGTCGGCCACGACGCCGACCTGGTGGCGTTCGACCCGGACGGCGCCTTCGCGGTGCAGGCCGCCGAGCTGCACCACCGCAACCCCGTCACCCCGTACGCGGGCCGGACGCTGACCGGTGCCGTGCGCGCCACCTGGCTGCGCGGCCGGCCGGTCGACACCGCCGCCGCGCCCTTCGGCCGCCAGCTCACCCACAACCCGTAAGCAGGAGACCCCTATGAGCACCGGTACCACCCCGAGCGCTCCGTTCACCGAGCTGGTCAACCTGGCCTCCCGGCTGCTCGGCGCGGGCGTCGTCGCCACCAACGAGGACACCTTCGCGGACGCGGAGAACCTGCTGGTCGCCAAGCCCGCCGAGTTCCGCCCGCACACCTTCGGCCACAAGGGCCAGATCATGGACGGCTGGGAGTCCAAGCGCCGCCGCGGGACAAGCGCCGAGCAGCCGCACCCCACCGACGAGGACCACGACTGGGCGATCGTGCGGCTCGGTGTCGGCGGCGTGATCCGCGGTCTGATCGTGGACACCGCGCACTTCACCGGCAACTACCCGGAGAGCGCCTCCGTGCAGGCCGCCGCGGTGCCCGGACACCCCTCGCCCGAGGAGCTCCAGGCCGCCGACTGGGTGGAGCTGCTGCCGCGCACCCCGCTGCAGGGCGACACCGCCCACGCGTTCGAGGTGCACGACGACACCCGCTACACCCACGTCCGCCTCGCCATCTTCCCGGACGGCGGCGTCGCCCGGCTGCGGGTGCACGGCGAGGTCCTGGCGGACCCGCGCGAGCTGGACGGCCTGACCTTCGACCTGGCCGCCCAGGAGTACGGCGGCGTGGCCGAGGCGGCCTCCGACCGCTACTTCTCCTCCCCGCACAACCTGAACGCTCCCGGTCGCGCCTCCGTCATGGGCGAGGGCTGGGAGACCCGGCGTCGGCGCGACAAGGCCAACGACTGGGTGCAGATCGCCCTGGCCGGGGGCGGCGAGGTCCTTGCCGCCGAGGTGGATACCACCCACTTCGTCGCCAACGCCCCCGGCTGGGCCGACCTGGCCGGCTACGACGCCTCGCAGGGCGGCAACCCCGCCGAGGACCGTGACGGCTGGTTCGAGATCCTGCCCCGCACCCGCCTCCAGCCCGACACCCGCCACCGCTTCCGGCTCGACGTCGGCCGCCCGGTGACCCACGTCCGCATCAACGTCCACCCGGACGGAGGCCTCGCCCGGCTCCGGCTGACCGGCCGCCTGACCGAGGCCGGCCGCGCCGCCCTCGCGCTGCGCTGGTTCAACGCCGTGCCCGCCGCCGAGGCCGCCGCCGCCCTGGCCGAGGCCGGCCTCACCGCCGAGGAGGCCGCCGCGCTGGCCGCGGCCCGCCCGCTGGCGGACCAGGCCGCGGCCACCGCCGCCGTCGCCGCGCTCCAGCCGGCCGACGGCCCCGACGGCGAGCAGTCCTCCCGCCGCCGCTCGGCCGCCTGGCGCCTGCTCGGCGCCTGACCCGCCGCCACCCCCTCCACGCACCGCCTTTATCGACACCTGAAGGACCCTCCATGTCCAAGATCCTGACCACGGAGTCCGGCGCGCCGATCGCCGACAACCAGAACTCGGCCTCGGCCGGCGAGTACGGCCCGCTGCTCATCCAGGACCAGCAGCTCCTGGAGAAGCTGGCCCGCTTCAACCGCGAGCGCATCCCGGAGCGCGTCGTGCACGCCCGCGGCTCCGGCGCGTACGGCTACTTCGAGGTCACCGACGAGGTCTCGCAGTACACCAGGGCCGCCTTCCTCTCCGAGGTCGGCAAGCGCACCGAGCTGTTCCTGCGCTTCTCCACCGTGGCGGGCAACCTGGGCTCCAGCGACGCGGTGCGCGACCCGCGCGGCTTCGCGCTGAAGTTCTACACCGAGGAGGGCAACTACGACCTCGTCGGCAACAACACCCCGGTGTTCTTCATCAAGGACCCGATCAAGTTCCCGGACTTCATCCACTCGCAGAAGCGCGACCCGTTCACCGGCGTCCAGGAGGCGGACAACGTCTGGGACTTCTGGGCCCACTCGCCGGCCTCCACCCACCAGATCACCTGGCTGTTCGGCGACCGCGGCATCCCGGCCTCCTACCGCCACATGAACGGCTACGGCTCGCACACCTACCAGTGGGTCAACGAGCAGGGCGACGCCTTCTGGGTGAAGTACCACTTCAAGACCAACCAGGGCATCCGCTCGCTGGACGGCGACCAGTCCGCCGAGGTGCTCGGCGCCGACGCCGACTCGCACCAGCGCGACCTGCACCAGGCCATCGAGCGGGGCGTCTTCCCGTCCTGGACCCTCTACGTCCAGCTGATGCCGGTCGCCGAGGCCGCCGAGTACCGCTTCAACCCCTTCGACCTGACCAAGGTCTGGCCGCACGCCGACTACCCGCTGGTCAAGGTCGGCCGCCTGGTCCTCAACCGGAACCCGGAGAACGTCTTCGCCGACGTCGAGCAGTCCGCGTTCTCCCCGAACAACTTCGTGCCCGGCATCGGCCCGTCCCCGGACAAGATGCTCCAGGGCCGGCTGTTCGCCTACGCCGACGCCCAGCGCTACCGGCTCGGCGTCAACCACACGCTGCTCGCCGTCAACGCCCCCAAGGCCACCGAGGCGAACAACTACGGCCGGGACGGCCTCGCCGCCGTCAACAAGTCGGGCCGCGCCCGGAACTACGAGCCCAACTCGTACGACGGCCCCGCCCAGACCGACAGCGCGCTCGCCGCGCCGGTCCGGCTGGACGGCCACACCGGCACCTACACCACGCCGGCGCACACCAAGGACGACGACTTCTTCCAGGCCGGCGAGCTCTACCGGCTGATGTCGGAGGGCGAGAAGTCCCGCCTGGTCAACAACATCGCGGGCTTCCTGGCGCAGGTGACGCGCGACGACATCGTCGAGAGGAACCTCGCCCACTTCCACGCGGCCGACGAGGAGTACGGCGCCCGCCTGGAGGCCGCCGTCACCAGGCTGCGGGCCGGCGACGAGGGCTGACGGCCCCCGCACACCGACCGACCGCCCTCACCGGCCGCCGGGGCCCGCGCCCCGGCGGCCGCACACCGGGCCTCTCCCCCCAGGGCAGTGGGGGAGGGGCCCGCTGTTGTCCAGCGCCTTCACCGAATATTCGCGGACGGCAACTGCCGGGCCCCCGGGGTGGTTAGGCTGGAGACGCCCGCGGGTAGCTCCGCGTGCTGGACATCGGAAGGGGACGACATGTCGACACCAGCCCCGGGTCGTCACGCCATGCTGGACCAGGGTGTACCCGGTCCGTTCACCTCTCTGCAGCACGCCCTGAGACTGCTGGAGGCCGTCGACCGGCACCCCGACGGCGCCACCCTGGTGACCCTCGCCCGGGAGACGTCGCTCGGCCTGCCGACCGTCCGGCAGCTCGCGGAGATCCTGGAGATCGAGGGCTACCTCCAGTGCCAGGACGGCGGTTGGGTGCTCGGCGGCACCTTCGCGCTGCTCGGGCAGCACAACCGCGAGCAGCTGGTGCGGGCCCGGCTCAACCGCAAACTGGCCGAACTCCGCGACGAGTTGGGTGCGGCGGTGTACTTCAGCCGCTACCACGACGGGGAGTTGTCGGTGGAGGCGGTCGCCGCGGGCGAGCACGCCCCGGCGGTGCAGGAGTGGGTGGACTTCCGGGCCACCGCGCACGCCAGTGCGATCGGCAAGTGCCTGCTCAGCCAGCTGGACCACGACGGCCGCCTCGACCACCTCTCCCGGCACCCGGTGGCGCGGCTGACCTCCCGGACGGTCACCGACGCCGACCAGCTGATGCACCGTCTGGAGCGCCAGCCGGCCACCGTGCCGGTGCTGGACATCCAGGAGTACGCGCTCGGCACGGTCTGCGCCGCCGTCCCGGTGACGGCCGGCAGCACCGTCGGCTGCCTGGCCACCTCGATGCCGCTGGACAACGTCCACCGGCTGAAGGCCGCCGCCGAACTGCTCGCGGCCCGTGCCGCGCCGCTGATGCTGGCCATGGCGGTCTGACCGCACCGCAGCCCCGCGAAGGCCCCGCCGATCCGGCGGGGCCTTTCGTGTTTCCCGGGGGCCGCCGCGGTGCACATCACTTATTAGACTCGATGTCGATAAGGACTGCCGAAACCCTTGAAGCGGCCACTACCCGCGAGTAGGTTGCCTGCAGGCCGAGCGGACCAGCGCGGGCCGAGCCACCCGCCCCCAGGTACAGGAGGGCCTCCCCATGCCCCGATCCACCGCCCCCACCCCCGTCCCCGCCGTCGCCGCCCCCGCCGCCCGGGTGCACGACGACCTCGTCCTGGCCCCCCGGGACGTCCGCTTCGACTGGGCCCGGCTGCCGCTGCACTGGGTCCCGGACGAGCCGATGGCCACCCACATCCTCAACGTCCTGCACCTGCTCCTGCCCGAGGGTGAACGCTGGTTCGTCAAGGCCTTCAAGGAGGCCCTCCCGCTCATCCGCGACGAGCAGCTGCGCGAGGAGGTGCTCGGCTTCATCGGCCAGGAGGCCATCCACGCCGAGGCCCACCAGGAGGTGCTGGACCACCTGCTCGCCCAGGGCCTCGACCCCCGCCCGTACGTCCGACAGGTCGCCTGGCTGTTCCAGCGCGTCCTCGGCGAGAAGCCGGGCCTGACGCCCGCCCAGGCCCGGGAGAACGTCATCGAACGGGTCGCCTTCATCGCGGCGATCGAGCACTTCACCGCCTTCCTCGGCGACTGGGTGCTCAACTCCCCGGGCCTGGACCGCGCCAAGGCCGACCCGACGATGCTCGACCTGCTGCGCTGGCACGGCGCCGAGGAGGTCGAACACCGCAGCGTCGCCTTCGACCTGCTCGTCCACCTCGACCCCGGCTACCTGCGCCGGGTCCGCGGCATGGTCGTCTCCGGACCGCTGCTGGTCCACCTCTGGGTCCGCGGCGTCCGCTTCCTGCTCGCCGCCGACCCCACCCTCGACGGCCGGCTGCGGCCCAGCTGGCGCGAGGCGCGGCTGATCGCACGGCGCGGCCTGCTGCCCGACCCGGTCCGGTCGGTCCGCTCCGGACTGCGCTACCTGCGACGCGGCTACCACCCCACCCAGGAGGGCTCCTCCAGCCAGGCGCTCGGCTACCTCGCCACCTCCCCGGCCGCCCGCGCCGCCGCCCACTGACCGACCACGCCAGGAGAGCCGCCCGGATGGACCTGCGCACCCCGCCCCCCGACCTGTACGGCCGCCCGCACGCCGACCGGTTCATGCGGCGCCTCACCGCCTTCGGCGACCGCTACACCCCGGCCCTCGGCCTCCCCCTGCTGCGCCGCAGCCCCCGGCGCCCGTACAGCGTCCCCGCCGGGCCGCTGCGCCTGGTCGTCGCCGACCGCCGCACGATCGCCACCGACGTCGTCGAACTGCACCTCGCCGACCCGTCCGGAGGCGACCTGCCCGGCTGGCAGCCCGGCGCCCACCTGCGCCTCGCCCTGCCCTCCGGCCGCGAGCGGCACTACTCGCTCTGCGGCGACCCGGCCGACCGCCGCGGCTACCGGATCGCCGTGCGCCGACTGCCCGCGGGTGGCGGCGGCTCGGTGGAGATCCACGACGAGCTGCCCACCGGCAGCCGCCTGACGGCCCGCCGCCCCCGCAACGGCTTCGCGTTCTGCGCCGAGCCCGCCGTCCTGCTGCTGGCCGGCGGGATCGGTATCACCCCGCTGCTGCCGATGGCCCGCGAGGCGCAGCGGCACGGCCTCGACTGGCGGCTGGTCCACGTCGGCCGCAGCGCCGACACCCTCCCCTACGCCGACGAGCTGCGCGCCCTCGCCCCCGACCGGGTCGAACTGCGCACCGACGACGAGCACGGCGTCCCCACCGGCGCCGAGCTGCTGGCGCACGCCCCGCACGGCGCCGCCGTGTACTGCTGCGGCCCGGCCCCGATGCTCGCCGCCGTCCAGGACGCACTGGCCGCGGCGCCGTCCGCCGCCCTGCACTTCGAGCGGTTCGGCGCCGCGCCGGTCACCGGCGGCGAGCCGTTCACCGTCCGCCTCGGCGCCGCCGGGCCGACCCTCGGCGTCCCCGCCGACCGCTCCGCCCTGGACGTGCTGCGCGAGGCCCGCCCGGACCTCCCGTACTCCTGCCGGCAGGGCTTCTGCGGCACCTGCGAGGTCCGCCTGCTGGCCGGCGCCCCCGAGCACCGCGACCGCCGCCTCACCCCCGAGCAGCGCGCCGCCGGCGTCCTGCTGCCCTGCGTCTCCCGGGCCCCCGAGGGCGAGACCCTCGTCCTCGACCTGTAGCAAGGAGCCCCCGCGATGGCGAAACCCCCGTCCTTCCCGTACACCGAGTACGACCTCACCCGCTTCCGGGAGGTCCAGCAACTCGCCTACCACTGCGCCGAACAGGTCGCCGCCTGGATCGAACCGGGCGTCACCGAGCGGCAGGCCACCGCCGAGCTGCGCCGCCGCCTGGTCGCCGCCGGGGTGCAGGACTTCTTCCACGTCCCGTTCGCCTGGTTCGGAGACCGGACGGCGTTCCGGCACTTCCACACCCCGCTGCAGTTCTTCGCCGGCGGGCGCCGGCTCGCCGAGGGCATGCCCTACGTGCTGGACTGCGCGCCCGTGGTGGACGGCTACACCGCCGACATCGGCTACGGCGGCAAGGTCGGCGACAACCCGGTCTGGGACCGGCTCGCCGCGGACCTCCGGGTCTACCGCGAGCTGATCCTCGCCGAGGTCCGGGCCCGCCGGCCGCTCGACGAGGTGTACGCGGCGGTGGACGCGCAGATCGCCGCGCACGGCTACGACAACCGCCACCGGGTCTACCCGGGCCGGGTGATCGGCCACCAGGTGACCAGGACGACCGCCCGCGGCCCGGCCGGGGTGAACGTGCTCGGTTTCGGGGTGCGTACACTCCAGACGCTCGGCCGCGAGCTGATCAGCGAACGCCTGCACGGCCGTTCCCCGCTCTGGGCGGACGGCCGGTCCTCCCGGCACGCGCCGACCCCGGGCCTGTGGGCGGTGGAGCCGCACATCGGCTTCCGCGAGGTGGGCATCAAGTTCGAGGAGCTGCTCGTCGTCACCGAGGACGACGCCTACTGGCTCGACGACGACCTGCCGCACGTGCGGCGCTGGACCACGCTGGAGGAGGCCCGATGACCACCCGTCCGAAGACCACCCGCCGCCGCACCGTGCACTCGGGCGGGCTGCCGCTCGCCGTCTTCGAGGAGGGCGACCCGGACGCACCCACCGTGCTGCTGGTGCACGGCTACCCGGACACCCACGCGGTCTGGGACGACATCGCCGCCGACCTCGCCCGCGACCACCACGTGGTCCGCTACGACGTGCGCGGCGCCGGCGCCTCCGGGGCCCCCGCCTCCCGGGACGGCTACCGGCTGGACCAGCTGGCCGCCGACCTCTTCGCGGTCGCCGACGCGGTCAGCCCCGACCGCCCGGTGCACGTGGTCGCCCACGACTGGGGCTCGCTGCAGTCCTGGGAGGCCGTCACCACCCCCGGCGCCGAGCGGCGGATCGCCTCCTACACCACCATGTCCGGCCCCTGCCTGGACCACATGGGCCACTGGCTGCGCGAGCGCTACCGCCGGCCCACCCCGCGCCACCTGCGCCAGCTGCTCACCCAGGGCATCGCCTCCTGGTACATCACCGCCTTCCACCTGCCCTTCCTCGCCCCCGGTCTCTGGCGGCTCGGACTGGCCCGCGCCTGGCCCCGGGTGCTGCGCGACCTGGAGGAGGTCACCCCGCGGGCCGACCACCCGCAGCCCACCCTGCGGCGGGACGCCGTCCGCGGCATCGAGCTCTACCGGGCCAACATGCGGCCCACCCTGCGCAACCCGCGCGAGCGGCCCACCGAGGTGCCCGTCCAGCTGATCACGCTCACCCGGGACCACTACGTCGGCACCTACCTGTCCGAGGGCCTGGAGCGCTGGGTGCCGAACCTGACCCGCCGCTCCCTGCACGCCACCCACTGGTCCGCCCTCCTGGAGAAGGGAAGCGCCGTGGCCGCCATGGTCCGCGACTTCACCGCCGCCGTCGGCGCCGGCCACCGCACCGACCCGGCCGGCACCGGCCCCCTCGTCGTGGTCACCGGCGCCGGCAGCGGCATCGGCCGGGCCACCGCGCTGGCCTTCGCCGAGCAGGGCGCCCGGGTGGTGGTCTGCGACCTCGACCTGCCCGCCGCCGAGCGCACCGCCGAACTCGCCCGACTGGTCGGCCCGCCCGCCCGCGCCTACCGGGTCGACGTCTCCGACGGCGCCGCCTTCGAGGCCTTCGCCCGCCAGGTCGCCGCCGAGCACGGCGTCCCCGACGTGCTGGTCAACAACGCGGGCATCGGCCACTCCGGGACGTTCCTGGAGACCACCGAGAAGGAGTGGCAGCGCGTCCTGGACGTCAACCTCTGGGGCGTCATCCACGGCTGCCGGGCCTTCGGCACCCTGATGGCCGACCGCGGCCAGGGCGGCCACATCGTCAACCTCGCCTCGGCCGCGGCCTACCTGCCGTCCAAGGCGCTGACCGCCTACGCGACCAGCAAGGCCGCCGTCTTCATGCTCTCCGACTGCCTGCGCGCCGAACTCGCCGGGCACGGCATCGGCGTCTCCACCATCTGCCCCGGCATCGTCAACACCAACATCACCCGCACCTCCACCTTCTCCGCCACCACCCCCGACCAGCAGGCCGCCAAGCAGGCCCGCGCCGCGAGGCTCTACGCCCGCCGCGGATTCCCGCCGGAGAAGGTCGCCACCGCGATCCTGCACGCCGTCCGCACCGGCAGGCCGGTCGTCCCGGTCACCCCGGAGGCCAAGGCGGCCCGCCTCCTGAGCCGCCTCTCCCCGGGCCTGCTACGCCTCGCGGCCCGCCTCAACATCACCTGACCACCCCCGCGGGCCCTGCCCCCCACAGGGCCCGCAGAGCCGCGGCCCACAGGCCGAACGGCAGGATCCGGAACGCCTTGTGCATGGTCAGCGGCCTGACCGCCCGGAATTCGCGCCGGTCGATGTTCGGGATCGTGTCGGTGCGGAACTCCGCAGCCGCAACGGTGCGCTTGAGAGCCGTATGCGCACGGTGCCGGCGCCGTACGTTCGCAGGCAGGGCATCGGGAATCCGGACAGCAGGCGTCGGGATTCCACGACAGCATCGGTGGTGCCGGAGGAACCACCACGGAAGGGCACGACATGGGACAGCCGCTCAAGGGCAGGGTCGCACTGGTCGCCGGGGCGACCCGGGGAGCCGGGCGGGGGATCGCGGTGCAGCTGGGGGCCGCCGGGGCGACGGTCTACGCGACGGGCCGCAGTGCCGGGGGCCGGCGCTCCGAGTACGGCCGGCCGGAGACCCTGGAGGAGACGGCGGCGCTGGTGACGGCAGCCGGCGGCCACGGGATCGCCGTCCGGGCGGACCACCTCGTCCCCGCCGAGGTCGCGGCCGTGGCGGAGCGGGTCGAGGCCGAGCAGGGCGGGCTCGACCTGCTGGTGAACGACATCTGGGGCGGCGAGAACCTCTTCGAGTGGGAGAAGCCGGTCTGGGAGCACGACCTCGACAACGGGCTGCGGCTGCTGCGCCTCGCCGTCGAGACGCACGCGATCACCAACCACCACCTGCTGCCGCTGCTGCTGCGACGCCCTGGCGGGCTGGTGGTGGAGATGACCGACGGCACCGCCGAGTACAACGCCACCCGCTACCGCAACTCCCTCTTCTACGATCTCGCCAAGTCCTCGGTGCTGCGGATGGCCTTCGCGCTGGGCCACGAGCTCGGCCCACGCGGTGCGACCGCGGTCGCGCTGACCCCCGGCTGGCTGCGCTCGGAGATGATGCTGGAGCACTTCGGGGTCACCGAGGAGACCTGGCGCGAGGCGGTGGTGGAGCACCCGGACTTCGGCATCTCCGAGTCGCCCGCCTACGTCGGCCGCGCGGTGGTCGCGCTGGCCGGCGACCCGGAGGTGCGGCGCTTCAACGCCGCCTCGCTCTCCAGCGGCGCCCTGGCGAGGGAGTACGGCTTCACCGACCTGGACGGCAGCCGCCCGGACGCCTGGAGCTACCTGGTCGACGCGGAGGCGGCGGACGCCCCGCTGGACGCGGCCGGCTACCGCTGAGCGGTGTACAGCGCCGCGGTGCGGGCCGCCGCCCGCGCCAACCGGCGCCGTAGATCCGGGGGTTCGAGCAGCTCCGCCTCAGGTCCGAGCCGCAGCAGCTCCTCGTAGGCGACCTCCGACGATTCGACCGGGAGCCGGACGGTGATCCAGCCGTCGCCGTCCGGCTCCCCGGCGGAGTCCAGCGCCTGGCGGGCCGCCAGCGGCTCCAACAGGTGCGGGAGCCGCTCGGCGCCGAGCGGGCTGAGCCGGACGTCCACCCCTTCCGGTCGTCCCGATCCCAGGGGGCGTCGGGCGCGTCGTGGCCGGTGCGGGCCCGGGGGTTTGGTACCCAGGAGGTCCATCACCCCGCGGAAGCGAAGGAGCTCCCCATGGCCACCGGCACCGTGCAGTCCTACCACGTGGATCACGGCTACGGCATGATCACCCCCGACGACGACGGGCCCGCGCTGTACGTGTACTTCGACTCGATCCAGGGCTCGGAGCGCGAACGGGCGCTGACCGAGGGGCAGCGGGTGGAGTACGACCCGACCGAGCAGGAGGGCCGCCCGGTGGCCGAGCGGGTGCGGCCGGTGTAGCCCCTACGATCAGGGGCCATGGAGATCTCGACGGCCCTGTGGTCCTTCGCACTCGTCGTGGGGCTGCTCACCCTCACTCCCGGCCTCGACACCGCCCTGGTCCTGCGCACGGCGGCCCTCGGCCGCCGTCGCCAGGCCTGGGGCGTGGTGCTCGGCATCCAGACCGGCACGCTGATCTGGGGCACCCTCACCTCGGCCGGGGTGACCGCCCTGCTGACGGCCTCCCAGCTCGCGTACGAGGTGCTGCGCTGGGCCGGGGCCGCCTACCTGGTCTGGATGGGCGTCGGCATGCTGCGCGCCCGGGGCGGTGCGGCGGCGCCCGAGGAGGGGCCGGTCGGCGGGGGCCTGCGGTACGGCTGGCGGCGCGGCACGCTGACCAACCTGCTGAACCCCAAGGTCGGCGTCTTCTACGTGGCGGTGCTGCCGCAGTTCATCCCGGCGGCGGCCCCGCACTTCGCCGCCGGCGTCGCGCTGACCTGCGTCCACGTCGTGGAGGGGCTGCTCTGGTCGGCCGTCCTGGTCGGCTTCGCCCGGGTGCTGCGCGGGTGGCTGCGGCGGCCGGCCGCGCGGCGCGTGCTGGACCGGGTGACCGGCGTGGTGGTGGTCGGCTTCGGCCTGCGGCTCGCGGCCTCGCAGTAGGGCCCCGGCGGCTCAGCGCCCGAGGCGTCCGAGGCCCTCGCGCAGTTGGGCGGGGTCCATGCAGAGGTGCACGTCGACGTCGGCGTTGAACTCCAGCCAGAACGGTTCGCAGATGCCGGGCAGCGCGGCCTCGTCCGGCACGTCGACGACGATGATCTGGCTGCGCCGGCCGTTGCGGGAGAAGAAGTAGGCGGCCTCGGGCTTGAGGTCGTCCATGAGGCGGTCGAAGATCCCGGCGACCGCGCCGTCGGCGATCAGCCGGTTGGTGGTCGCGGTGTCGAGGGTGATTTCCAGCAGGGCGCGCATGGCGGTGCTCCCTTCCCCGGACCGGGGCGTCAGGGCGGATCCCTGATCTCCAGCGTGCCGCCGCCGTCCGGGGCCCGCAACGTCACCCGGGTGGGGGCGCCGGGATGGCCGTCCGGGCGGGGGCGGGGCTGCATGGGAGGCGACAGCCCACCAGGCAGGAGCAGCCCCATGGCGATCATCGCGGCGTTCGAGTTCCCCGGCGTCGGCCAGGCGCAGTACGAGGAGGCCGTGGACCGGCTGACCGGCGGTACCGGGCTGCACTCGCCGTCGGACTGGCCGGTGCGCGGGCTGGTCCTGCACGCGGCGGGCCCGTCGCCGGACGGCGGCTGGCACGTCACCGACGTGTGGGAGTCCCGCGAGGCCTTCGAGCACTTCGCGGCGGTGCTGATGCCGATCCTCCAGGAGGTCGGCATCCCGACCACGCCGGCGCTGCTGTGCGAGGCCTACAACGTGGTGCGCTGAAGCCCGGCGCCGACGGGCAGGGGCTCACGCCGCGTGCGGCCGCGGCTTTCCGGCGGCGCCGGCCGGCTCCTGGGCGCGCGCCAGGTCGTGGTGGATCGGCCCGTCGCCGGCGCTCAGCGGCAGGCAGCTGCCGCCCCGGCGGTGGGCGATGATCTCGGCGGCGACGGAGACGGCGGTCTCCTCGGGGGTGCGGGCGCCGAGGTCCAGGCCGATCGGCGAGCGCAGCCGGGCGATCTCGGCCTCGGTCAGGCCGGCCTCGCGCAGCTTGGCGTCGCGGTCCCGGTGGGTGCGGCGCGAGCCCATCGCGCCGACGTACCCGAGGGGCAGCCGCAGGGCGCGCTCCAGCAGCGGGATGTCGAACTTGGCGTCGTGGGTGAGGACGCAGAGCACCGTCCGGCCGTCGATCCGGTCGAGCTGGGAGTCGAGGTAGCGGTGCGGCCAGTCGACGACGACCTGGTCGGCCTCGGGGAAGCGCCGCTCGGTGGCGAAGACCGGGCGGGCGTCGCACACCGTGACGTGGTAGCCGAGGAACCGGCCGATCCGCACCACGGCGGCGGCGAAGTCGATCGCGCCGAAGACGATCATCCGGGGCGCGGGCACGTAGGACTCGACGAAGAAGGTGACGGTGCCCTGGTCGGCGTCGTCGCAGGGCCGCCCGTCCAGGCCGAGGACGAGCCTCCCGGTGCGGCCGGCGTCCAGCATGGCCCGGGCCTCGGCGACGACGGCGCGCTCCAGGGCGGCCACCGTCGAGGGCGCGGGGGAGAGGGCGCCGTGGTGGGTGTCGGCGGTGACGCAGACGGTGGCCCCGACCAGGGCCGACGGCCCGGCGATGGCCCGGGCGAGCGCCACGGGGGTGCCGGAGGCGATGTAGGTGATGCCCGCGTCGAGCGCGGCGTCGGCGCCGGGGGTGATCGGCTGGACGAAGACGTCCAGGATGCCGCCGCAGGTCAGGCCGACCGCGAAGGCGTCCTCGTCGCTGTAGCCGAACCGTTCCAGCACCGGCTCGCCGGAGGCGATCGCCGCCTGGCACAGCTCGTACACGGCCCCCTCGACGCAGCCGCCGGAGACACTCCCGATCGCCTCGCCCCCGGCGTCGACGGCGAGCGCGGCCCCCGGGTCGCGCGGCGCGCTGCCGGAGACCCCGACCACCGTGGCCACGGCGAAGGAGCGCCCGGACGCGTGCCAGGCCTGCAGCTGCTCGGCGATGTCCTGCATGTCGGGGAGCTCCTCACGGATCGCGGATGGTGAGCGGAAGGGGGGTGCCGCCGTACGGGAAACGATTCCCGTACGGCGGCGGTGCTGCTAGTGGGCGCCCAGCCAGGACTTGACCGGGGTGAGGGCGAAGTAGACCACGAAGACCGCGGTCAGGATCCACATCAGCACGCCGGGCTCGCGCCACTTGCCGGTGCCGGCCTTGATGGTCACGTAGGAGATGACGCCGGCGGCGACACCCGCGGTGATGTTGTAGGTGAAGGGCATCAGGACGCAGGTGAGGAAGGCCGGGATGGCTATCTCGCGGTCCGACCAGTCGATGTGGCGGGCCTGGCTCATCATCATCGAGCCGATGACGACGAGGGCGGCGGAGGCGACCTCGACCGGGACGATGCCGGCGAGCGGCGAGAAGAACAGCATCAGGGCGAAGAGTGCGCCGGTGACGGTGGAGGCGAGGCCGGTCCGGGCGCCGTCCCCGACGCCGGTGGCGGACTCCACGAAGACGGTCTGCCCGGAGGCGCCGGCCAGGCCGCCGACCGCGCCGCCGGCACCGTCGATGAACAGCGCCTTGGAGAGGCCGGGCATCCGGCCCTGCTTGTCGGCGAGACCCGCCTCGGTGCCGACGCCGATGATGGTGGCCATCGCGTCGAAGAAGCCGGCCAGGACGAGGGTGAAGACCGCGACGGAGGCGCTGATGGCGCCCATGCCCTGGCTGCCGAAGGCGCCGAACAGGTCGACCTTGCCGAAGAGGCCGAAGTCGGGGGCGGCGACCGGGCTGCCGGGCCACTCCGGGATCGAGCTGGCCCAGGTGTGCTCGGGCAGGTCGACCACGGCGTTGACGACGAAGGCCAGCGCGGTGCCGCCGGCGATGCCGATGAGGATGGCACCGCGGACCTTGCGGGCGAGCAGGACGAAGATCGCCAGGAGGGTGACCGCGAAGATCAGGACGGGCCAGCCGACCAGCTCACCCTTGGGGCCGAGCGACACGGGCGGCCCGTACGGGTCCGGGCCGTGGTGCACGAAGCCGGCCTTGACCAGGCCGATCAGGGCGACGAAGAGGCCGATGCCGATGGTGATGGCGTGCTTGAGCGGCAGTGGGATGCCGTCCATGATCTTCTGCCGGAGGCCGGAGACGACAAGGAGCACGATCAGCAGGCCGTAGACGATGCACAGGCCCATGGCCTGCGGCCAGGTGGTGTTCGGCACGACGATCGCGGAGACCGCGCCGGAGACCGAGAGACCGGCGGCCAGCGCCAGCGGGACGTTGCCGATCACACCCATGAGGATGGTGGTGACGGCCGCGGCCAGCGCGGTGGCGGTGGTCAGCTGGGAGTGGTCGAGCTTGAATCCGGTCTTGTCGGCGCCGCCGAGCAGGATCGGGTTGAGCAGGACGATGTAGGCCATCGCCATGAAGGTGGTGAGGCCGCCGCGAAGCTCGTTCGCGAGGGTCGATCCCCGGGCGGAGACCTTGAAGTACGCGTCCAGCGCGTTCCTCGGGGAGCTGGCCGGGGGCGACATGGGGGTGTCGTCCTCGGCGGGTCTGTCTTCAGTGGTGCCGGGCTCCGTGGGAATCCGGGTCATGTCCACTCCCAAGTGTCAAAGGGGGTTGGGGTGGGCGAGCCGACCTGACAGCCAGTCAACGAAGTTGGCACAGGGGGACTACTCGACTCACTGGGCGCACTCTGTGGCGGTGCCTGCGGTGCGTAGGTGGTGCGCACCGCTGCAGAACCCCGGCGTGGGAGAGGCAGCGGGATGGAGCGTTCGCTTCGTGTCAGTTGGTGCATGGGTGGTGCTCTTCACTGCGTTGGTGGTGCCGGTGGTGCGGGTGGTGCTGCCCCGGGGCGGCGGTGCCCGGCAGGGGGGTTCACCGCCCCGGGGAGGTTCACGGGTCCGGGGCCTACAGGGCGCCGGGCGTCTCGGTGGTCAGGTGCTCGGGCCGGACGGGGATCCGGTTGAGCGCCAGGCCGGTCGCGTTGCGGATGGCGGCCACGATGGACGGCGTCGCGGAGACGGTCGGGGCCTCGCCGACACCGCGCAGCCCGTACGGGGCGTGCGGGTCGGGCAGTTCCAGGATGTCCACCGGGATCGGCGGGGTGTCCAGGATGGTGGGGATCAGGTAGTCGGTGAAGGACGCGTTGCGCACCTTCCCGTCCTTGACGATGATCTCCTCCATCACGGCCAGGCCGAGCGCCTGGGTGCAGCCGCCCTGGATCTGGCCGACCACCGAGAGCGGGTTGAGCGCCTTGCCGACGTCCTGGGCGGCGGTCAGCTCGACCACCTTGACCAGGCCCAGCTCGACGTCCACGTCGACCACCGCGCGGTTGGCGCAGAAGGTGTACTGGACGTGGCCGAAGCCCTGCCCGGTCTCCTTGTCGAACGGGACGGTCGGGCGGTGGTGGTGCTCACGGGTGAGGTCGATCGCGTCGTCGCCCAGCAGGTCGACGATGGAGATCAGCGAACCCGCCGACTCCGAGACCACCTTGCCGCCGGCCAGCGTCAGATCGGTCTGGGTCCAGCCGTAGCGCCGGCGGCCCTTGTCGATCACGGCCTGCTTGACCGCCTCGGCGGCGAGCTTCACCGCACCGCCGGTCATGTAGGTCTGGCGCGAGGCGGAGGTGGAGCCGGCCGAGCCGACCTCGGTGTTGGCCGGGTGGATGGTGACCTGCTCCACGCCCAGCTCGGTGCGGACGATCTGGGCGTGCACGGTGATGCCGCCCTGGCCGACCTCGGCCATCGCGGTGTGCACCATGGCGACCGGCTCGCCGCCGATGACCTCGATGCGCACCCGCGCGGTGGAGTAGTCGTCGAAGCCCTCGGAGAAGCCGACGTTCTTGATGCCGACCGAGTAGCCGACGCCGCGCACGATGCCCTCGCCGTGCGAGGTGTTGGACAGCGCGCCCGGGATCTGGCGGACGTCCAGGTTCGCCAGGTCCAGCGGCGGCGGCAGCGGCATGTCCTTGACCCGCCGTAGCAGCTCGGCGACCGGGGCCGGCGAGTCGATCTGCTGGCCGGTCGGCAGGTGGTCGCCCTCGGCCATGGCGTTCAGCTGACGCAGCTCGACCGGGTCCATGCCCAGCGCGGCGGCCAGCTTGTCCATCTGCGTCTCGTAGCCGAACGCGGCCTGGACGGCGCCGAATCCGCGCATCGCCCCGCAGGACGGGTTGTTGCTGTAGAGCGCGATGGCGTGCATCTTCACGTTCGGGATCACGTACGGGCCGTGTCCGAGCGAGGCCGCGTTGCCGACGACGGCGGGCGAGGCGGAGGCGTAGGCGCCGCCGTCCAGCACGATCCGGCAGTCGGCGAAGACCAGCTTGCCGTCGCGGGTGGCGCCGTGCTCGTAGTGCATCCGGGCCGGGTGGCGGTGCACATGGCCGAAGAAGGACTCGTCACGGGCGTAGACGATCTTGACCGGCTTGCCGGTGTGCTGCGCCAGCAGGCAGGCGTGGATCTGCATCGACAGGTCCTCGCGGCCGCCGAAGGCACCGCCGACGCCGGCCAGGGTGAGGCGGACCTTCTCCTCCGGCAGGGCCAGCACGGGCGCCATCTGCTGGCGGTCCACGTGCAGCCACTGGGTGGCGATGTACAGGTCGATGCCGCCGTCCTCGGCGGGCACGGCCAGGCCGGACTCCGGGCCGAGGAAGGCCTGGTCCTGCATGCCGACCTCGTAGTCGCCGCTGACGACGACGTCCGCCAGCGCGCGGACCTCGTCCGTCACGCCCAGGCCGGAGACCAGCTTCTGCTCGTGGCAGATGTTGTCGTAGCCGTGCGACTTGTACTCGTGCGGCTCGTGCACGTAGCCGTACGTCTGCGGGTCGAGGCACTGCTCCTCGGTGGTGATCGGGGTGAGCACCTCGTACTCGACCTTGATCTTCTTCACCGCGCGGCGGGCCGTCTCCGGGTGGTCGGCCGCGACCAGCGCGATCGCCTCACCGTGGTAGCGGACCTTGTCGATCGCCAGGGCCGGCTGGTCCTGGATCTCCAGGCCGTAGAACTTCGAGCCCGGGATGTCGTCGTGGGTGAGGACCGCGTACACGCCGGGGACCTTCAGGGCCTCGGAGATGTCCACCGAGAGGATGTTGGCGCGGGGGTGCGGCGAGCGCAGCGCCATACCCCAGAGCATGTCCTCGTGCCACATGTCGGACGAGTAGGCGAACTCGCCCTTGACCTTCAGGTTGCCGTCCGGGCGCAGCGGCGAGCCGCCGATGCCGTCCTTGCTGACCTGGTTGATGTTCTGCAGGTTCTTCTGCCCCTGGATGGTGCGAGTGCTCATGCTCCAAGCCCCTTACCAGCGCACTTGCGGGCGGAAGCCAGCCGCACCGCGTCCATGATCTTCTCGTAGCCCGTGCAGCGGCACAGGTTGCCGGAGAGCGCCTCGCGGATGTCGTTGTCGCTCGGCTGGGCGTCCTGCTCCAGCAGCGCGTCGGTCTGCACCAGCAGGCCGGGGGTGCAGAAGCCGCACTGCACGGCGCCGGCGTCGATGAAGGCCTGCTGGACGAGGCCCAGCTCGCCGCCCTCGTCGGCCAGGCCCTCGACGGTGCGCACGTCCCGGTCCTGCACCTGGCCGGCCGCGACCAGACAGGAACAGACCGGGGTGCCGTCCAGGTAGACCGTGCAGGAGCCGCACTCGCCCTGCTCGCAGGCGTTCTTCGAACCCGGCAGGCCGACCCGCTCGCGCAGCACGTACAGGAGGCTCTCGCCCTCCCAGACGTCGTCCGCCTCGACGGGCTTTCCGTTGGCGGTGAAAGTGACCCTCATGCCGCGCTCCTGATCTGCTTGCTGTAGTCGTTCCACGTCCAGGTGAGCGTGCGGCGGGCCATCACGGCCAGCGAGTGCCGGCGGTAGTCGGCCGTGCCGCGGACGTCGTCGATCGGGGAGGCGGCGGCCTTCACCAGTTCGCCGAACTTCTGGATCACCTCGGCGCCCAGCAGCTCGCCGGACTCCCACAGACCGCGCTCGGCGAGCACGCCCTGCAGGTACTCCTCGGCCTCCACGGCGCGGCGCGGCGTGGGGGCGGCCGAGCCGATGCCGGTGCCGACGGTGCCGTTCTTCGGGTGAAGGGCGAAACCGAAGGCGCAGACCGCGATCACCATGGCGTTGCGGGTGCCGATCTTGGAGAACTGCTGGGGGCCGTCCGCGACCGGGATGTGCACCGCGCGGATCAGCTCGTCCTGCTCGA
The DNA here is from genome assembly GCF_043202015.1 of Kitasatospora sp. NPDC048239. Lineage (NCBI taxonomy): Bacteria > Bacillati > Actinomycetota > Actinomycetes > Kitasatosporales > Streptomycetaceae > Kitasatospora > Kitasatospora sp. NPDC048239. Next base: position 195,970 of record NZ_JBICZP010000004.1, on the reverse strand, counting down.
GCGAGTTGCGCTTGACGCCGACGTAGAACTCGTCGATCGGGATCATCCGGGTGCCGCGCACGGATGCGGCCTCCACGAAGACGTCCCGGCCGGCCGCCAGCAGCGCGGGGTGCGCGTCGCCGGCGGGCGAGGCGCCACCGAGGTTGCCGCCCACGCCGCCGCGGTTGCGGATCTGCGGGGAGCCGACCGTGTGGGACGCCAGCGCGAGGCCCGGCAGCGGACCGGACAGCTCGTTGATGATCCTGGTGTACGGGACGGAGGCACCGAGCCGGACGACGTCGCCGTCGTTCGACCATTCGGTGAGCTCGGTAATGCGGTTCAGGTCGAGAATCGCGGATGGCCGGTGCACGTCGAAGTTCATCTCGACCATGACGTCCGTACCGCCCGAGATGGGCAGCGCGGTCGGGTACTCAGCCTTCACCGCGAGTGCCTCGTCCCAGCTAGCGGGCCGAAGGAACTCCATGCGGGTGTCTCCTCAAGTCGTCGCCTGCCGGGCGGGTGGGCACAGTGCCCGGAACCCGGTGTTCGGACCTCGCAAACCGCTTCGTTGCCTTGGCGTCGGATCCTGGTCACCGGTCTGTGTCCGGCGGCGTGTTTGCCAGTGAACCGCTGTGACGGGGCCCACTGGCAGTCACCGATGGCATGAAGCCCCGGCTGTGGTCCCGCCCGCCATCCTGTACGTTCCTCTAAGGACGACAATCTCGCAGCCCAGCTGTGGACCGGGCGCCACCTACGACCGTAATCCGGCTGTGATTCCCAAGCTACGGGCCCGTGATCCGGGTGCCGGTCGGTACGTAACACCGAGGACGGATGTTCGGGCACACTGTGACCCCCCGGACCGCGTGCTCGGGCACCCCCACCCTCACCCCAGCCCGTTAGGAGTCCGCGGATGCGTGTCCGTGACCTGCTCGCCCCCGGCGCCCCGAGACTGCGCCTGCTCGCGGCCGAGGACGAGCTGGACCGGCAGGTCAGCGGCGTCATGACCACCGACCTGCACGACCCGGGGCGCTACCTGCACGGCGGCGAGCTGGTGCTCACCGGCATGCTCTGGCGCACCGCGCCGGCCGACTCCGAGCGCTTCGTGCGCACCATCGTGGCCGGCGGCGCCGTCGCCCTCGCGGCCGGCGAGGCCGAGGTCGGGCCCGTCCCCGAGGACCTGGTCGAGGCGTGTCGGCGCCACCGGATGCCCCTGTTGGCCGTACCCGACGACATCGCCTTCGGCACGGTCACCGAGTTCATCGGACGCCAGGTCTCCGCCGACCGCGCCGCGGACCTGGCCGCCCTGGTCGACCGCCACCGGCTGCTGGTCTCCGCGGCCGGCGGCGGCGGCCTGGACGCCGTCCTCGACCTGCTCGGCGGCGACCTCGACCTCGACTGCTGGGTGCTCACCCCGACCGGCGCGGTGATCGCCGGCCCCGCCGACCGGCTCTCCGCCGAGGACCGCGACCAGCTCGTCCGCGCCCACCTCGGCGCCCAGCGCCAGCGCCGCCGCCCCCCGCACCGGGCCAGGCTGGCCACCGGCTCGTACTCGCTGCTGCCCGCCCCCGCGCTGGCCGACACCGAGGCGCCGCTCGCCGACTGGGTGCTCGCGGTGGCCGGCGACGTCACCGAGTGGACCGGCAAGCGCCAGCAGCTCGCCGAGAACCTGGCCCGGCTGGTCGCCGCCGAGCGCCACCGCCGCGACGAGGGCCGCCGGCTGCGCCGCCGCCTTGCCGACGAGGTGCTGACCCTGCTTCAGCGCGACGCCGACCCGGCCGAGATCAGCCGCACCCTCTACGCCTCCAGTGCGATGGCCGCCCGCTACGAGAGCCCCGAGCCCAAGCCGCAGACCCCGGACGGCTCCTGGCTGGTGCTCAGCGCCGAGGGGACGGGCCTACCCGAGGGAGTGGTGCGCTCAATCCTGGAGGAAGCTCTCAACGGGACCACCGACCGCGCCCTGGTGGCCGGGGCCGGCACCGGCGCCGTGGTGGTGATGCCCGCCTTCGACAGCTCGGTGCCCGCCGACACCCTGCGCGAGCTGCTCGCGCCGCTGGAGGCCGGCCTCGGCTCGGAGGGCCGGATCACCCTCGGCGTCTCCGCCCCCGCCTCCGAGGCGGGCGGCCTGCGCGGCGCCCTGGAGGAGGCCCGGCACGCCCGCCGGATCGCCGCCGCCCGGGTCGGCCGGGTCTGCGTGGCCGGTCCGGAGGAGCTGGCCTCGCACGTGCTGCTGCTGGCGGCCGTCCCCGACGAGGTCCGCCGGGCCTTCCGCAGCCGGCTGCTGGACAAGGTGATCGCCTACGACATCGAGCACCAGGCGGACCTGGTCCGCACGCTGGAGGCGTTCCTGCGCTCGGACGGATCCTGGACCCGCTGCGCCGCCCAGCTGCACGTCCACGTCAACACGCTGCGGTACCGGATCGGCCGTATCGAGGAACTGACGGGCCGGGACCTCTCCCGGCTGGAGGACCGGGTGGACTTCTACCTGGCGCTCGAACTGGCCTGAGCCGGAGCCTGCTCCCCGTCCCCCCCTCCGCACACGACAGGGCCCGCCGCGCAGCCGCGCGGCGGGCCCTGTCGCCGTGCTCCGTCCGGCTTGCCCCGTTACGGCTGGGCCGGGATGACCGAGGTGAGCCACTCGAAGACGCCCGGCACCATGTTCTTCCAGACGTCGCTGGAGTGCGGCCCGGTGGTCTCCTGGACCTGGACGGTGGTCGGGGCCTTGGCGACCGCCGCGATGGCCTGGCCGTCCTCGTAGCCGTCGCCCTTGTTGCCGCTGATGTACAGGGCGACCTTCGGCGGCTGGGCGGCGGTCTTCACGATGTTGACCGGGTTGTTGGCCTCGCGCAGCTTCGCGTCCTTGCCGACCAGCGAGTCCTTCTCGGTCGCCGGGTCGTTGTAGCCGGAGAGGCTGACGCCGGCCCGGTAGCGGTTGGGGTGGGCCAGGGACAGCTTGGTGGCGCAGTGGGCGCCGGCCGAGTAGCCGGCGACCCCCCAGCGGTCCGGGGACGGGTCGGCACGGAAGTTGTCCAGCACCATCTGCGGGACGTCCCGGGTCAGCCAGGTGTCGGCGTTGACCTTGCCGGGCACGTCGGTGCAGCCGGCGTCGGTGCTGTTGCCCAGCAGCAGGGTGCGCGGCGAGACCAGGATGAACGGCGCCACCTTGCCCTGCTGCATCAGCGGCTTCAGCTGCTCGGAGACCTTCAGCGTGCCGTACCAGGTGGAGGACGAACCCGGGAAGCCCGGGATCAGCTCGACGACCGGGAACTTGCGGTCCTTGAACGCCGGGTCGTGGTACTGCGGCGGCAGCCAGACCAGCACCTCGCCGTCCACGCCGGACAGCTGGCCCTTGAGCTCGGTCTTCTGGACGTCGTTCGGCACCTTGGGGTCGTCCACGCCCTTGAAGGACTGCAGCGCCTTCGCGGGCGGCTTGGCGTCACCGGCGGGTGCCGGGGTGCCGGCCGCACCGCCCGGCGCCGCGGGCTCCGCCGGCGGGACGGAGGGCACGGCCCGGACGTGGTTACCGGTGCCGAGCAGGTCGTCCCAGCTGCCGTAGATCAGGTTGGCGTTGTTGACCATGACGAAGACCATCACCACGGCGGTGACCTGGCAGAACACGATCATGGCAAGCCTGGACAGGATCCGCACCGGCTCGGGGCCTCGCACCTTGCCCCAGAGCAGCATCGCCACCGCGATGGAGATCGGCACGAGGATCACCGTGCAGACGAAGAATGGCGTACCTACCAGTTGCATCAAGTTCTCGTATCCGGGTTGCAAGCCGCCCCGGGCCCCACTCGCCCGGAACGCACTCCAATGGCATCAGACGGTCTGGAACGGGGGTCGGTTGCCGTCCGAATCTGTGCGGAACCTGAGAGGAACATCACGTTTCCGTGATGATCCCTTTTCGGGTCGGACATAGTCTGCCATCTGGGCGGCCGTCATCCGGACTTCGGCCGGGCGCGATGCCCAGCGAACTCCCAGGATCGCCCCCGCGGGCACGATACCGCCCGGACGGACGGCGGCGGCGGGCGAGGCGGTGCAAGAGCCCGTGGGGCGGGCAGCGAGACTATGGGGATGAGCACAACCCGCTTTCGCCCTTACCGCCGGCTCCGGCCGGCCTGCGCCGCCCTGGTGCTGCTGGCCGCCGTGGCCGGCTGCAGCAGCACCGGCGGCCTCCGCGCCGAGCAGGCCCGCGACAAGGCCGCCGCGGCCGCCGGAGCCGCCGTCACCACCCCCCGCTGGAAGGTCGCCATGGTGACCCACGCGGGTGCCGGCGACGCCTTCTGGGACACCGTGCGCAAGGGCGCCGAGCAGGCAGCGGCCAAGGACAACATCACCTTCCTGTACTCCAACGACGCGCAGACCCAGAACCAGGTCCAGCTCGTCCAGGCGGCCATCGACCAGAAGGTGGACGGCCTGCTGGTCACCCTCGCCAAGGGCGACGCGCTCGGCGACGTGCTCGGCAAGGCCAAGGCCGCCGGCATCCCGGTGATCACCATCAACTCCGGCCAGGAGTACTCCGCCCGGTTCGGCGCGCTCACCCACATCGGCCAGGACGAGACCACCGCCGGCCAGGCGGCCGGCGCCGAGCTCGCCGCGCGCGGGCGCAGGAACGTGCTCTGCGTGATCCACGAGCAGGGCAACGTCGGCCAGGAGCAGCGCTGCTCCGGCGCCCAGTCCAAGGCCGCCGGCTCCTTCCAGGTGCTCTACGTGGACGGCGTCAACATGCCCGACGCCCGCGCCTCGGTCTCCGCCAAGCTCCAGGCCGACCCGGGCATCGACACCGTGCTCACCCTCTCCGGCCCGATGGCCGCCACCGGTCTGCAGGCGATCCAGGACGCCCGCCGCACCGTCGAGCTCGACACCTTCGACCTGGGCACGCAGGTGGTGGCCGGCCTCAAGTCCGGCAGCGTCGGCTTCGCCGTCGACCAGCAGCCCTACCTCCAGGGCTACGAGGGCGTCGACCTGCTCTGGCTCTACCGCTCCAACCTGGACATGCTCGGCGGCGGCAAGCCCGTGCTCACCGGCCCGCAGATCCTCACCAAGGAGAACGCGGACGCGCTCGCCGAGTACGTCGCGAGGGGGACGCGTTGAGCACCGACGTCCTCGCCCAGGACCGCCCGGCGGCCCTGCGGCGGCTCCTCGCCCGCCCCGAACTCGGCGCGCTGATCGCCGCCGTCGCGGTGTTCCTGGTCTTCGCCGCCGTCGCCGAGCCCTTCCTGCGGGTCTCCTCGCTGGGCACCGTGCTGTACGCGGCCTCCACCATCGGGATCATGGCGGTACCGGTCTCGCTGCTGATGATCGGCGGCGAGTTCGACCTCTCGGCCGGCGTGCTGGTCACCACCGCGGCGCTCACCTCGTCCATGGTCAGCTACCAGCTGACCGCGGTGACCTGGGTCGGCGTCCTGGTGTCGCTGCTGGTCACGCTGGCCGTCGGCGGCTTCAACGGCTGGATGCTCGGCCGCACCAGGCTGCCCAGCTTCATCGTCACCCTGGGCACCTTCCTGATGCTCACCGGCGCCAACCTCGGCGTCACCAAGCTGGTCTCCGGCACCGTCTCCACCAAGCCGATCTCCGACATGGAGGGCTTCGCCTCCTGCCGCTGGCTGTTCGCCTCCGAGGTCACCGTCGGCGGGCTGACGATCAAGGCCACCGTCTGGTGGTGGCTCGGCCTGCTGGCGGCCGGCAGCTGGGTGCTGCTGCGCACCCGCTTCGGCAACTGGGTCTTCGCCGTCGGCGGGGACGCGGCCGCGGCCCGGGCGGTCGGCGTGCCGGTGGCCCGGACGAAGACGGTGCTCTACCTCGGGGTCGGCTTCTGCGCCTGGGTGCTCGGCCAGCACCTGCTGTTCTCCTTCGACACCGTGCAGTCCGGCGAGGGCGTCGGCAACGAGCTGATCTACATCGTGGCGGCCGTCATCGGCGGCTGCCTGATCACCGGCGGCTACGGCTCGGTGGTCGGCTCCGCGCTCGGCGCACTGATCTTCGGCATGGTCAGCAAGGGCATCATCTACGCCCAGTGGAACCCCGACTGGTTCAAGTTCTTCCTGGGCGCCATGCTGCTGCTGGCCGCCCTGCTGAACTCCTGGGTCAAGGGCCGGGCCGAGCGGGGGCCGCGATGAACAGGCCGCTGCCGACCGACGGGCCGGTCTCCGGCGGGCACCCGGAGCCGGGTGCCGAACTGCTCTCCCTGGAGGGCGTGGGCAAGACCTACGGCACCGTCCGGGCGCTCCAGGACGTCTCGCTCACCCTGCACGCCGGCGAGATCAGCTGCGTGCTGGGCGACAACGGCGCCGGCAAGTCCACCCTGATCAAGATCATCGCCGGGCTGCACCAGCACGACGAGGGCCGCTACACCGTCGGCGGCGAGGAGGTCCGGCTCGACTCCCCGCGCCAGGCCCTCGACCTCGGCATCGCCACCGTCTACCAGGACCTCGCCGTGGTGCCGCTGATGCCGGTCTGGCGCAACTTCTTCCTCGGCTCCGAACAGGGGTACCGCCGCTGGGGCGGGCTCCGGCTGGACGCCGACGGGATGCGCGCCACCACGCGGGAGGCGCTCGCCCGGATGGGCATCGACCTGCACGACGTGGACCGCCCGATCGGCACCCTCTCCGGCGGCCAGCGCCAGTGCGTGGCGATCGCCCGGGCCGTCCACTTCGGGGCGCGCGTCCTGATCCTCGACGAGCCGACCGCCGCCCTCGGCGTCAAGCAGTCCGGCGTGGTGCTCAAGTACGTCACCGCCGCCCGCGACGCCGGGCTCGGGGTCGTCCTGATCACCCACAACCCGCACCACGCCCACCTGGTCGGCGACCACTTCACCCTGCTGAAGCGGGGGCGGATGGCCGGCAGCCACCCCCGGGCGGAGATCGGCCTCGAACAGCTCACCACCGAGATGGCGGGCGGCTCCGACCTCGCCGAGCTCTCGCACGAACTGGGCCGCCCCGACCCCTCCACCGACCCGAAGGAGCGCCCGCAGCCGTGACCAGCCCGCATGGCACCACCCGGCCGGCCGTCCTGCCCAACCTGCTCGGCCTCGGCCCGCGCGCCGAGCGCCGCCGCCGCGCCCTGCCCGCGGGCATCCTGCGGCTGCCCACCATCGGCGTCGACATCGGCGGCACCAAGGTGGTCGCGGGCGTCGTGGACGGCGAGGGCCGGATCCTGGAGAAGCTGCGCACCGACACCCCGGACAAGAGCAAGAGCGCCAAGGTGGTCGAGGACGTCATCGTCGAGCTGGTGCTCCGGCTCGCCGACCGGCACGACGTCCACGCGGTGGGCATCGGCGCGGCCGGCTGGGTGGACGCGGACCGCTCCAAGGTGCTCTTCGCGCCGCACCTGAACTGGCGCAACGAGCCGCTCCAGCAGGCGCTCAGCGAGCGGCTGCGGTTCCCGGTGATCGTCGAGAACGACGCCAACGCGGCCGCCTGGGCGGAGTGGCGGTTCGGCGCCGGGCGCGGCGAGGACCACATGGTGATGCTCACCCTCGGCACCGGCATCGGCGGGGCCGTCGTCCGCGACGGCTACGTCGACCGGGGCAAGTACGGGCTGGGCGGCGAGTTCGGGCACATGCAGGTGGTGCCCGGCGGGCACCGCTGCCCGTGCGGCAACCGCGGCTGCTGGGAGCAGTACTCCTCGGGCAACGCCCTGGTGCGGGACGCGCGCGAGCTGGTCGCCGAGGAGTCCCCGGTGGTGCAGCCGCTGCTGGCCCGGGCCGGCGGCGCGGTCGAGGGCATCACCGGCCCGCTGGTCACCGAGGCCGCCCAGGCCGGCGACCCGACCGCCACCGAGCTGCTCTACGAGGTCGGCACCTGGCTCGGCGTCGGCATCGCCAACCTGGCGGCCGCGCTCGACCCGGGCCGGTTCGTGATCGGCGGCGGGGTCTCCGAGGCCGGGGACCTCCTCCTCGCCCCCGCCCGCGACACCTTCCGCCGCACCCTCACCGGCCGCGGGTTCCGGCCCGAGGCCGCCATCGTGCACGCGGCCCTCGGCAACGAGGCCGGCCTGGTCGGCGCCGCCGACCTCGCCCGCCAGGTCGCCCGCCGCTTCCGCACCATCAAGCGCCGCCGGGTGGAGCGCAGCGTGCAGTAGGCCTACTCCCGGCCGGCCTCCGGCTCCCGGCGGGCCGGGCGGCGTGTCAACTACCCGTTGGTAGCCGCGAGGCCCTGTTGTCCGGTCCATGCCTCCTGTGAAACAACGGAGTTGACGTCGACTCAGGAGGCCCTCGGATGAGAGCTCTGGCCCGTATCGCCCCGCCGCTGCTGCTCGCCACCGCGCTGGTCTGTTCGGCCGCCGGGCCGGCCGGGGCGGCGGGGCCGCCGCCGAAGACGCCCGAGGCGGTGGGCTGGGGCGGCGCCGTGGCCAGCGTGGACGCCGATGCCACGGCCGCGGGGATCGAGGTGCTGCGCAAGGGCGGCAACGCGGTGGACGCGGCGGTGGCCGTGGCGGCGGCGCTCGGCGTGACGGAGCCGTACTCGGCCGGCATCGGCGGGGGCGGGTACTTCGTCTACTACGACCACGACAGCGGCCGGGTCCACACCATCGACGGCCGGGAGACGGCCTCCCGGACGGCCGACGAGGGGCTGTTCCTGGAGGACGGCAAGCCGCTGCCGTTCGCGGACGCCGTCACCAGCGGGCTCTCGGTCGGGGTGCCCGGCTCCCCGGCGACCTGGGAGACGGCCGTCCAGGCGTGGGGCAAGCGCTCGTTCGCCGACGCGCTGAAGCCCGCCGAGCGGATCGCCGAGCAGGGGTTCACGGTCGACCGGACGTTCCAGGACCAGACCGCGCTCAACCAGGACCGGTTCAAGGACTTCCCCGCCACCCGCAGCCTCTTCCTGCCCGGCGGCAAACTGCCGGAGGTCGGCTCCACCTTCCGCAACCCCGACCTCGCGGCCACCTACAGGCAGCTGGGCCGGGAGGGCACCAGGGCGCTCTACCAGGGCGGCCTCGGCGCCGACATCGTCCGGACCGTCCAGCACCCGCCGGTCGACCCGGCCTCCGGGCGCAACGCCCGCCCGGGCCGGGTGGACGCCGCCGACCTGGCCGCCTACCAGGTCCGCCGCCAGCAGCCCACCCACGTCGCCTACCGCGACTACGACATCTACTCGATCGCCCCCTCCAGCTCCGGCGGCACCACCGTCGGCGAGGCGCTGGGCATCCTGGAGGACGGCGAGCTGTCCGCCCTGGACACCGCGCAGTACTACCACCACTTCCTGGAGGCCTCCCGGATCTCCTTCGCCGACCGCAACCGCTGGGTCGGCGACCCGCGCTTCTCCGACGTCCCCGCCAAGGAGCTGCTCTCCGCGCGCTACGCCGCCGCGCGGGCCTGCCTGATCAGCCCCGACCGCGCGCTCACCAGCCCGCTCGCCCCCGGCGACCCGCGCCACCCGGCCGACTGCGCGAGCTCGGGCGGCGCGGCGCCCGAGCCGTACGAGGGGCTGAGCACCAGCCACCTCACCGTCGCCGACCGGTGGGGCAACATCGTCTCCTACACGCTGACCCTGGAGCAGACCGGCGGCAGCGGCATCACCGTGCCCGGCCGGGGCTTCCTGCTCAACAACGAGCTGACCGACTTCAGCTTCACCCCGCTCGTCCCCGGGGTGCCCGACCCCAACCTGCCGGGGCCCGGCAAGCGCCCGCGCTCCTCGCTCTCGCCGACCATCGTGCTGCGGGACGGCGAGCCCGTCCTCGCGGCCGGCTCGCCCGGCGGCGCGACCATCATCACCACCACCCTGCAGGTGCTGCTCGGCCGGCTCGACCGCGGCCTGAGCCTGGAGCAGGCGATCGCCGCGCCGCGCGCCAGCCAGCGCAACACCGCGGCCACCCAGGCCGAGCCCGGCTTCCTCGCGCTGCCCGAGCGGGCGCGGCTGGAGGCGCTCGGCCACGTCTTCGCCAGTACGCCCGAGATCGGCGCCGCGACCGGAGTCGAGCGGCTGCCGGACGGCCGCTGGGTGGCGGCCGCCGAGCCGGTGCGGCGCGGCGGCGGCGCGGCCGCGGTGGTGCGGCCCGCCCCCTGAGCCGACCGGTCTGTCAGTGCGCGGCGGTAGATTCGGGGTGGGCGCTCCCGGCCTTGCGGGGCCGCCCACCCTCGCCCGTCCCCCTGTCCGCACCACCGGGAAGGCCACCCGCCGTGACCGTCCGCATCGCCACCTGGAACATCAACTCCGTCACCGCGCGGCTGCCCAAACTCCTGGAGTGGCTGGAGAGCGCCAAGCCGGACGTGCTCTGCCTCCAGGAGCTCAAGTGCGCCGGGGGCGCCTTCCCGTACGAGCCGGTGCGCGAGCTGGGCTACGAGACGGCCGCCCACGGCACCGGCCGGTGGAACGGCGTCGCGATCGTCTCCCGGATCGGCCTGGACGACGTGGTGCGCGACCTCCCGGGCCAGCCCGGCTACCTCGCCGACGACGCCCTGCTGCCCGACGTCGAGCCGCGCGCCATCGCCGCCACCTGCGGGCCGGTCCGGGTCTGGTCGGTCTACGTGCCCAACGGCCGCGAGGTCGACCACGCCCACTACCGCTACAAGCTGGAGTGGCTGGAGGCCCTGCGCCAGGCCTCGCTGGAGGACGCCGCGGGGGAGCGGCCGTTCGCCGTCCTCGGCGACTTCAACATCGCGCCCACCGACGAGGACGTCTTCGACCCCGCCGCCTTCGAGGGCCTGACCCACGTCACCCCTGCCGAGCGCGCCGCCCTGGCCGCCCTCGGCGAGGCCGGCCTCCAGGACGTCGTGCCCCGCCCGCTCAAGTACGACCGCCCCTACACCTACTGGGACTACCGCCAGCTGGCCTTCCCCAAGAACCGGGGCATGCGGATCGACCTCACCTACGCCAACAAGCCCTTCGCCGACGCGGTGACGGACAGCTACGTCGACCGCGAGGCCCGCAAGGGCAAGGGCACGTCCGACCACGCGCCGGTCGTGGTCGACCTGGACCTCTGAGCCCGGTCCGGGTCACCCGCCGTAGTCCCCCGAACGGTCCCGAGCGGTGGCCGGGCGGGGGGTGCGTGCCTACTGTCGGTGAGTGACTGGGTGTAGTTGTTCGATCACGAGGACATCGGAGTCCCCGGCTGCGCCCGAGAATCCCGGAGGTTCGGGTATGCGCTCCATGCGTACGGCCGCCGCCGCCCTGATCGGCGCGACGGTGCTGACCGGCCTGACGGCCCCCCTCGCGCTGGCCAAGGACGGCGCCGCCACGGTCAGCCCGTCCCAGGCCGCACCGGGCCAGACCGTGACGGTCACGGTCTCCTGTGAGAAGTCCGACAAGCCCAACGCCAAGACCATCACCGCCAGCTCCGCGGCCTTCGAGGGCGGTCCGGCCACCCTCACCCTCGGCTCGGACGGCAAGCACACCGGCTCCGCCCGGCTGGCGAGCAGGGACGGCGGTGCCAGCAAGGTCGACGGCACCTGCCCCGACGGCGGCGCCTTCTCGACCAGCGTCACCGTGACGACCGTCGCCGCCTCGTCCTCCTCGCCCACCGAGAGCCTCGGCGAGTGGGGCAAGGCGGCCGGGGAGTGGGCCGGTTCGCTCGGCCAGTCCGGTGCGGGCAGTCAGCAGGTCGCCCCGCACGGCGCGGTGAAGACCGGTCTCGGCGGCTCGGTCGCCGCCAACCCGGCCGAGCTGGCCGGCGGCGCGGCGCTGGTCGCGGGCGGTATCGGCGGCTTCTGGCTGCTGCGGCGGCGCGGCGGTGCCGGGTCCGTCTGAGGCGGCTCCGCCCGCTCAACCTGCCCCACCCCGCTTCTCCCGCTTCACCTCCTGCGCCGCCGGGCCGCTGGTCCGGCGGCGCAGGCGTGTCAGGCGGTGGCCGGCCGGGGGCTCCGCCCGGCTCCCGGCCCGGCGTTCGACCCGCGGCCCGGCCCGTGGTCAGGCGCGGCCGGCCGCGCGGCCGCCCCGGTGGCGGACTCCTCCTCGCGCAGGGCCGTCAGGAGGCCGGTGGACAGCAGGTACTGGGCCAGGATGTAGGTGGCCATGATCCAGAACTGATGGCCCGGCAGCTCCCGCCACTTCGCCAGCTTGGTGGCGATCAGGGTGTCGGAGAGCAGGAACAGCGCCCCGCCCAGCCCCGTCCGCCAGCCGAGGCCCGCCGAGGTGACGGCGGTGGAGGTGAGCAGCAGGCTGTAGCCGGCCACCGGGACCTGCAGATCCCCGAGGTCCGGCCAGAGCCGACCGACCATCGCCGCCCAGGCCGTCGCGTACGCCACCGCGACCACGGCCGCCCGCCGCCGGTCGGTGAGCGCGCCGCGCTGGACGAACATCGTCACGTAGCAGACGTGCGCCGCCGCGAAGGAGCCCATGCCCGCCAGGAACGCGGGGTCGTTGCCGAGCTGGAGCAGGACGTCCCCGCCGGCGCTCAGCAGAAGTGCGGGCGCCAGCAGCTTCGGGGTCTCCCGGGCGGCGGTGGCGGCGGCGGTGACGCTGTGTGCGGCCAGCAGCGGCATCAGGGCCGGCTTGGTGGCGTGCCGCAGGACGGGCGAGTCGGTGAGGATCGCGCCCAGGTGGGCCGCCGAGGTGGCGGCGAAGCCGGTGAGCAGCCCGGTGGCGGAGCGCAGGCGCCCGCCCAGGACGGCGCGGGTGGTCGTACGGATGCTCATGCGGCGGTGTCCTCCGGGGGTCGGGTGGGTGGGCGCGGCGGCCGGCGGGCCGGTGCTCGGCACGATAGGCGACCGTACCCGGTGGGGGAAGGGTTTGTTACCGGCGCGTAGCGGCGGGGGCGGGCGGCCTGCCTCCGTACCGGGACGGCCCGGAGGCCGGCCGATCGGCCCCGGGCCCCGGGCACTGCCACCGGCGGCGGCGCCCAGCGTCTAGTCTGGTCCACGACATGGAGCAGCAGGAGTACGCGACCGGCACCACGCGGGTGGCCGGTGGCACGTCGGACGGGCGCGAGGGCGGGGCGCGGCGGGGGACCACCGACGCCGGCATCGCCGTGCGCGGCATCCGTCCTGACGGTCCGCAGGAGGGCGCCCGGCCGGAGCCCGGTCGGCCGTTGGCGGGCGGGCCGGCCGAGCGGCTGTCGCCGGACCCGGGGCTGCTGCGGCTGGCCCACTGGTTCGCCGAGGCCTCCCCGGGCACCGCCGACGACCTGTGCGCCGCCTCCTTCGGCCTCTACCCCGCCCGCCACTTCGGCGTCCTGGCCGAGCCGGGGGCCGACCCGGCCGACGCCGAGGTCAGCTGGTGGCACGGGCCGACCGCGCACGCCCCGGCCGTGCTGCGGCTGCGGGAGGCCCGCCCGGTGCGCGGTGTGCGCCGGGCCCGGCGGGACGCGGACGCCCCGGACGCCGCCCTCCCGGACGCCGCCCCGGGCAGGCCGGGCCGGCACCGCAAGCCCGAGCGCTCCCGGGCCGCCGCCTGCCCGCAGGACCGTTCCGCCGCGGCCGAGCGCCGGATCGCCGCCCGGTTGCTGCTGGCCCATCCGCTGGTCACCGCCGCCGGGCCGCACGCCGACGGGTTCCCGCTGATCCGCCGTCACCGGGACTGGCTGACCGAGCGGTTCGACACCCTGCTCGGCTACCGGCTGGTGGTCGGCCCCTGGCACGCCCGGCTCTGCAAGGCCGGCCTCGGCCCCGGCGGCGCCCGCCGGCTCGAACACCCCGGCACCGGAGTCCCGTTCACCCCCGGCGCCTACGCCCAACTCGCGCTCGCGCTGGCGCTGCTGGTCGACGCCCCCGAGGAGCTGCCGCTCGACCGGCTGTTGGCGGCGATGGTCGCCGCCGCCCCCGGGCTGGCCGCCGACCCGGCCGAGCTGGCCGCCGCCCTCGCGGCCCTGGCCGACTGGCAGGTCCTCACCGAGGCCCCGGCCCAGGCCGACCCGGCGGCCGTCCTGACCGTGGACCGGGAGCTCGCCCGCGCCGTCCCGGCCGGTCCGCCCGCCCTCGCGGACGACGCCGCCGACCTGATCCGCCGGGCCGCCGAGGCCGAGCCCGCGATCGCCGTCCGCCGCCGCCTCGCCGAGACCCCGGCCGCCCTCGGCGCCGACCTCACGGAGGACCAGCGGAGCTGGCTGGACCGCCACCGCCACACCGGGCCGGCCGCCCTCGCCGACTTCCTCGGCCTGGAGGCCGAGCTGCGGGCCGAGGGCGTCGCCCTGCTCGACCCCGCGGACGAGCTCACCGATCTGGCCCTGCCCGGCACCGGCATGCTCGCCCAGGCCACCCTGCTGCTGGTCGAGCGCCTGGTCGAGGAGGTCCGCCCGCTCCCGGGCGAGAGCGCCGGCACGGACGTGTCGATCCCGGACGCGCTGATAGACGGCGTGCTCGGGGACATCGCCGACGAGTACGGCCTCCCGGCCGGCTGGCGCCGCGACTACCTCGCCGACCGGACGGCGCTGCGGCGCGACGCCCTCGACCTGCTGCACCGGATGGGCCTGATCACCCGCGCGCCGCTCGGCACCCGCCCGCCGGGCTGGCTGCTGCGGGCCCCCGCGGCCCGCTACGCCCCGGCCGCGGACCTCCTCCCGGCCCCCGGCACCGGCCGCCACTCCCGCCCCGAGCCGCCGGCCGTCCCCGGCCAGCCGGGCCCGCTCACGCAGCAGCGGGTCTGACGCCCTGAGCCCCCGGCCCGGGCTCCAGGCCCGAGCCCCCGGCCCGGGCGGCGGGGCCGGAGCGCGGCGCTCCGGAACACCGAAAAGCACCGCATCCGGGGCCTGGGCGGCCGGACTGCGGTGCCGGGGACGGGCGAGCGTGCGGGGAGGGAGGGCCGTCGCGGCCCGGGTCAGTTCACCGTCCGGCGGTGGCCGTCGCCACCGTGTCGTGTCGGACGGTCTCCACGGTGGCGCCGACGCCCAGGGTGCCGAGGGCGACGGAGGCGAGCACGGCGGCGACGGCGAGGAAACGGCGGTGGCGCTGGGGGAGCGGGAAGCGCGGATCCTCGAGGGTCGCCGGAGGGTTGGCGTTCATGTCAGAGAGCGTTCCAGGACGGCGTTAACGGTCGCTACGCACGGGTGAAGTCCCGATGGGGCGTGGGCGTCGGATTGTGCGGGCCGGGCCCCGCCCCGGGTGGAGCGGGGCCCGAACCGGGTGCTTCGGGTGCGGTGGTTCACCCGGACGGCGGACGCGGGCCCCGGCCGGCGTCGGCCATCGCCTCGCCGACGGCGACCCGGACGGCGTCCCGCAGGCCGTGCGCGGGGTGGAGGCGGGAGGGTCCGGCTGCTGGGTCCCCGCGCAGCTCCTTCACCAGGGCGACGCAGAGCAGCAGCATCACCACGACGAACGGCAGCGCGACCAGGATGGTGGCGTTCTGCAGTGCGGTGAGCCCGCCCGCCAGCAGCAGCGCGGCGGCCACCCCGCCCATCAGCACGCCCCAGACCACCACCAGCCAGGTGCGGGGGTGCAGTGAGCCCCGGCTGGAGAGCGAGCCGAGGACGAGCGAGGCGGAGTCGGCGCTGGTGATGAAGAAGGTCATCACCAGCAGGACCGCCACCACGCTGGTCACCGAACCGAGCGGCAGGGCGTCCAGCATCTCGAAGAGCGAGGCCTCGGCGCCCTGCGGGATGGTGGCGACCAGGTCGGCCGCGCCGGTGGAGTCCAGCCGGATCGCCGTTCCGCCCATCACGCAGAACCAGATCACCGTGGCGCCGCTGGGCACCAGCAGGACGCCGAGCAGGAACTGCCGGATGGTGCGGCCGCGCGAGATCCGCGCGATGAAGGTGCCGACGAAGGGCGCCCAGGAGAGCCACCACGCCCAGTAGAAGATCGTCCAGGTGCCGAGCCAGCTCTCGTCGGTGAAGGCGCCGGTCTGGGTGGACATGGCGACCAGGTCGGAGAGGTAGCCGCCGACGCTGGAGGGGATCGCGTCCAGCACGAAGACCGACGGGCCGACCAGGAAGACGAAGACCATGATCACCGAGGCCAGCACGACGTTCGCGGTGGACAGCCACTTGACGCCCTTGTGCACGCCAGAGAAGGCGGACAGCACGAAGGCGGCGGTCAGCGAGCCGATGATGACCAGCTGGGCGTTCTCGGTGTTGCGCACCGAGGAGATGTAGCCGAGGCCGTCCGCGACCTGGAGGGCGCCGAGGCCGAGGCTGGTGGCCGAGCCGAAGACGGTGGCGAACACGGCGAGCAGGTCGATCGCCCGCCCGGCCCAGCCGTCCGCGCCGCGCTGCCCGATCAGCGGGACGAAGGCGGCGGAGAGCCGGTTGCCCCGGCCCTTGCGGAAGGTGGTGTAGGCGAGGGCCAGGCCGGCCACGGCGTAGATCGCCCACGGGTGCAGCGTCCAGTGGAAGAGCGAGAACTCCAGGGCGCTCTGGGCGGCGGCCGGGCTCTGCGGTTCGAGGCCGGAGCCGGGCTGCGGGGCGGCGAACAGCTGGAGCGGCTCGCCGACGCCGTAGAACATCAGGCCGATGCCCATGCCGGCGCTGAACATCATCGCGACCCAGGCGAGGGTGGAGAACTCGGGCTGGTCGTCGTCGCGGCCGAGCCGGATCCGGCCGAAGCGGCTGAAGGCGAGCAGGACGGTGAGGACGAGGAAGACGTCGGCGGCGACCACGAACAGCCAGCCGAAGTTGTGCAGCACCCAGGCGAGCGCGGTGCTGGAGGCGTCGCCGAGGGAGTCCTGGGCGAAGACCCCCCAGGCGACCACCGCCAGCACCAGCACGGCGCTGATCCCGAAGACCGCCCGGTCGGCGGGGAGGGTCGCTGCGGGTTCGTCAGGGCCCGGCGGCGGACTGCTCATGGGGGTACCTCTCACGGCGTACTGGACGGTCGGCGGCATGATCAAGAAATGGATACATGTCGTACTATGTCCAGTCCCCGTGCGCGGAGAGGGGAGGGCACGCCGGGGAGCGGCGAGGAGGCGGCAGGGCGTGCCGGACCGTCAGACGGCGCCGAACCGCGCGCCGTCCGGCCCGGTCGGCCGGGCCGGTCGGCTCAGCTGGTCGGCCGGACCTCGTACGGCGCCGGGTGCGGCGTCTCGTACGGGGTCAGCACCAGCCGCACCACGTCCTCCAGCCGCCGCCGGGCGTCCCCCAGGGTGGTCCGGCCGGTCACCCAGGCGGTCAGCTCCCCCTGCCAGGCATGGCCGACGATGTGCCGCACCAGATCGCTCGCGGCGGCCGGGACTTCGGCCATCACCGCCTGGAGCGCGGTGCTGTCGGCACGGGCCATGCCCTGCAGGGCCTCGCTCGCGAAGGGATCGGTGGACGCCGCGACGGCCACTCTCAGCCGGGCCAGTTCGGGCTGGCGCTGATAGGCCCGCATGCCGCCCCGGACGAAGCGCACCACCCGGTCGGTGGCCCCCAGCCCCGCCCGCGGCCCGCGCAGCTCCGCCACCAGGTCGGCCAGCAGCAGCCGGTGCCACTCGGCGATCGCCGCGGCCAACAGGTGGTCCTTGGAGGAGAAGTAGCGATACGCCGTCCCCAGGGCGACTCCGGACCGCTCGCAGACCTGCTTCATCTGCAGCCGCTCGACGCCGATCTCGTTCACCAGGGCGAGCGCGGCCGCGATCAGGGACTCGCGGCGTTCGAGCTGACGCGGAGACATCGTCTCCACCGGCCGTGGTGACAGGTCAACCTTGGTCACCCGCACCATGATACGGCTCGGGACCGCTCAGGAGTATGACGCCGACCGGCCTCCCCTTGTTCGCGTACCGGCCACCGGTGCGGCGGGCACCCGTCAACGGGGGCGGGGAGGCCGTTCGCGGACCAGGGCCTCCTGGACCGCCGAGGCCACCAGCAGGCCGTCCCGGTCGTAGAACTCGCCGAGTGACAGCCCCCGGCCGTCCGCGGCGGACGGGCTGCGCTGGGCGAACAGCAGCCACTCGTCGGCCCGGAACGGGCGGTGGAACCACATCGAGTGGTCCAGCGACGCCAGGATCAGCCGGGGCGGCTGGGTGCGGTGGAAGAAGTTGGGCTGCAGGTGCAGCCCGGCGGTCGAGGCCAGCGTCAGGTCCGACAGGTAGGTGAGTGCGCAGACGTGCACCAGCGGATCCCCGGCGGGCAGCGGGGAGCCGGTGCGCAGCCAGACGAACTGCTGCGGCATGCCCGGCACGGCCGGGGGCAGCCCGGGCGCGTCCGGCGGCACGAAGCGCAGCTCCAGGGCGCGGAACCCCTCGAACCGGGCCCGGTCGTCCCCGCGGGCGGCGTCGTCCCAGCGCGCGAAGGCGTCCGGCAGCTCCTCCGGCCCGGGCACCGGGGGCATCTCCCGGTGCCGGTCGGTGGCGGGCTCGGAGCGCTTGAAGGAGGCGGACAGGGTGAAGATCGCCTCCTCGCCCTGGACGGCCGTCACCCGGCGGGCGGCGTACGACATGCCCTCGCGCAGCCGCTCCACCTCGTAGCGGATCGGACGGGTCGGATCGCCGGGGAGCAGAAAGTAGCCGTGCAGCGAGTGCACCGAGCGGCCCTCGCCGATGGTGCGCCCGGCCGCGGTCAGCGCCTGCGCGGCGACCTGCCCGCCGAACGCCCGCATCGGGGCGCCGGCGTGGCAGCGGCCCCGGAACGTGTTCCCGTCCAGCCGGTCGATCCGCAGCAGCTCGGCGAACGGGCTACCGGTGGCGGTGGCCCGAGTCTCCTGATGGGTCAGCTCGTTCACCGGCCCATAGTGGCAGAAGCCAACGTCCCGCCGGTGTGACCTGGGTAACCTCTGGCGGTATTCCACGCAATAGAACCTGTTTCAGTCCCGTGGTGGCCGGACGGACTGTCAGTGCGGTCACCTAGCGTGCTCGGCATGACGCAAGCCGCACACGCGTACGCCTATCTGCGCCCGTCCGCCGTCCTCGACGGAGCCGACGGCCCACGCCTCGCCCTGGAGACCTCCGGCGGCGCCACCCCGCTGGGGGCGGTCGCCAACCCGCGCTTCTTCGCGGGCTTCCTGGCCGACCCGGCGCCGGCCGCCGCCGGGCTGCTCGCCGTCGCCGACGTCGCCGCCGCCCGCTACTACCAGCCCAGGCTGCGCGCCTCGCTCGACCCGGTGGTCACCGCCAACGGGGACCGGCTGCGCTTCGAGTCCTTCTCCGGCTGCTGCGGCGTCTACGCCCGCCTGGACGTGCTGGAGGCCGGGCTCGACGGCGACGACATCGGCCACGGCACCACCAACGTCGACGTCAACAACCCGCTGCGCGAGGCGCTCACCCGGATCGGCCCGGCCGACCCGCTGCACCTGGCCGTCGGACCGGACGCCCTGGAGGTCACCACCTTCGACGGGCCCGTCGTCGAGCGCAAGGTCCCGCTGCCCGAGCGCTGGCTGCGCGGCTTCGCCGAGACCCAGGTCACCGCCGCCGGCTTCGACCTGCGGGCCGAGCTGCCCGCTGCCGAGGCCGTCCGCTTCCTGCGCTCGCTGCCGCGCGGCGGCGCCCGACCCGGCGCCCCGGGGTGGGTCGTGCCGGCCGGCCGGACGCTGCGCCCCACCACCCGGCCGGTGCCCGGCGCGATCCGGCTGCTCGGCCCGGAGCGGCTGGCCGCCCTGCACCGGGTGCTGCGCCACGCGCTGGCGCTGCGGGTGTACGGGCCGGTGGCGGGCTCCGGATCGGAGGCCTCGGCCTGGGAGGTGGTGCTGCCGGGTATGCGGCTCACCCTCACCCTCTCGCCCGACGCCTCCCGGGGCTTCTCCGGCGAGGGCGGGGTGCTCGGCGCGCTGGCCACCGGCACGGCCGAGCAGGACGCCGAGCTGGTCGGCGTGCTGCTCGCCTGGGAGCCGAGGATCGACACCGCCGAGCTGGCCGAGCAGTCCGGGCTCCCCCCGGAGCGGGTCCGGGCCGCGCTGACCAGGCTCGGCACGGCCGGGCAGATCGGCTACGACACGGCGGAGGCCGCCTACTTCCACCGCCAGCTGCCGTACGACGCCGGCCGCGCCGAGGTGCACAACCCGCGGCTGCGGGCCGCCCGCGCGCTGGTCGCGGCGGGTGCGGTACGGCTGGAGGAGGGCGGCGCCCTCGCCACCGTCACGGTGGACGACCACATCCAGCGGGTGCGGACGGACGCGTCGGGCCGGGCGGCCTGCACCTGCCTGTGGTGGGCCAAGTACCGGGGCGGGCGCGGCCCGTGCAAGCACGCACTGGCGGTCGGAATGGTCCGCGAGGCCCACAACGGGACGGGGGCCGGCCGATGAGCGGGGTCGAGGAGCTGCTGCGGGCCGTCCGGGAGGGGCGCACACCGCAGGTGCCGGCCCTGGCCGCGGCGCTCGGCCCGGCCGAACGGCGGGCCTGCCTGGTGGAGCTGAAGGAGCTGCGCAAGCAGCTCCGGGGCGAGTGGTCGAACGCGGCCGACCGGCAGAGCGGGGCCCTGCTGGTCGCCGGCGCCGGCTGCCACACGGGGCCGGCCGCGGCCGCCGCCTGGATCGGCGGGCGGGACTTCGCGGAGCGCTCCTGGGCCCGCCACCCCGCGCTCGCCGAGGTGGTGGCGGCGCAGCCGGTCGAGTGGCAGACCGACGTGGCCGCCCGGCTCGCCCAGCGCTCCCCGCAGGGCTGGAGCTGGGAGCTCTACCCGCTGATCGAACAGGTGGTGCGGCGGACGGGCTGCCCGGTGCCCGAGTCCGACGCCTTCGTCACCGAGTGGCTGCGCCGGCTCGTCCAGGGCGAGGGCGGCCGGGGCGGTACGCGCGCGACGCTGCTGGAGCGGCTGCGCGCCGACGCCTTCCGGCCGGTGCTGCTGCCCCGGGTGTTCGAACTGGCCGACATCGGCTCGCTGTTGGAGTTCCGGTGGTCGGACCGGCCGGGGGACGTCTGGGCCGAGGCGGTCGCCGGGCTGGCCGCGAGCGGCGAGCTGGACCGCGCCGAGCTGATCGACCGCTGCCTCGCCCGGCTGGTGCGCGGCGGCCGCCCGGTCGACCAGCGGCTCTTCCTCGCGATGCTGCGGGAGCTCGCCCCCGGGCCCGCGGAGTACGCAGGGCACGTCCGCAGCCTGCTCGCGCTGCTGGACGGCGTCTCGGTGGTGGCCGGCCACGCCCAGGAGGTGCTCGCCGGCCTGGACGAGGCCGCACTGGTCGAGCCCGAGGTGGTGGCCGAGGCCTCGGCGGTGGTGCTGTTCCGGACGGAGAAGAAGCTGGTCCGGGCGCAGCTGGGCTGGCTGGAGAAGGCCGCGAGGCGCTCGCCGGAGCGGGCCGGCCCGGTGGTGCTGGCCGCCGCCGAGGCCTTCGGGCACCCGGACACCGCCCTCCAGGAGCGGGCGCTGAACGTGGTGGCCCGGCACCTCGGGGCGGCCGGCCCGGCCGTGCTGCCCGAGCTGCGGTTCGCCGCCGAGGGGCTGAACCCGGCCCACCACGCCCGCGCAGCCGGGCTGTTCGGCGCCCCGGTCGGCGGCGACGACCCGGACACCGGGTGGAGCGAGCTGCTGCCGCCGGTGCCCGTCCCGCGCCCGCTGGCGGACCCGATCGCCACGCCGGCCGAGGTCGCCGAGGAGCTGTCCGCGCTGCTGGCGGGGTACCAGCCGGATGTCGCGGACTTCGAGCGCGTCCTGGACGGCCTGGTGCGGCACGCCCGCCTCGACCGGGCGGCGCTCGGCACGGCGCTGGAGCCGGTCCTGCGGGGGCAGCACTGGAGCGAGACGGGGCGCTGGCACGACTGCGGGCCGCGGGACGTCCTGTACGTCGCACTCACCGTCACCGGGCAGGTGGACCCGCACCACCGCAAGGGCGTGCTCCGGCGCAAGGGCCGGCCCGCGCTGCGCGGTGCGAACAACACGGCGTACGGCCATGTGCTGGGCGCCCGGCTGGTGGAGGCGGCCGAGCGGATCGGCACCGACGGGCTGCCGCTGCTGCTGGCCACCCCCACCGATGCGACCGGTGCGGTGGAGGCGTCCGCGCTGGTCGGGCGGCTGGCCCGGTACGAGGAGGCGGGGGTGGAACCGGGTGAGGTGGATCTGCAGGCCGCCCTGCTGCGGCTCACCCCGACCACCGACGCCGAGGCGCTCGCCGCGGCGGGGCGGCTCGCCTCCCCGGCGGGGCGCCGGGTGGCGCACTGGCTGGTCCGGGGAGGGCTGCCCGGCCAGCCCTCGGAGCGGGTGGTGTTCGCGCCCGGCCCGGGCGCCGACGACCGCCACCCCTTCTGGAACCGCTGGTGGGAGGCCCTGAACCGGGTCGCCGTCGCTCAGCCGGGCATCGGCGCCGGGCCCGCGGGTCCGGCCGGCGAGCGGCTGGACGCCGTCTTCCGGGGCCTGCTGGAGGGCACCGAGCCGAGCGTCGCCCGGGCCCGCAAGCAGGACCAGTGGGGGTGGCAGCCCACCGTGCACTGGGCCGCGGTGCTCCCGCACCACCGGGAGGAGCTGGCGGCCCGCTGGCTGGACTGGTTCGCCGACTCGGCCGACCGCGAGCGGCGCGGTGCGACCGGGATGCTGCCCGTCCTTGCCGAGGCCGGCGGTCCGGCCGGGCTCGCGGTGCACCTGGTGGTGGCGTACGGGCTGGGTGCGCGCTTCCCCGAGGACCGGACGGCGGCGGTGGACGCGCTGCTGGTGCTCGCCGCGCGCGGGGATCTGGACGGAGGCCTGCTCGGCCGGGAGCTGGCGGCGCTGGTGGCCGCGGGTACGGTGCTGCCCTCGCGGCTGGGCCAGGCGCTGGCCGCGGCGGCGCAGACCGGCGCGTACGGCACGGTCTGGTCGGTGCTGGCCCCGGCGCTGCCCGGGCTGCTGGTGCTCGACCCGGCGCCGCGGGGCCTGGGCGACCTGGTCGCGGTGGCCGCGGACTGTGCCAGGCGGACCGGGGCGCGCGGCCCGGTCGAGGAGGTGACGCGGGTGGCGGCCCGCTCGGGGTCCAGCCGCCTGGTCAAGGAGGCGCGGGCGCTGCGGGAGGTGCTGGCGGGCTGACGGCCGCAGGGGTGGGCCCGGCGCTCGCGGGTGGTTTCCAGCGAGCGCCGGGCCGGGTCACGCATGGTCAGACCGTGACGCCGCCGTCCTCGGCGGCCGCCTGCGGCCGGGTGGCGGGGCCGCCCGCGGCCTTGGCCGGGCCGTCGGGGACGAGTAGTTCCGGGCCCGGGGGCAGCGCCGCGACGGCCCGCCACCAGAGCCGCAGCGGCGGCGGGTCGGCCGGTTCGAACGGCTTGCCGGGCCGGGGCGCCGCCAGCCGCGCGCCGAGCGCCTGGGCGGCGGCGACGGCCCGTTCGGCGGGCTCCTCCCAGGGGTGCGGCGCCAGGTTGAAGGTGCACCAGTGGATCGGCAGCAGCAGCTCTCCGCCGAGGTCGAGGTGCGCCCGGACCCCCTCCTCGGGGGTCATGTGCACCTCGGGCCAGAAGTCGCTGTAGGCGCCGACCTGCATCATCGTCGCGTCGAAGGGGCCGAGCCGGCGGCCGATCTCGGCGAACCCGGGGAAGTAGCCGGTGTCCCCGCTGTGGAAGACCCGGTGCTCGGCCCCGGCCACCACCCAGGAGGCCCAGAGGAACAGGGCGCTGGTGCGCGGTCCGCGCGAGCAGTAGTGCCGGGCCGGGGTGGCGGTCAGGGTCAGCCCGGCGACCTCGGCCGACTCCCACCAGTCCAGCTCGACGATCCGGTCGGCCGGTACGCCCCAGTGCTCCAGGTGGGCGCCGACGCCGAGCGGCACCGCGAACACGGCGCCGGTGCCGGCCAGCGCGCGGACGGTGGCCATGTCCAGGTGGTCGTAGTGGTCGTGCGAGACCACCACCACGTCCACCGGCCCGAGTTCGCCGAGCGGCAGCGGCACCGGGTGCAGCCGCTTGGGGCCGGTCCAGCCGAACGGCGAGCAGCGCTCGCCCCAGACCGGGTCGAACAGCACCCGGCGGCCCTCGATCTCGGCCAGCACGGTGGCGTGCCCCAGCCAGGTCAGCCGCAGTCCGGAGGCGGGCGGCGTGGCCAGCTCGACCGGCAGCAGCCGGTGCAGCGGCACGGCGGCGGTGGGGTTGCGGCGGGTCCGGTTCGAGGTCAGCTGGGCCCGGGTGATCTCCAGGGGCGTGCGCTCGTAGACCAGTCGGCGGGTGGGCAGCGGGTTGCGGAAGGCGCCGTCGGCGAACTGCGGGGAGCGGTGGATCCGGGACAGGCGCTCGCCCCGGGGCTCGGCCCCGAAGGCGTCCGTCCTGACCCGGTGCCAGACGGAGCGCCGGAGGCCGGCCAGGCCCGGGGGAGTGGAGAACTGCGAGGTCAGACCGGCGACGCGGGAATACCACGGAGCGGGGCGGGGCACGGCACCTCCAAAGACGGTTACGGCTACCGGGCATGCCGAGGTGCGTACCGCCGGTGGTGCGGTCCGGCCCGGTACGACAACCATCTCGTCGGAGGTTACTCGCTGTGGGCCGTCCGGACCTGGTGGGAGGCCCTGCGCGGGCCGTTCGGCGTACGGCGGGGCCTCCCACCAGGTCCGGAGGGCTCAGGCGTAGAAGCGGGTGATCGTCTCCGCGACGCAGTGCGGCTTGGCGCTCTCCGCGCTGGTGATGGTGAACCGGACGACCGCCTGGACGCCGCCGGGGACCTCGGTGGCGGAGAGCAGCTCGGCCGTCGCCCGGATCGCCGTGCCGACCGGGACGGGCGCGGGGAAGCGCACCTTCTCCGAGCCGTAGTTCAGCGCCATCCGCACGCCCTCGACGCCGTAGCACTCCTTCGCCAGCACCGGGATCATCGACAGCGTCAGATAGCCGTGCGCGATGGTCGAGCCGAACCGGCTCTCCTTCGCCCGCTCCGGGTCGACGTGGATCCACTGGTGGTCCCCGGTGGCCTCGGCGAACAGGTCGATCCTGGCCTGGTCGACGGTGTGCCACGCGCTGGTGCCGAGCTCGGTGCCGACGGCGGCGGTCAGGTCGGCGAGGGAGGCGAAGGTCGTCAAGGTGCGCTCCTGGGGGCGGGGACTGCGGGGACTCCGGCAGAGTATGCCTACTCGCCGGTCACCTGTCAGGGGCCTGTCGCGTCCCGGGCGCCCCGGCGGGCTCAGGAGTGCTGCACCCGGCGGCCGAGCGGGAGGAGCCGGCGGCCGCCGACCAACTCGGGTACCAGCGCGACGAACATCGGGTCCGGATCGCCGACCCAGGGCCGCAGCCCGGAGCGCAGCGCCCGCCGGTACTGGTCCGCGTCGCGCACCACGTCCGCCCGGCCGTGCACCAGCACGCTCCACCCGGTCCGGGTGACCGGGTCCAGCAGGTCGGCCTGGAAGGCGACGACCGTGCCGTCCAGGCAGCGCGCGGTCGTGCCGACCCGGCGCACCGCGAGCAGCAGCCGCCCGTCCGCCGCGACCTGGAAGGAGACCGGCAGCACGGCGGGCAGTGCGTGTTCGGTGTACACCACGCGCCCGACGGGCACGGTGCTGAGCAGCCGCAGGCACTCGGCCTCGCCCAGGGTCTCCACGTGCTCTTCACGGTCCATGGGTCCGATCGTCCTCCCGCGCCGGTGCGGGCCGATAGGGCCCATGGTCCCTGAGCGGGGGGACGGGAGGCCGTCGCGACGGCCGCCCGGCCACCGGCGGAACGGGTCGGGTGAACCGGCCGCGGACCTGGCCGGAGCCCGGCCGGTGACGGCCCGGGGCGGTAGCTTGTCCGGCGGGTACCGGGCGTCCGGTGCAGGCGTCCGGAGCGGGCGCCCCGGTGGCGCGCGCGGTGTGGGCGGCAGGCGGTTCCGGTGCGCCGGGCCGGTAGGAAGGGGGCGTGGGGATGATCAGCGGGGTCGATCTGGTGGTGGTCGGGGCGGACGGCGGGCCCGACCGGGGCTTCGGCGGCTCGGCGGCGGCGGCGGACGGCGCCCGGCTGCTGGCCGACGTGCTGCCCGGGATGTGCTTCGACGCGGGCTCGGCCGGCTGCCGGGTCACGGTCGTGGATCCGGCCGCCGACGCCAACACCATGCTCACCGGGGTGCGCGAGGCGGCCCGCCGGCCCGGCCGGTGGCTGGTGGTCTGCCTGCTCGGCCAGCTGGTCGCCGACCCGCGCGGGCGGCGGCTGGCGCTGGTCACCGGCGGCAGTACCGCCGACAACGCCTACCGGCGCGGGCTCGCCTGGGACTGGGTGGTCAGCGCGATGGTCCACGGCGACCAGGAGGAGGCGCTGCTGCTGGTCGACGCCGTCGCCGACCGGGACACCTGGGCGGCGCTCGAACGCGAGGACGGCGCGGGGGAGCTGCTCGGCTACTCGCGAGTCCCGCTCTGGGGGAGGGTCGGCCGCTACACCCCCGGTAGACGCGGCCGGGACGACGTGCTGCCCGGTGGCGGCGGATCGTTCAGCCGGGCCCTCACCGCCGTTCTGGAACAGGGGATTCCGGGCGCCCCGGCCGCCGTGGCGCCGCTCGACCTGCAACCCGCGGTGGCCGCCCGGCTGGGCGGCGACCCGGCGGCCGCCGGCGGCCCGGGCACGGCCGGCGCGCGCCTGCTCGTTCCGCCGCACGGCGGGCGCCTGTTGATGCGCAATCGGGCCGCCGTGCGGGGCGCATTGGCCGGATTGTCGCTTTCCGAAGAACTGTTGGCCGTTCTGTGGCGGGAAAGTGCCCCGACGGATCCGCCTTCCGCGTAAGGTCAGGGGGCCCGAGGTGTTGCCGTGAAGGGGCGGGTTGGCGAAGAATCGATGCTCTCGCGGCAACATCGGCGGGACGGCGGAATTCTTCTGGCGACCACGGGCCACGGACGGGGTCGGTCGCGACGAGGTGGGGCGATGCGGCAGCGCGGAAATGTGTTGCGCCCTGGGGCGGTTGGGGTCGGCGGGGTGGTTTTGGCGATGCTGCTGAGCGCTTGTGCGAGCAGTGGTGGCGCCGGTTCCGTCGATCGTCTGGGGACGGCTGCGCCCAGTGTTGCGGTGATGACTCCGGTAACACCTTCGGGTGGTTCCTCAAACGTCGGGATCGCGCCGACCGACGGCCCCGAGGGGGCCGCCGCCAGGTCGGTGCTGAGGACGTATCAGGACTGGTGGCAGGCCCAGGTCGAGGCGTTCGGCAGGGTCGACTCGGACGGGTCCGCCCTGGAGGCCTACTCCTCGGGCCAGGCGCTCAGCGGAGTGCTCGTCGACCTCCAGGGGCTGCATGCCGCCAAACTGGTGATGATCGGCGGTCCCCGCAATTCCCCCGTGGTGAAGACCCTTGATCTGAAGGCGAACCCGCAGACCGCCGTGGTCGAGGACTGCCTCGATGTGACGGGCTGGCACCAGGCGGATGCCGGTACGCAAGCGACAAAGGATCCCGTGCAACGGCTGTCGCGCTACATCGCGACGGCGTCCCTGCGAAAGTCCGAAGCCAGGTGGCTGATCTACGACTTCAAGCGCGAGGTGGGCCGGACATGCTGAAATTCGAGTCCCGAATCCTGATCCGTGCACTGTTCGTCGCCGGACTGCTGTTATCCGCGGCGGTGCCTGCGATGGCGGACGAACCGACGCCCGGCGGCGGGACGGTCAACCACTGCGAGGTGAAGTCGATCTGCGACAAGGTCAAGGATCCGGCGACCGCACCGCCGCCGAACGGGGGCGGCGGTACCGGCGGTGGCGGTGGCGGCGGCCCGCAGGTCTGCAGCTGGAACGGGAAGGACTGGCCCTGCCACGACCCGGAGGCGGGCTGGTTCAGCAACTCGACCGGCTGCTACTACCGGTACCTCAGCCCGCAGCCGGAGGCCGGGGATCCGGCCTGGGAGGGTCACAAGCCGTCCGACGGCGCGGTCTACAACGTGAGCTGCAAGTTCACCGAGGACGGGTTGGGCACGACCGAGCCGAGGTTCTTCGCCCAGGCCCCCGCCGGGCCGCCGCCGGACGACCCGGTGGCGCTCGCCAAGGAGGCCCAGGACAAGATCGACTTCCCCGACCCCGTCCCCGGCATCGCGCCGAAGGGCGCGGCGGTGGTCGGCGTGCCGGTCTGGCTCTGGCTGGACCAGTCGAAGGGCCCGGCGGTGCCCGCCCCGGTCACGGTGCGGGGCAACACCCTCACGGTGACGGTCACCCCCCGGCTGCTCAAGGTGGTCTGGGACCTCGGTGACGGGCGCGAGGAGACCTGCGCGACCGCCGGGACGCCGTACGACCCCTCGTACGGCGCCCGCAAGTCGCCGGACTGCTCGCACCGGTTCGACATCGGCTCCGGCACCGTGCCGGGCGGCGGCTTCGCCGGGAGCGTCACGGTGTACTGGCGGGCCGATGTCACCGTGACCGGCGGCACCCAGCGGATCGACCCGCTGCCGATGATCCTGTCGACCCCGCTGGAGGTCCGAGTGGCCGAGGTGCAGGTCCTCAACTGACCGACGGGCGGGCGCAGTCGTCCGCCGAACCGCAGGGCCGGACGCAGCGCGGCCCGCACCCAACCGATCGACGTGGAAAGGCCGGAGCCCGGTGGAGAACCGTACGTTTGCGACGCCGGGGTCCGGCACGACCGGATCAGCGGGCGCGTCCGCACCGGTGCCCGAGCAGAAACCCGGGCGCGGGGCGCCGCACGCGCCCGGCCGGACGCTGCGGGCCCGGCGGCGCCGGCCCGCGGTGCTGGCGATGGCCGTGGCCCTGATAGCCGCCGGCGGACTCGGCGGGGCGGTGCTCTACAACAGCACCGGACAGCGGGTCGCGGTGCTGGCGATGGCCCGGGACGTGCCGTACGGGCAGGTGATCACCGACGCCGACCTGGTGGTGGCGCGGATCGCCAGCGACCCGGTGCTCAAACCGCTGTCGGCCGCGGACCGGGACGGCGCGATCGGGATGCGGGCCACCACCGACCTCAAGCGCGGGGCGCTGGTGGTGACCGGCGACCTGGCGAGGAGCCTGACCGTCCAACCGGGCCAGCTGGTGGTGGGCGTGTCCGCCAAGCGCACCCAGCTGCCGGCGACCAGGCTGCTGCCCGGGGTCCAGATCGTCGTGGTCTTCACGCCGGACACCGGTCGGCCCGAGTCGATGGGCGCCGTGGTCACCGCGGTCGGGCGGGTGGACACCGACGGCAGCCAGGTGGTGGACGTGGCGGTGCCCGCCGCGGACGCGGCCCGGTTGGCCGCCTGGGTGGCCAGCGGGCGGATCCAGGTGGTGCTGGCTCCGCGGGCCGCCGCGGCTCCCCCGGCTGCTCCCTCGGGCGCGGCCTCTGGCGCGGCGGCACCGTCGGGTGCGCCCTCCGGGGCGGCGGCTCCGGCCGGGTCCGCGTCGCCGAGCGGGGTGGGTGGGGCCTGAGATGGCTGTCATCGCGGTGGTCGGGGGCCCGGGCGCACCGGGCGCGACCACGACGGCGCTGGCGCTGCTGCTGGCCTGGCCGCTGCAGCCCGGGCGCCGCATCCTGCTGGTGGAATGCGACCCGGACGGCGGCGCGGTGCTCGCCGGCGCGCTGGAGGGCCGGGTCGAGGCGGTCTACGGGCTGCGCAACCTCGCCGTCGCCGACCGGCGCGGGCTGCTCGCCCAGGCGCTCTGGGAGCAGCTGATCGACCTCTCGCCCGACGGGAACGCCGAGCGGCTGCTGCTGCCCGGACTGACCGACCCCACCCAGGCCCCGGGGCTCGCCTACACCTGGGAGCCGCTGATGGAGGTGCTGCACGGGCTGGAGCAGCAGGGCTACGACGTGCTCCTGGACCTCGGGCGCTCCGGCGCCACCGGGGTCAGTGCCGTCCTGGCGCGCCGGGCGGACGTGGTCGCGGTGACCGTGCGGACCACCCTGCGCGGACTGAGCGCGGTCCGCCCCCGGCTGGCCGCGCTGACCGAGGACCTGGCGGCGGCGGGCACCGGCGCGGACGCGCTCGGGCTGCTGCTGATCGCCGAGGGGCCGTACTCGGCGGCCGAGGTGTCGCGGGAGTTCGGCCTTCCGGTGCTCGGGCTGCTGCCCCACGCGGCGCGGACGGCTCGGGTGCTGTCGGACGGCGGGGACAGCACCGACCGGCGGTTCATCCGCTCGGAGCTGATGCGGACCGCCCGGTCGGCGGCGGACGAGGTCCAGCTGCTGGTGCGGCGCCGGCGGCAGCGGCTGGCGCCCTCGGCTGCGCCCGCTCCGGTGCCGATCGCTCCGGCTCCCGTTGCTCCGGCTCCCGTTGCTCCGGGGGCGGTTGCCCCGGGGTCGGTCGGCCAGGGCTTCGGCGTCCACGAGCCGGGCGCCCCGGGCCCGGGCGGCCCCGGCTTCGGGGGCCCGGGCTCCGGCTTCGGCACGCCCGAGGCGGCTCCCGAGGGGCAGCCGTTCGCGTACGCGCCGCCGCAGCCCGTCCCGCCGGTGATCACCACCGGGCCGGTGGCGCCGCTCGCCGGGCTGGCACCGCAGCCGGCCGCTCCCGCGCCCTTCCCGGCGCACGTGCAGCAGGCCGCGCCGTTCCCGGCGCACGTCCAGCCGGCCGCGCCCTCGCCGTTCCCCGCGCACGTCCAGCAGCCCGCGCCCGGGGCCGGCCAGGTCCAGCCGGGCCCGCCGGCCGACCCCGACGGGGTGCCGCAGTACGGCCATCCGCAGCAGTCGCACATCACCTACGGGGAGGTGCTCCGTGCGCGGTAGCCCCCTGCACCAGCACCCGGCGGCCGACCCGGCCGGGCTGCCGTGGACCGCGGCCCCGCCGGTGGCCCAGCCGGTTGGTTCGCCGGCGGTCCAGCCCGGGCCGGTCACCCCGGGCCCGGTCGCGCCCGCGTACCAGAGCGGCTCCGCGACCCCCACCGCCGTCCCCTCCCAGCTCCCCTCGCTCGACCGGCGCGGCGCCGGCACCCGGCCGGCCGTCGACCCGCAGGTGGCACGCGAGCTCAAGCGCCAGGTCGCCGCCGAACTGCACCAGCAGATCACCCGGTTGACCGCCGCCTCCGGCGCCGAGCCGGACCGCGCCACCCGCCGCCAGCGCGGCCGGGCGCTGATCGAGGAGGCCGTCGCCCGCTGGTCGGACGCCTACGCGCAGACCCACGGGATCCCGCCCACCCGCGAGCAGGACCGCGCGCTCGCCGAGGCCGTCTTCGACCTGCTGTTCCGCGCCGGGCGGCTCCAGCCCTACCTGGACGACCCGGAGATCGAGAACATCCTGATCAACGGCTGCGACGACGTCTGGGTCTCCCGGGTGCACCAACCCCTGCGCCAGGTCCCGCCGGTGGCCGACAGCGACGCCGAACTCGTCGAACTGCTCCAGGACCTGGCCCGCCAGCACGGCGGCGGCGAGCGCAGCCTCTCCACCGCCAGCCCGACGCTCGCCCTGCGCCTGGAGGGCGGCATGCGCCTCCAGGCGCTCACCGAGGTCACCCCGCGGCCCTACGTGGCGATCCGCCGCCACCGGGTGGCCTCGGCGACCCTCCCCGAAATGGTCCAACTCGGCACCCTGGACTCCACCCTGGCCGCCTTCCTGGCCGCGGCGATCCGGGCCAGGAAGAACGTGATGATCACCGGCACCCAGGGCGTCGGCAAGACCAGCCTGCTGCGCGCGATGGCCGCCGAGATCCCGCCGGACGAGCGGATCGGCACCCTGGAGTCGGAGTTCGAACTCTGGCTGCACACCCTCGGCCACCTGCGCCAGGTCGTCCCGATGGAGGCCCGGGAGGGCAACGGCGAGCGCGTCGACGGCCGGATCGCGGGTGAGCTGACCATCGGCGACCTCATCCCCGCGGCGCTGCGGATGACCCTCTCCCGGATCATCGTCGGCGAGGTCCGCTCCGGCGAGGTCGTCCCGATGCTGCGGGTGATGACCAACGGCGAGGGCGGCTCGATGTGCACGCTGCACGCCCGCGGCCCGCACATGGTGGTCGACCGGATCGCCGAACTCTGCCTGGAGTACGGCTCGCACATGACCGACGCCCTCGCCTACCGGCTCACCGCCAACGCCGTCGACCTGATCGTGCACGTGGCGATGGTCGACGAGACCGCCGTCGGCGGCCGCCGGCACCGCTTCGTCTCGCACGTCCTGGAGGTGGCAGGCCTCGGAGAGAGCGGCCGGCCGGCGCTGAACACCGTCTTCGGCCCGCGCCCCGAACTCGGCGAGCCGCGCGCCGTCCCGCACACCCCGCCGAACTGCCTGGACGACCTGCGCCGGGCCGGCTTCGACGCCGCGCTGCTCGGCTCCCGGTACGGGAGCTGGACGGGGCCGCTCCAGCTGCGGATCGGCGGTGGCGCGCGATGATGCTGCTCTACGCCCTGTGCGGGCTGCTGGTCATGACCGGCCTGGTCGCGCTGGTGACCTGGGCCCGCGGCAGCGAGGACACGGGCGACGACGAGGACCGGACCCGCAGTCCGCTGACCGGCCGCGCCCACGTGTTCTGGTACGGCGCGCCCGGCACCACCCCCGCCCGGGTGGTGCGGCTGCGCCGGGTCCAGCTTCCGCTGACCCTGGTCGGCGCGCCGCTGGGCTGGCTGTTCACCGGGATCCCGCTCACCGCGCTGCTGGTGCCGCTCGGCGTCTTCGGCCTGCCCTGGCTGTTCGACACCACCCGCCCGGACACCCACCGGATCGAGCGGCTGGAGGCGCTCTCCGAGTGGACCCAGCGCATCGCGGACGTGCTGCTGCTCGGCGTCGGCCTCAACCAGGCCATCGTCACCAGCCGCCGCACCGCCCCCGCGGCCCTGGAGGAGGAGATCGGCGAACTGGCCGCCCGGCTGCAGGCCCGCTGGCGGCCCGAGGAGGCGCTGCGCGCCTTCGCCGACAGCCTCGCCGACGCCACCGCCGACAAGGTGCTCGCCGCGCTGCTGCTGCGCTCCGGGGACAGCGGGCCGGGCCTCGCCCGGGCCCTGTCCGACATGGCGGACTCGGTCCGCGAGGAGGTCCGCCAGCGCCGCACCATCGAGGCCGACCGGGCCAAGCACCGCACCACCATCCGCTGGCTGGTCGGCATCATCGTGCTGGTCGTGGTCATCGGCTCGTTCAACACCGACTACACCCGGCCGTACAGCACGGTGCTCGGGCAGGTCGTGCTCGCCGTGGTCGCCGCGCTGTTTGTCGCGGTGATCGCCTGGATGCGCGCGCTCGCCTCGCACCCGCCGGTACCCCGGCTGCTGGAGGCCGACCGGCGCAGCCGCACCGGCCGCCGGTCCGCGCCCGGGGAGGGCCTGGACGGCTCCGCCGAGGGCGAGCGCCTCCTCGGCCTCGGGGAGGTCCGATGATCTCCCCCTGGTCCGTGCTGGCCGGCGCCCTCGCGGCCGGCGGCGTCGCCATGCTGATATCCGAACTCCGGCCCGCGCCACCCGACCTGGGCCAGGCCCTGGACCGGCTGCACCGCACGCCCGCCGAGCGGGAGCCCGACCCGGACGAGCGGCCGCGCTGGTTCGACCGGATCGGCGAGCGCTCCCTCGCCCTGCGCGGGGTGCGCATCCCGCAGCGCGAACTGTCGCTGATCGGCCGCACCCCGGCCCGGTTCATGGCGCACAAGCTGCTGTTCGCCGTCATCGGCCTCGTCCTGCCGGCCTACCTGGCCGCGATGGCGGTGCTGCTCGACGTCGGCCTGCCGTTCGCGCTGCCGCTGGTGGTCGGACCGCTGCTGGCCGGGCTGTTCTGGTTCGTCCCGGACGCCATCGTGCGGGGTGAGGCCAAGGAGGCCAGGACCGAGTACCTGCACGGCATCGCCGCCTACCTGGAACTCGTCGCGCTGGAGCGGGCCGCCGACTGCGGTCCCGCCGAGGCGCTGCGCCGGGCCGCCTCGGTCGGGCGCGGCACGGTGTTCCGCCGGATCCGGGACGCCCTGGACCGCGCCGCCACCGACCGGCTGCCGCCCTGGGCCGGCCTGGACGCGCTCGCCGCCGAGCTCGGCCTCACCCCGCTGCAGGACGTCGCCGACATCATGCGGCTCTCCGGCACCGACGGCGCGGCCGTGTACGACACGCTGCGGGCCCGCGCCAAGGGCCTGCGCGGCGAGTTGCTGGCCGAGGACCTGGCCAGGGCCAACGCGGACAGCGAGCGGATGGTCGCGCCGGGGGCCGCCCTGACCTTGCTGATGACCGCCCTGATCGTCTTCCCCGCGCTCCACCAGATGCTCAACGGCTAGTCCGGCAGCGGACGTTGCGAGCAGCTGTCACCACACCACCTCCCGGGAGTCCTGATGACCGTCCACCTGAAAGACCTGGCAGGCAGGTTCCTTCGACCTGTCCTGCTGCCCGTGCAGTTCGCGCTGCTGCTCTTCACCTTCCGGATGGGCCGCCTGCGGGCCGCCCGGGCCCGTGGCGACCGGGGTGCGATCAGCATCGAACTCGCCCTGGCCATCATCGCGTTGGTATTCGTCGCCGGGGCCGTGGCGGTGGCGCTGTACACGCTGAAGGACAAGGTCGTGAAGAAGGTCGAGCAGGATCCGAACCTGCCGGGTGCGGGCGCCGCGGGCGGTGCCGCCGCCGGTGGCGCGGCGGGCGGTGCGAACGGCTCGTGACGTACCGACCCCGTCGCCGTGGCGACCGAGGGGCGATGAGCCTGAGCCTGGCCATCGTCTTCCCGGTCGTGCTCCTGCTCGTGCTGCTCGTCGTCCAGGGCTCGATGTGGTGGTACAGCCGCCAACTCGCGCTCACCGCCGCCCGCGAGGGCGTGGACGCGGGCCGGATGCAGGGGAACGCCGGTGACGCGGTCAAGAACGCCGCGGCGGTCGGGCAGGCCGAGGACTTCCTCCGGCGGCAGGGCGGGCGGGACTTCGAGGTCGGCACGGCCGGCAGTACGCCGGAGCTGATCCGGGTCACGGTGAGCGTGCGGTCGGCGATGCTGGTCCCCGGCATCCCCGGCATCACCATCACGCAGTCGGCGCAGGCCCCGCGCGAGCGGTTCGTCCCGCCGGTCGTGTCGACGCCGAGGCCGGGTGCGTCGAAGCCGGCGGGTGCGGCGGCGGCCGGTCCGTCCGCGGGTGCGCCTTCGGGTGCGCCGTCATCGGGTGCGCCGTCCAGGCAGGGGCCGTGAAGGGGCCGGGGCCGCGTCGGCGGTCAGTCCGGCTGCCGGGCGCGGTGCGGTCGGGCCGGCTCGTGCGGTCCGGCCGCGGACGGGACGGTGGCGGGGTGGCGATCGAGGCGGCGATCGTCGCTCCGGCCGTCGTCACGCTGATCCTGCTCGCCATCGCGGCCGGCCGGGTGCAGACCACGGCCTCCGCGGTGGAGGCGGCCGCCCGCTCCGCGGCCAGGACGGTCTCGCTGGCCCGCAGTGCGGACGCGACGGCCACGGACGCGGTGGCGGAGCGGGCCGCCCGGGAGGTCCTCGCCCAACAGGGCGTCGACTGCGGCAGGCTGGACGTCGCGACCGAGGACGGGG
The DNA here is from genome assembly GCF_043202015.1 of Kitasatospora sp. NPDC048239. Taxonomy (NCBI): domain Bacteria; kingdom Bacillati; phylum Actinomycetota; class Actinomycetes; order Kitasatosporales; family Streptomycetaceae; genus Kitasatospora; species Kitasatospora sp. NPDC048239. The sequence goes on along the minus strand of NZ_JBICZP010000004.1, from coordinate 161,076 downwards.
TGCTGCACACCGGGGCCGGCGACCTGGCCACCCTCACCGTGCGGGTCAGCTGCACGGTCGGTCTGTCGGACCTGGTGGCCGGGCCGAACCTGCCGGTGACGAAGACCCTCGTCGGGCGGTTCGTCTCGGTGGTCGACCGTTACCGGGGGCGGTGACGGCGGGGTGGCGCGGCCGGCGGTGACGAGGTGCCCGGGGCGGGGGTTGGGGGCGGCCCAGGCGGGGGAGACGCAAGCGGAGGGCGTCGGGGGACGCCGATCGGACGACGGAACGGCCCCGGGCGGGGCAGCCGGGGGAGACGGCGGTAGGGGAGGGGGCGCGATGGGGCGCGCACGGCTTGCAGGGCTCGGCGGGGGCGCCCGGCGTGCCCGCGGGCGCCGCGGACGGTCGGACCGCGGATCGATCGCGATCTTCGTGGCGATCTGTTCCGCCTTCCTGGTCCTCGTCATCGCCCTCGTGGTCGACGCAGGCGGCCGCCTGCGGGTGGCCGAGCGGACCGACGGCGTCGCGCTGGAGGCCGCCCGGGTGGTCGGCCAGCAGCTCGACGAGGCGGCCGTGCTCCAGGGCGAGGGGTACAAGGTCAAGGAGCAGTACGCCAAGGACGCCGTCAACAGCTACCTGGGCCTGTACGAACGGGCCTACGGTCTGGCGGTCGACGACGTCCAGTTCTCCCCGGACGGCAGGGTCGTCACCGTCACGGTGACGGCCGACTACAAGCCGGTCCTGCTGGGCGAGCTCGGCAAGCGGAAGGTGAAGGGCAAGGGCAGCGCCACCCTCGTCCACGGAGTCGAGAAACCGGAGACCGACTGATGGCCGCGCCACGCGCCAAGGACCAAGCCCGCGCCCGACGTTCGGCGCACGGCACGCCCGCCTCCCCGGGAGCCGGCCGACGGCCGGCACCGCTGCCGCCGCGCCGGGGCCGCCGGGGCGGCTCGGTGATCACCGCGCTCGCGGCACTGGTCACCCTGCTCGGCCTGCTGGCCGGCGTCCCCGCACTGCTGCTCTACGGCACCCGGGCGGTCGCCGCGATGGGCGAGGTCGCACCCGACGGCCTCGGGCAGCTGCTGACCAGCCCGGACGACGGGCGGCTGTTCCTCTGGCTGCTGGTGGTGGTCGGCTGGCTCGGCTGGCTGTGCTTCGCGGCCTCCGTGCTGCTGGAGATCCCGGCGCAGCTGCGCGGGCGGATCGCCCGCCGGATCCCGGCGTTCGGCTGGAGCCAGCGGGTCGCGGCGGGCCTGGTCGGTTCGGTGATCGCGCTGCTGCCGGTGGCCGGTTCGGCCTTCGCGGCCGCCCCGGACCGGGCCCAGTCCGCCTCCGCACCAGCTCAGTTGACGATCGGGGCGCAGCGGGCCGCGCTGCCCGCCGCGCAGGCCGCGCCCGCGGTGGCGCCCGCCGCCGACCAGCAGCCCGCGTACACCGTGCGGGACAGCCGGCCGGCCGACAGCCTCTGGTCCATCGCCGAGCGCCAACTCGGCTCGGGCGAGCGGTGGGTGGAGATCGCCAAGCTCAACGACGGCCGGGTGATGGACGGTTCGGGTGTCCGCTTCGATGCGGACCGGCCGATCCAGCCCGGTTGGGAGCTGCTGATGCCGGGCGACGCGAAGGCGGACACGGCGCCGGCTCCCGCCCCGGCGCCCGCACCGGTCCCCCAGTCGGGGACTTCCGGTGGCGGGCACACGACCGTGACGGTCGGCGCCGGTGACAGCCTGTCGGCCATCGCCCAGCGGGAGTTGGGGGACGCCGAGGCGTGGCCGCAGCTCTTCGAGGCGAACCGGGGCGCCGCCGCGCCGGACGGTGAGACGCTCACCGATCCGGATGTGGTGGTACCGGGGATGGTGCTGACGCTGCCGGGGGCGGCTGCTCCTGCTCCGGCCCCTGCGCCTGCTCCCGCTCCGGCCCCTGCTCCCGAGCCGCCGGTCGGCCAGGCCCCTGCGCCGCCGGCCACCCCGGCACCCGCCCCCGCCACCCAGGCCCCGGCCCCCGCCACCCCGGCACCCGCGCCGGCCACCCAGGCGCCCGCCGCCCACGCCCCGGCCCCGGCCGCGCACGCGCAGGACGCCCCGAGCGACGACTACACCGTCGCCCTCGCCGCCTCCACGGTCGGTGTGCTGCTCGCCGCGATGATGGTCGGCACCGTCGCCCACAAGCGCGGCACCCAGCTGCGCGCCCGCCGCCCGCGCCACCGCATCGCCCTGCCCGCCACCCCGGCCGCCGCCTTCGAGGCCGAGCTCAAGGCCCGTCAGGACGACAGCGGCCTCGACCTGCTCGACCGCGCCCTGCGCACGATGGCCCGCAACACCGTCCGGGGCGGCAAGCGGCTGCCCGCCATCGTCGCCGCCCGGCTGACCCCCGGCCGCACGATCGAGCTCCACCTCTCCGGCCCGGCCGCGCCGATCGCGCCGTTCCGCGCCGCCCACGCCCCCAACGTCTGGTGGTGTGCCGCCGACTCCGGCGACCTGCTCTCGCCCTCGCAGGCCCGGAAGACCGCCGCGCCCTACCCGGCGCTGGTCACCCTCGGCTCGGCCCCCGACGGCTCGGTGGTCCTGGCCGACCTGGAGACCGTCCGGCTGCTCCACCTCTCCGGGCACCCCGACGACGCCCGCGACGTGATGCGCACCCTGGCCATAGAGCTGGCCCACAGCCCGCTCGCCGACCGCCTGCACCTGCACCTGGTCGACCTCGCCGAGGAGCTGCCGATCAGCGGTCCCGCCGCCGAGCGGGTCCACCGCCACACCACCCTGGAGGCCGCCCTCACCGCCCTCGGCCCGCGCACCGCCAAGGCCCGCGCCACGCTGGTCGCCGCCGACGCCGCCAGCCCCCGGGACGCACGCAGCCGGGGCGAGGCCGACGAGTCCTGGGTCCCGGAGATCGTGCTCTGCGCCCACCAGCCGGGGGGCGACATCCCCGCCGAGCTCGGCCGGCTGCTCGACGCCCGCCCCCGGACCTGCGTCGCCGTGATCACCCGCGCACCCGAGCGAGGCACCGGTCCGGTCGCCCGCTGGACCCTGCCCAGCACCGGCCCGGCCACCATCCCCGGCCTGCACCTCACCCTGGAGCTGCAGCGCCTGACCGGCTCGCAGTACGAGCAGGTCACCGAGCTGCTCCGGGCCGCCGACGACACCACCCAGCACCCGGCCCCCGCCTGGACCCTGGACGGCCCGGGTATCGACCTCGAACCGGCCGAACTCCCCGCCCCCGTCCCGGTGCTGGCCGCCGTCGGCGCTCCGGGGGAGCGCCCCGGAGACGGCGCGGACGGCGCGGAGGCGGCCGGTCCGCGGCTGTTGGCCCGGGTGATCGGCACCGGCGTCAGCCCGTTCGCGGGCACCGACCCGGCCGCGCCGGCCATGCCGGGGCCCGGCCGCTACCTGGTCAACGGCCTCGGCCGGCACGCGAGCCACCCCCTGGTGCAGTCCGAGCCGCAGTCGCGGCCGGAGCCTCGGCTGGAGGAGGAGCCGGAGGCCGACCTGGACGAGACCACCCAGAACCTGCGGCTGCCCACGGGCGCCGAGGTGGTCGTCCCCGTCCAGCCCCTCCCGCCGGCGCCCCCGGCCGAGCAGGCACCCGCCGTCGAGCCGGCCCCCGCGGCCGAGCCGGCGCCCGTGGCGGTACCGGAGCCCGCGCCGACGCACGACGCGGCGCCCGCGCCCACCGGTGCCGACCCGCGGATCCCCGCCCGCCCGGAGCCGGCCGCCGAGCCCGAGCCCGAGCCCGGCCCGGCCGCCGCCGCCCCGGTGGCCCGCACCACCTCCGGCCGCACCGACTGCGACGACCTGCTCGCGATCCTCCGCTCCCCGGAGGCGCACGCCGTCCGCACCGCCCCCCGCATCCGACTGCTCGGCCCGGTCGACGTGGTCAGCGCCGGCGGTACGGCCGAACCCGCCGCGCTGCCCCGGCTCACCGAGCTCGCCGCCTACCTGGCGCTGCGCCCGGGCGCCGACCACACCGCGCTGGACCACGACCTGCACCCCGGCGCGGCCCACCTCGACCCGCACCCCACCGCCGCCGACGCCACCAGCCCGCTGCCCGGCAAACTCGGCGACCTGGCCGCCTGGTTCGGCACCTCGCCCGAGGGCCGGGCCTTCCTGCCCACCGACACCGCCGAGGGCTACTCCTTCGCCCCGACCGTGACCTGCGACTGGGACGAGTTCCGCGGCCTCTACCGCCGCGGCATGCGCAGCACCAGCGCCACCGCCGACGCGGCCCTCGCCCACGCCCTCGCCCTGGTCCGGGGCGCACCGTTCGCGGAGGCGCCGCCCGCCGCGTACGGCTGGGCCGAGGCCGAGCGGCAGGACATGATCGCCGCGATCGTCGACACCGCCCACGAACTCGCCGCCCGCCGCCTCCAGTACGGCGACCACCGCAGCGCCGAGGCCGCCGTCTTCCGCGGCCTCGCCGTGGCCCCGGACGTCGAACTCCTGCACCGCGACCTCTTCTACGCCTACGCCTCGGCCGGCGCCCGCGACCAGCTGCTGCGGGCCGTCAACCGCCTCGACGCCCTCAGCCGCCGCACCGGCCGCGAGCTCGACGCGGACACCGTGGCCCTGCTCCGCGACCTCCTGTCGGGGGCGTGACCATCGGCCCGGGAGGAGGGTCCTCAACCGTGAGCACTGTCGGCGGATCATTTGCGCCGTCCGAGCGCACCCGGTGGATCGCGAGCCGTGGTGACGGTCGGTGGCTGTCAGAGGTCGGCAGTACCGTCCCGTCATGGCAGCCAAAATCGATCTGACCCTGGATTGCGCGAACGCACGGCTCCTCGCCGACTTCTGGAAGACGGCACTGGGCTACATCGACGAGCCGCCGCCTGCGCCCTTCAAGACGCGCGAGGAGTGGCTCGCGCAGTTCGACCTGCCGGAGGACGACTCCGCGGACGGCGGGGCGTGGCTCTGCGATCCCGACGGCGTCGGCCCCCGACTCTCCATCCTCACGGTGTCCGAACCGAAGACGGCGAAGAACCGGCTTCATATCGACGTCCGGGTGCCGGGGCACGGTGGTCCCGATGAGCGGTGGGCGCGGATCAAGGCGGAGTCCGAGCGGCTGGTGAAGGCGGGCGGGGCCGTCCTGGAGGAGTTCGACGGGCATCACGTCGTGATGGCCGACCCGGAGGGCAACGAGTTCTGCATCGCCGCAGCCTCGGTCTGAAGCGGCCCGGGGCGGGGGCGCACCCCGACCTCCGCCCGGCCGGGCCCCGCATCGTGGACGTCATGCGGGGCCCGGGCCGAGGCCCGGGCGCGGGTCGGCGGGGGGCGGATAGCCGTCGAGTCCTGACTGCAGCAGGTCGAAGGCCTGCCGGGTGGCGAGGAGGACGGAGCGCCTGATCTCCTCCGCCGGCTCGCCCGCGACCACCCGGCGGTGGATCTCGTGGGTGGTCGCCCGGTAGGCCCCGGCGATGGCCCCGGCGAGCAGTCGGGGCAGCGGGTCCTCCGGGGCGGCCCCGGTCTCCTCGGCGAGGGCCGCCGCGAGCGCGGCCTCGGAGCGTTCGGCGATCTCGCGGCCGCGGGCCTGGAGGGCGGGGCTGTCGGCGACCACCTGCCAGAACGGCTTCGCCTGGTCGTTCAGCCCGAGGGTCGGCTCGTCGCGTTCGAGCGCCGCCAGCAGCCCGTCGCGGACGGCGCCGGCCGCGGAGCGGCCCGTCGGCCGGGTGCGGACGAGCTCGGCGAGCTGCGCCTCCACCTCGCTCTGCCGGTCGAAGAACAGGTCCTCCTTGGTGGGGAAGTAGTTGAAGACCGTGTTCACGGACACCCCGGCGGCCCGGGCGACCTCGGCCACGGTGACCTGGTCGAAGCCGTGCTGGAGGAAGAGCCCGGTCGCCGTGTCGGCGAGGGTGGCCCGGGTCTGCTGCTTCTTGAGCTCACGGAGTCCCATGGCCTGAATCATAGGGTCGCAGCAAAATTGGTGTGACACCAAAAATTTCGTCTAGGGTGGGATCCATGACCTTCACCTTCGGGATCTACCCGGGCGCCGCCCTGGGCAGCGACACCGGCATCGTGCACCCCGTCAGCCCCGACCGGCCGGAGGGGATCACCGCCGCGCTGCGTCGGCTCCAGGGCGATGCCCCGACCCTGCTGGTCCGCGCCTACCGCCCCTACCCGGCAGGCGACGGCCCGGACACCCGCGCCACCCCGGCCGACCCCGTGCGCTACCTCGGCGAAGGCCGCAGGCTCGACCTGGTGCTCACGTTCCGCGAGCCGGGCGACGAACTCGACGGCTGGCTGGACTTCGTCCGGGCCACCGTGCGGACCGACGGCCCGCACCTGGCGACGCTCCAACTCTGCGAGGAGCCCAACCTGGACCTCCCGGCCCTCGACGGCAGCATGCCGAACGTGCTCCGTGCCCTGGTCCAGGGCGTCATCGCGGCCAAGGAGGAGGCCCGGGCCTGCGGCCACGACATCGCCGTCGGCTTCAACGCGGTGCCGACCTTCGACCCCGCCGACACCTTCTGGCCGGACCTCGGCGCGCTGGCCGACGACCGCTTCCACCGTTCCCTGGACTACGTCGGCCTGGACTTCTTCCCCGACGTCTTCCACCCCCAGCCGGCGGACCGACTGCCCGGCGCGGTGGCCGCGGTCCTCACCGCCTTCCGCGACACCAGCCTCCCGAAGGCCGGCATCGGCCGCGAGGTGCCCATCCGGATCTGCGAGAACGGCTGGCCCACCGGACCGGACCGCACCGAGCAGCGCCAGGCCGAGGTCGTCGAGACCGTGATCCGCGCGGTGGCCGGACTCCGCGAGGAGCTCAACCTCACCGGGTACTCCTTCTTCGACCTGCGCGACGCCGACAGCGCGGGCACCGGCCTGTTCGACCGCTTCGGCCTCCTGCGGGACGACTACACCCCCAAGCCCGCCTTCGACACCTACCGCCGACTGATCGGGGAACTGACGGTCTGACCAGCGGGCCCCCTGGACCTCGCTCCGGTGGGCGCCTGTCGACGGGTGGAGAGACCCTCCCGGTCCGGTCTCGTGTGCGGCATGGCGAACGAACCAGACCCGGCCCCGGCGGGCAGCGCGCTCTCCCGGGACGTCTGCACCTGCTTCGGCCGGCACGAGGGCCGGATCGATCCGGTCCAGCAGCGGATTGCGGTCGGCTCCCGGCGGCCCGCCGGCCGTCCGATGGGTCGGGTACCCGTTCGGGAACTGATGGCGTGTCGCCCCGAACGGGAGGAGCGGCCCGTCGACATCGAGGAAGAGAAGAGGCGGTGCGGCATCCGTCATCGCTGTACGGTAGCGGCCGTCGGGCCGACCCGGCCTGGATCGGGTGTGCCGGGATCTCGTAGGGTGGCGGAAACAGACGTGGTGGACGGCACCACGGGGCAAGGGCATCAGACGCCGTTCAGCGGCGGGGCGGGGCGGTGACCAGAGATGGCGGAGGCTACGGCTGTCCCCGGGAGTCCGGAACCCGTGGCGGATGCCGTGCCGCCGCCGGGGCCGCCGGGCAACCCGTACGAGGAGCACACCCCCGGCCCCGCCGCGCTGTACGAGCCCCCGGCCGCGCCCGTCGCACCGCCGACCGGATGGACCGTCACCGGGATCCCCCTGGTGGCCCCGCCGCCCGCGGCGACACCGCCGCCGTTCACCGCGCCCGGCGCCACGCCCGCCCACGGGGTGAGCGGCCTCGGCGCCCCCGGCGGACTCGGACCGGGCGGACCGCGCGGGCGGATCCTCGTCGTCGAGGGCGGCTACGGCAACTCCGGCCGCCGCACCTGGGGCCGTGGAGGCCCCACCCAGGCGCCGGTGCTGTCCGCGATGCTCGCCGCCGTCTCACCGCAGGTCCTGCTCGCGGCCGACGCCGTGGACGCCGTCCACCTGCCCGGCGCCAGCGACCCGCACACCGTCCTCGCCCACCTGCGGGCGGCCGCCCGCCACCCCGGACCGCTGCTCGTCCACCTCGGCGGCCACCTGGTCGCGGACAAGCGCAGCGGCCAGCTCCACCTCACCCTCCGTGACTCCAAGCCCGGCAGCGTCCGGCAGGACGGCCTGCCCTGGCAGTCCGTGGCCGCCGAGCTGCGGCACCGGCCCGCCGACTGGCCGACCCTGGTCATCGCCGACCTGAGCGCCGATCAGAACGCCTGGCCGTTCCTCCAGAGCCCCGTCTCACCGCTCACCGACGGGCTGCCGCTCTGGGCGGTGGTCAGCCCGGACCCGGAGCAGATCGGCACCTTCACCCGCGCGCTGATCGAGGCCCTGCACGGCGGCCGGCCCGGCGTGGACGCCGTCCTGACGCCGGAGCAGTTGCGCCAGCAGGTGTACTCGGTGCTGCGGCCCGACGTGGCCATCCTGGCCACCCATGCGCCGGACCGCCCGTTCTTCCGCAACACCGCCCGCCGCGCCGAGGGCCCGCTGCTGGACTCCGTCCCGTTCGAGGGCCGTCGCCCGCCCGCGGTGCTGCCCCGTCCCTCGGCGCCGCACCCCGCGCCGGGCCGGCCCGCCGTCACGCTCGACAAGCCGGCGGCCCCGGCGGGGATGCCGATGGCGGACGCGGCCCCCGTGCCGGCCCCGGCAGCCGCGCCCGCGTTCGTGCCGGCCCCCGCGGCCCCGTTCGTGTCCGAGTCCGTGTCCGCGCCGGCGCCTTCGGCAGCGGCGGCGCCGGTGGCCGCGGAGCTGCTCGGCCCGGTCAGCCTGCTGAAGGCGGCCGTCCCGCCGACCCCGCCGCCCCCGGCCCGGCCGGTCAATCTGCTGAAGGCGTACGCCTGGCGGGCGGTGGCCTCCGCCGGCGTCAGGCTGGCCAAGGCCAGCCCGGTGGACGCGTTGCCGTTCGACGCCCTGCCGGTGGATGAGGTGCCGGTGGGCGCCGTGCCGACGGACGCTGCGCCGGTGGATGCGGTGCCCGAGGCGGACGCCCTCCTGGACGCGGCCGAGGCGGCGCCCGCTGCGCCCGCGCCCCCCGTCCCCGAGCCGACGGCCGCCGAGCCCTTGGACGCCGTGCCGAGCGACGCCGTGCCCGCTGCCGAGCCGAGCGACGGCGCGCCCGCTGCCGTGCCGAGCGACGCCGAGCCCGCTGCCGAGCCGAGCGACGCCGAGCCCGCCGACGAACCGTCTGACGCCACCCCCGCCCCCGCCCCGGCCGACACCCCCGCCGACGCCCCCGTCGAGGCCGCCACCGAGGCCGCCGCCGAGGCCGCCACCGACGACCCCCCGGCCACGCCGCCCCGGGCCGACTACCGCGAGGTGATCGGCCGGATCGTCCGCAGCGCGGACGCCGGGGACCACGCCGCCGCCACCGACCTCGCCTTCGCGCTCGAACTGGAGGCGATCGCCGAGCACGGCGCCTTCTCCGCCCCCGTGCTCCAGGTCAGGCAGGTCCGGGCGCACGTCTCCCGCCTCGCCGGCCGGGTCACCGAGGCGGCGGACATCTACCGCGAGGTGGCCCTCACCCTGCTGCGCGCGCAGGGCCCGGACCACCCGGAGACCCAGCAGGCGGCCACCAACGCCGAGGCGTGCTGGCGTGCGATCAAGGACCGTACGGAGGCCATCCGGATCGCCCCGGAGATCATCGAGCTCCGCGCCTACCTGCCGGGCACCGACGGCCGCAAGCTCCGCGCCGCCGAGCGCTACCTGGCCCAGCTCGCCGCGGCGGGCGCCGACCACGCCTGACGAGCGCAGACCGCACCCGCCGGCCACCCCCGCCCGACGGCGGAACGCCGAAGGAGCAGGAAGTCGGCCCGGCCGACTTCCTGCTCCTCACCTCAACCCGTGCTACCGCCCCGCCACCGCGTGGACGAAGCGGGCGCCGTCGATGGTGCCGAGGCCGCTGGCGAGGTCGTAGCCCTTGCCGGCCTGGTAGCCGGTCACGGTGTCCCAGGAGTTGTCACCGGTGGTCACGTCGACCAGGCCGCTCCACTGCGAGGGCAGCAGGTTCAGCCCGTAGAGGCGCCAGTTGAGCTGGCCGAGGCGGTGGCCGGCGAGCTGGTCGGCGAGCGCGACGACGCCGGAGAAGATCGGGGTCGCCTCGCTGGTGCCGCCGGTGATGTGCCACCCGGCGGAGGTCGGGTCGTAGGACTCGTACGTCCAGGCGCCGCCGTCGACCGCCGCGCTCATGCTGATGTCGGGCGTGCCGCGGTGGTCGCCCGTGGCGGAGGCGACGCCCGCCTGGTACCAGGGGCGCTCGAAGACGCCGGAGACCCCGCCGCCGCCGGCGCCGTACTTGTCGTGCCAGACCTTGTCGGGCGCGGTCCGCCGGCCCGCGTCGTCCAGGCTGAGCTGGGTGCCGCCGATGGAGGTGACCAGCGGGTCGGAGGAGGGCCAGGAGTTGACCTTGTACGGGTACAGGTCCTCGCCGTTGGCCTGCGAGTCGGTGGCCCCCGCGTCGCCGGAGGCGGCCAGCACGGTGACGTCGTGGGCGGCGGCCTCCTTGAAGGCGTAGCGCAGGTCGGTGAGCGACTTGAAGTCGCCCTTGTCGAAGCCGGGGAAGGTGTTCTCGGTGGCCCCGAAGCTCTGCGAGATGACGTCGGCGCGCCCGGCCTTGATGAGGGCCTTCTCGGCGTCCATCATCTCGGGCAGGCCGGTGGTGCCCTCGGTCTCGGCGACGCCCGTCTCGACCAGGATGATGTGGGCGTCGGGGGCGATGGCGTGGGCGTACTCGACGTCGAGGGTGGTCTCGCCGGCCCAGCCGGTGTGGTCGGGGTTGGTGGGGTCGAAGACGGGGACGTCGCCCCACTTGACCACCTCGACCTGGGTGTCCGGGATGCCCCACTGCTTGTCGAAGGTCTCCAGGTCGTGCTGGATGGTCGGCGAGCCGAAGGAGTCGACGATGACGATCGTGCGGCCCTTGCCGGTGATGCCCTCCTTGTAGAGCGGGTCCAGGTTGTAGGCGGTCCGGTACTGGAGCGGCGAGTAGCAGTGGATGCCGATCTCGCCGACGCACTGCGAGGTGGGCAGTGGCGCGGTCCGCCCGATGGCGCTGACGTGGCCGCTGGAGGCGGGGCGGACGTGGACGGCGGCCGCGGGCTGCGCGGTGGCGGAGGCGGTGCCGACGACGGGCACGGCGACGGTGCCGGCCGTCAGGGCGGTGGCCCCGGCGGCGAGCAGGGTCAGGGCGCGGAGGGGCGCGGAGCTGCCCATGGGACTCCTTGGGACGCAGGGCCCGACCTGGTCAGGTCGGGTGGTCCGGCCATCCCATCGAGTGCCGCATGATCATGCCATAGTCATTTGGTACCGCCGGCATGGTCATGCCTGGCCACGGGAAAAGGTAAAGGCCGGCCCAGGCGAAGGTAACCCTCCACCTGGGCCGATGGTCTGACGAAACGTCAGTCGTGTTTCAGCGCGCCCCACCGTTGACGTACAGGGTCTGCCCGCTGACGTACGAGGCGTCCTCGCTGGCCAGGAAGACCACGACGGAGGCGATCTCCTCCGGCTGGCCCACCCGCCGCAGCGGCGTCCGGGCGGCGACCTCCGTCTGGTGGTCCTCCGCCGTGGCGCCGACCCGCTCGGCCGTGGCGGCCGTCATGGGGGTGGCGATGTACCCGGGGGCGACGGCGTTGACGTTGATGTTGAACGGGCCCAGCTCGATCGCCAGAGTGGCGGTCAGCCCCTGGATGCCGGCCTTCGCGGCGGCGTAGTTGGCCTGGCCCCGGTTGCCGAGGGCCGAGCGCGAGCTGAGCGAGACGATCTTGCCGTACTTCTGCGCCACCATGTACTTCTGCGCGACGTGGCTGCAGTTGTAGGCGCTGGTCAGGTTGACCGTCAGCACCGTGTCCCAGTCGGACTTCGGCATCTTGAAGAAGAGGTTGTCCCGGGTGATCCCGGCGTTGTTCACCAGGACGTGCACCCCGCCGAGGTCGCGGGCGACCTCGGCGAAGACCGCCTCCACCGCGTCGTAGTCGGCCACGTCGCAGCCGTACGCGCGGGCGGTCCCGCCCTTGGCGGTGATCTCCTCGACCGTCCCGGCGGCCCGCTCGGCGGTCAGGTCGACCACCGCGACGGCCGCACCCTCCTGCGCCAGCAGCCGCGCGGTGGCCGCGCCGATGCCCTGCGCCGCACCGGTGACGACGGCGACCTTGCCTGAAAAACGAGTCACAGCAGCTCCTTGGAGGGGATCAGACGTTCTCGACGAGGACGGCGGTGCCCTGCCCGACGCCCACGCACATGGTGGCCAGCCCGCGCCGGCCGCCGGTACGGCGCATCCGGTGCAGCAGGGTGGTGAGGATCCGGGCGCCGGAGCCGCCCAGCGGGTGGCCCAGGGCGATCGCCCCGCCGGTCGGGTTGACCAGGTCGGGGTCGATCCCGAGCTGGTCGACGGCGGCGAGCACCTGGGCGGCGAAGGCCTCGTTGAGCTCGGCCTCCGCCAGGTCGGAGAGCGACCAGCCGGCCCGGCCCAGCGCCTTGCGGGTGGCCGGGACGGGGCCGATGCCCATCACGTCCGGGTGCACCCCGGCCGAGGCGCCCGCGACGTACCGGCCGAGCGGCTGGAGCCCGAGGTCGCCCAGCGCCTCCTCGCTGACCAGCACCAGGCCGGCCGCGCCGTCGTTCATCGGGGAGGCGTTGCCCGCCGTCACGGTGCCGCCCTGCCGGAACGCCGGCTTCAGCCGGGCCAGCTTCTCCAGGCTGGAGTCCTCGCGGATGCCCTCGTCCTGGCGGACCGTCACGCCGTCGGGCCGCTCGACCGGGATCAGCTCGGCGTCGAAGAGACCGTCCTTGCGGGCGGCCGCGGCCAGCTGGTGGCTGCGCAGCGCGAAGGCGTCCTGGCGCTCGCGGCCGATGCCGTACCGGGTGGCGACCTCCTCGGCGGTCTCGCCCATGGCGAGTACGCCGTGCAGCTCGGCCATCCGGGGGTTGGTGAGCCGCCAGCCGAGCCGGGTGTCGTACGTCTCGATCCGGTGCGGCAGCGCCTCGTCGGGGCGGGGGAGGATGAACGGCGCGCGGGTCATCGACTCGCAGCCGCCGGCCAGGACGACGTCGGCCTCGCCCGAGCCGATCGCCCGGGCGGCCATGGTGACGGCCTCCAGCCCGGAGGCGCAGAGGCGGTTGACGGTGGCGCCGGGCACGGTGTCGGGCAGGCCCGCGAGCAGCACGGCCATCCGGGCGGCGTTGCGGTTGTCCTCGCCGGCCTGGTTGGCGGCGCCCCAGTAGACGTCGTCGATCCGGGCGGGGTCGAGGGTGGGCAGGTCGGCGACCAGGGCGCGCAGCACGGTGGCCGAGAGGTCGTCCGGGCGGACCGTGGCGAGCGCTCCGCGCAGCCGGCCGATGGGTGTGCGGCGGGCTGCGGCGAAGTAGACAGGACGCACGTCGTCGGGCTCCTTATCCGATGAGGGGCGGTCAGAAGGCGTTGACGCCGGTGAGCGAACGCCCGATGAGCAGTTTGTGGATCTGGCTGGTGCCCTCGTAGAGGGTCATCACCCGCGCGTCGCGCAGGTACTTGCCGACCGGGTACTCGTCGATGAAGCCGTAGCCGCCGAACACCTGGAGCGCGTTGTTGGCGGCCCGCACGGCGGCCTCGCTCGCGAAGAGCTTGGCCACCGAGGACTCGGTGGCGAACGGCAGGCCGCGCTCGATGTGGTCGGCGACCCGCCAGGTGAGCAGCCGGGCGGCCTCGACGTCGACCGCGATGTCGGAGAGCAGCTCCTGCACCAGCTGGTGCGAGGCGATCGGCCGGCCGAACTGCTCGCGCTCGCCCGCGTAGCGGACGGCGGCCTCCAGACAGGCCCGGGCGATCCCGACGCAGCCCGCGGCGACCGACATCCGGCCCTTGGCGAGCGCCGCCATCGCGACGCCGAAGCCCTTGCCCTCGGGGCCGAGCCGGGCGGAGTCGGGCACCCGGACGCCGTCGAAGGCGAGCTCGGCGGTGGCCTGGCCGCGCAGGCCGAGCTTGCCGTGGATCTCCGTCCGGGTGAAGCCGGGCAGGTCGGTGGGGACGAGGAAGGCGGTGATGCCCCGGTGGCCCTCCTCCCCGGTCCGGGCGAAGACCAGGGCGACGTCGGCCCACGTCCCGTTGGTGATGAACATCTTGGCGCCGCTGATCAGCCAGTCCGCGCCGTCCCGGACCGCCCGGGTGGTGAGGTTGGCGGCGTCCGAGCCGGTGCCGGGCTCGGTGAGCGCGAAGCAGCCGAGCGCCTCGCCGGAGGTGAGCCGGGGCAGCCAGTGGCGCTTCTGCTCCTCGCTGCCGTAGGCGTTGACGGACTTGGCGACCAGGCCGAGCGAGACCGAGACGATGCCGCGCACGGCGGAGTCGCCCCGGCCCAGCTCCTCCAGGACCAGGCAGTACGCGAGGTGGTCGCCGCCGCTGCCGCCGTACTCCTCGGGGATGGTCAGGCCGAGGAAGCCCACCTTGCCGAGCTTGCCGACGATCGCGCGGTCGACGGACTCGGCGCGGTCCCAGGCGGCGGCGTGGGGCGCGATCTCGCGGTCGGTGAACCCCGCCGCGAGCTCGCGGACGGCGGCCTGTTCTTCGGACAGCTCCAGATCCATGGCGGCCTCGATTAAACTAGCGCTGCAAGTTTTACCGGGACTGTAGCGCCGACCGGGCCGCACTGGGAAGAGGCGCCTGCCAGAATCGGTCCACACCCCACTCGACCGGAGGAACCGCGACGATGGCCCGCCCGCGCACCCCCCTGCTCAGCCGCGAGCGCATCGTCACGGCCGCTCTGCAACTCGTCGACGCCGAGGGCCTGGACGCCCTCTCCACCCGCCGGCTCGCCACCGGGCTCTCGGTCAGCGGGCCCTCCCTCTACAACCACTTCGCCACCAAGGACGAGCTGCTGGACGCCGTGGTGGACAGCGTGATGGGCGAGGTCGACCTGTCGATGTTCGCGGACGCCGCCGCACCCTGGCCGCAGGCCCTGCGCGACTGGGCCCGCTCCTACCGCGCCGCGCTGGCCGCCCACCCCAACATCGTCCCGGTGCTCGCCCAGGGCCCCGGGCGGCGGCCGAACGCGCTGCGCCTGGCGGACGCCGTCTTCGGCTGCCTCGTCGAGGCCGGCTGGCCGCGCGGGCAGGCCACCCGGATCGGCGCGCTGATGCGGTACTTCGTCACCGGCTCGGCGCTCGCCTCGTTCGCCGCGGGCTTCCCCGAGGACGCCGGGCTCTACGACGCCGCCGACTACCCGCACCTCGGCGAGGCGCACCGGCTGGCCGAGCACCGCGGCGCGATCGACGAGGGCGCCTTCGAGACCGGGCTGGAGGCGCTCCTCGACGGCCTCGCCCTACGCTACGAACGCACCGTCCCCGGGGCTCACCAGGGCGAGCGGGCCGTGAAGGCCGGCCGCAGCGAAGGGTCCACCGGGTCGTAGTACCGGTGGTAGACGGGGGTGAGCCCGCCGGAGACCGGGGGCACGATCCAGCTCCAGTCGGCGGGGGTGTCCCGGCCGAGCCGCTTCTCCTGGGCCACGTGCCGCAGGAACCGCTCCGACTCGGTGTGGTGGTCGGCCATGGTCACCCCGGCCTCCTGGAAGGAATGCAGCACCGCCACGTTCAGCTCCACCAGCGCCCGGTCCCGCCAGAGCGTGCGGTCGCTGGAGGTGTCCAGGCCGAGCCGCTCGGCGACCTCCGCCAGCATGTCGTAGCGGTCGGCGTCGGCGAGGTTGCGGGCGCCGATCTCGGTGCCCATGTACCAGCCGTTGAACGGTGCGGTGGGGTAGTGCACCCCGCCGATCTCCAGCGTCATGTCGCTGATCGCCGGCACCGCGTACCAGCGCAGCCCCAGCCGGGCGAACCAGGGGTGGTCGGGGTGGGTCAGCTCGACCTCCAGCGTGGTGTCGTCCGGCAGCTCGTACCACTGCGGCCGGGCCCCCGGGCGCTCCTGGACCAGCAGCGGCAGCACCTCGAACCGCTCCTCGCCGCACTTCCACCCGAGGTCCCGGGAGCGGGCGGCCAGTGCGGCGCCAGCCGGGTCCCCGACGAAGCCGCCCTCGACGGGGTGTCCGGCGTAGCGGACGAGCTGCTGGTTGAGGATGCGGGCGGCCGGGCGGCCCGGCCGGTCGGGGGCGAACACCGACACCACCGGGCGGATCCGGCCGTCGTTGCCGGCCAGCCGCAGGTGCTCGAAGCACTCGGCGGCGATGTCGTCGGCTGCGCTCAGGTGCCGCAGGTCGCGCACCACCAGGCTGCGCCAGTACAGCCGGCCGATGCAGCGGGCCGCGTTGCGCCAGGCGAGCTTGGCGCCGTACCCGAGCTCGGCGGCCGTGTGCGCGTAGGTGCCGGTGCGGTCGATCTCGTCGAGCACCGCGCGCACCCGCTCGACCGGGTCCCCGGCGGCGGGCTGCTCGCGGTGGAACTGCCGGATGAAGCTGGCGGCCTCGTCGGGGTCGGTGAAGTGCTCGGCCCGGGGCGGCGGTTCGGGCAGCAGCGGCGCCTCGGGAACGGTGTGCGCGTGGGCGTACGGGCAGCCGCCGGCCGGAGCCGCCGCGGGTCTGCGCGGGCCGCGGGTACGAAGCCGATTGAAGATCAAGGACACATCCCTCCTGGCGAACAGGAGTACCGGATGTGCGTGCCCCGGCGCAGGGAGTGAGCGAATCGGCCCCCACACCGCGCGGATGGCGCTAGGGTGCGGGGGCCGGTCAGCCGGTCAGACCGTCGGATCAGCCCATGTCCTCCAGGCGGACGCCCTTGGTCTCCTTCATGAAGCGGGCCACGAAGACGATCGACAGGGCCGCGAAGGCGGCGTAGACCAGGTAGGTCGCCGACAGGTTCCAGCGCGACAGCGACGGGAACGAGACGGTGATCGCCCAGTTGGCGAGCCACTGCGCGGAGGCCGCGACGGACAGTGCGGCGGCCCGGATCCGGTTGGGGAACATCTCGCCGAGCATCACCCAGACCACCACGCCCCAGGACATCGCGAAGAACAGCACGAAGGCGTTGGCGGCGATCAGCGCGACGGTGCCCTGCAGGTCGGGCAGCACGACGTTGTCGCCGCTGCCGGTGGCCGAGGAGAACGCCCAGCCGCAGGCGCCGAGCGCCACGGCCATGCCGGCCGAGCCGATCAGCGCGAGCGGCTTGCGGCCGATCCGGTCGACCAGCAGGATCGCGACCACGGTGCCGAGGATGTTGATGACCGAGCCGATGAAGCTGATCAGCAGCGAGTCGCCCTGGTCGATGCCGACCGACTGCCAGAGGATCGACGAGTAGTAGAAGATCACGTTGATGCCGACGAGTTGCTGGAAGACCGAGAGGCCGATGCCGACCCAGACGATCGGCAGCAGGCCGAACCGGCCGCCCAGCAGGTCGCGGAAGCGCGGGCGGTGGTCGGAGGCGATCAGGCCCTGGATCTCGGCGATCCGGGCGTCGGTGTCGCAGCCCGTGCCCTCGACCTCGCCCAGCACGGTGCGGGCCTCGTCCAGGCGGCCGGCCGCGATCAGGTAGCGCGGGGACTCGGGGATCATCGAGGACAGCACGAAGTAGACGGCGGCCGGCACGACGCAGATGCCGAGCATCCACTGCCAGGCCTCCAGGCCGAGCAGCCGCCCGCGGGTGTCGCCGCCGGCGGCGTCCGCCAGCACCCAGTTGACCAGCTGGGATATCGCGATGCCGAGCACGATCGCGGCCTGCTGGAAGGAGGCCAGGCGGCCGCGGTACCTGGTCGGGGCGACCTCGGCGATGTAGGTCGGGGCGATCACCGAGGCGATGCCGATGGCCGCTCCGCCGAGGACCCGCCAGAGGGCGAGGTCCCAGGCGGAGAACGGCAGCATCGAGCCGACCGCGCTCACCGCGAAGAGCAGCGCGCCCGCCTTCATCACCTTGATGCGGCCGTACCGGTCGGCGAACCGGCCGGCCAGTGCGGCGCCGACCGCGGAGCCCAGCAGGGCGGAGGACACGATCAGCCCGGTCACGCCGTCCCCGACGGCGAACCGCTCCTGGATGCCGGAGACCGCGCCGTTGATCACGGAGCTGTCGTAGCCGAACAGGAAGCCGCCGAGGGCCGCGGCGGCGGTGATGAAGACGACGAAGCCGAGGCGGTCGGAGGGCCGGGCCTCCGCCGCCGCGAGCTCCGAGGGCTGCTTGGTGACGCTCACGAGATTGACTCCTGGTACTCAACGCTGAGCTTGGTAGCCGCGATCGTAACCCGTCAATGTTCAAGTGTTGTACGTGGGATGCCCGGCAAGTCCCTTTGTCTATTAGTAAAGTGAACTATCAAATGGGTCGGGCCAGCGACAGTCCGAACCGTCCCTCGTCGTCCGTCCACCAGTGGGCGAGCCGCAGGCCGGCCGCGGCCAGCTCCTCGGCGACCCGCTCCCGGCGGAACTTCGCGGAGACCTCGGTGCGCAGCTCCTCGTCCTTCTCGAAGTGGACCGGCAGGTCCAGGGCCGGGATCTTGACGGTCTGGGTGCGCAGCGAGCGCAGCCGCATCTCGATCCACTCGTGCTCGGCGTCCCAGCGCGCCACGTGCGCGAACGCCTCCGGGTCGAAGTCGGCGGCCAGCTCCCGGTTGAGCACGTTGAGCACGTTGCGGTTGAACTCGGCCGTCACCCCGGCGGCGTCGTCGTAGGCCGCGACCAGGACGTCCGGATCCTTCACCAGGTCGGTGCCGAGCAGCAGGAAGTCGCCCCGGTCGAGGGTGGCGCGCAGGCCGCGCAGGAAGGCCGCCCGCTCGGCGGGCAGCAGGTTGCCGAGGGTGCCGCCGAGGAAGGCGACCAGCCGTGGGCCGCCGTCCGGGGGCAGGGCGAGCCGGGCGGTGAAGTCGGCCAGCACGGCGTGCACGGACAGCCCGGGGTAGTCGGCGGCCAGTGCCTCGCCGGCGGCGGCCAGCGCGCTCTCGCTGACGTCCACCGGGACGTAGCTGTCCAGCGTCCCGAGGCCGCGCAGCGCGCTCAGCAGCAGCCTGGTCTTCTCGGAGGAGCCCGAGCCCAGCTCCACCAGGGTGCGGGCCCGGGTGACGGCGGCGACCTCGTCGGCCCGGGCGGTCAGGATGGCCCGCTCGGCGCGGGTCGGGTAGTACTCGGGCAGCCGGGTGATCTCCTCGAACAGCTCGCTGCCCCGCGCGTCGTAGAACCACTTCGGCGGCAGCCACTTGGGTTCGGAGGTCAGACCGTGCTGCACGTCGTGCCGCAGGGCGGTGCTGAAGTGGTCGGCGGGCAGCAGGCGGATGAGATCGAAGGTGCTCATGACAGGTGAGTCCTCTATTCACAAGGTGAAGGATGGTGGAGGTGCGGACGGGTCGCTCAGAGCGGCCGGACGGTGATCCCGTCCGGTCCGGCCAGCAGCAGCGAGCGGTCCGGAACGGCCGTCCAGGCCGGGTCGTCGTCGAACGGCTCGGAGGCGACCAGGACCGCGCCGTCCGGCAGGGTCCGGTGGTGCAGGGTGTCGCCCCAGGCCGTGGCGGCGAGCGTGCGGCCGTCGGTGAGCAGCAGGTTGAGCCGGCCGGTGGTGTGCGCGGCGGTGTCCGCGACGGCGCCGGCCAGTGCCTCGCCGAGGCCGGCTCCGGCCCGCAGGCGGTGCAGGGCCAGGCCCCAGAGCAGCGCCGAGTCGGTCCGGGCCTCCAGGGCGAGGAGTTCGGCGGGCGGCAGCAGCGCGGCGAGCGCGTCCAGCTTGGCCGGCCAGCCGTCGACCGCGCCGTTGTGGCTGAACAGCCAGCGCCCGGCGGCGAACGGCGCGGCCGCCGTCTCCCCGGCCGCGCAGCCCTCGGTGGCGGAGCGGACGGCCGCCAGCAGCGCCCGGGTGCGGATCACCCGGGCGAGGTCGGCGAAGGAGGCGTCCGCCCAGATCGGCCCGGCCCGCCGGTAGCGGGCGGGCACCTCGTCCCCGTCGGCGTACCAGCCGAGGCCGAAGCCGTCCGCGTTCACCGTGCCGTAGCGCTGGGTGCGCGGCGCCCAGGACTGCCGGTAGAGCCCGAACGGCGGCTCCACCAGCAGCTCCCGGGGCGTCACCGGGGCTCCCAGGTAGGCGAGGTGGCGGCACATCAGCCGGCCTCCGGGTCGGCCGCGGTGCGGAACCCGGCGAAGATCTGGCGCCGGACGGGGTAGTCCCAGTTGCGGAAGGTGCCCCGACAGGCGACCGGTGCCACCGCGAAGCAGCCGCCGCGCAGCACCTTGTACTCCGGGCCGAAGAACACCTCCGAGTACTCCCGGTACGGCCAGGCCCGGAAGCCCGGGTACGGACGGAAGTCGCTGGCCGTCCACTCCCAGACGTCGCCCATCAACTGCCGCACGCCGTAGGGGGACTCGCCCGCCGGGTAGCTGCCGGCCGGGGCCGGGCGCAGATGCCGCTGGCCCAGGTTGGCGTGTTCGGCCGCGGGCGGCCGGTCGCCCCAGGGGTAGCGGCGGGAGCGGTCGGCGGCCGGGTCGTGCCGGGCGGCCTTCTCCCACTCCGCCTCGGTCGGCAGCCGCCGCCCGGCCCACCGGGCGTAGGCGTCCGCCTCGTACCAGCTGACGTGCAGCACGGGCTCGTCCTCGGGCACCGGCTCCAGCAGGCCGAACCGGCGGCGCAGCCAGCCGCCGCCCTCGCGGCGCCAGAACAGCGGGGCGCTCAGCCCGGCCTGCAGGCGGTGCTGCCACCCCTCGGGCGCCCACCAGCGCGGGTCGTCGTAGCCGCCGTCGGCGATGAACCGCTGGTAGGCGCCGTTGGTGACGGGCGTGGTGTCCAGCCGGAAGGCCGGCAGCTCCACCCGGTGCGCGGGCCGCTCGTTGTCCAGCGCCCAGGGCTCGGTGTCGGTGCCCATGGTGAACGGCCCGGCGGGGACGAGCACCTCGGCGGGCAGCGCGGCCGCGTCCGCCGGGGCGGACGGCGGCGGGGGAGCGGCCAGGGCGGGCTCCCCCCGGCGCAGCTGGTGAGTGATCAGCATGGTCTCGTCGTGCTGCTGCTCGTGCTGGGCGATCATGCCGAAGGCGAACCCGGCGTCCAGCAGCGGCGCGCCCTCCAGGGGGCTGGCGGCGAGCAGGTCGAGGACCCGGCCGCGGACGTCGTGGGCGTAGGCGCGGGCCTCGCCCGGCGGCAGCAGCGGCAGGCTGGGCCGCTCGGCGCGCGGGTGCTCGAAGGCGTCGTAGAGCGGGTCGATCTCCGGGTGCAGCGGATCGCGGCCGCCGACGTTGCGCAGCAGCCAGAGCTCCTCCTGGTTGCCGATGTGCGCGAGGTCCCAGACCAGCGGCGACATCAGCGGGGAGTGCTGGGCGGTGAGGTCCGGGTCCTCGACGCAGTCGGTCAGCGCGGCGGTGCGGGCGCGGGCGGTCAGCAGCTCGGTGGCGATCGCCTCGCGCAGGGCCTCCCGCGAGAGGTTCTCCCAGGGCACGACGGCGGGCGGCGGGGTCTGCGCGGTCTGCGCGGTCTGCGGGGTCTTCGGGAGCGCTGCGGCGGGGCTCTGGGCGCCGGCGGGGGCGCCGGTCGGGCGGGCGTCGTCGATCATGGTGCGGCCTCCTCCGGAGGAGTGCGTCGGGTGCCGGAGCGCAGGGCGTCCAGCTGGTCGTCGCCGGGGCAGCGGCCTCGCGCGGGGTAGCGCTCGGCGAACTCGCCGACGGCGGTGCGCAGGCCGTCGGCGCCGGGCAGCCGGCCCAGTGCGGCGTCGGCGGCGGCGAAGCAGGCGAGCGCGGCGCGGCGCAGCGCCGGGTCCGCGGTGGCCAGCGTGGCGGCCCGGCGCCAGACGTCGTTGCGGGGCGGGCGCGGCCCGTCGGGGCGCTCCAGGGGCTCCAGGGCGGCCAGCGCGGCGTCGGCCGCGACCGGGTCGTCCAGCAGCGCGGTGACCAGGGCGGCGGGGACGATCCAGCCGTCACCGGGCTGGGCGTCGATCATCCGCAGCTCCAGGTGGCCGCGCGGGCGCACCGGCGGGAAGAGCGTGGTGCGGTGGTAGTCCAGGTCGGCCAGGGTGGGCGGGCGCTCGCCCGCGCCGCGCAGCCAGTCGCGGAAGGTCAGGCCGACCGGCGCCGTCCAGGGCAGGCCCTCGGGTCGGCGGATGCAGAGCACCTCGGCGTCGAGCACGTACCGGGCCCAGGCCTCGCGCGGGTCGCCGTGGTCCGGGTCCGGGGCGAGGGTGCGGGTCGGGTCCATCCGGGACCAGACGGTCTGCCGGGTGGACCGGTGGCCGGTCGGCCGGCCGTCCAGCAGCGGGGAGTTGGCGAAGGCGGCGACCAGGACCGGCCCCAGCGAGTGG
This sequence comes from Kitasatospora sp. NPDC048239, assembly GCF_043202015.1. Classification (NCBI taxonomy): domain Bacteria; kingdom Bacillati; phylum Actinomycetota; class Actinomycetes; order Kitasatosporales; family Streptomycetaceae; genus Kitasatospora; species Kitasatospora sp. NPDC048239. The sequence goes on along the minus strand of NZ_JBICZP010000004.1, from coordinate 139,080 downwards.
ACCAGCCGCCAGCGGCGGTCCATCGCGTGCGGGCCGCCCGCGGCGCCCGCGTCCAGGCAGACCTGGACGGAGGCGGTGCCGGTCATCATGATCCGGCCCCAGGGCCCGGCGGAGTTGAAGAATCGTTCCATCGCCAGATAGCGAGGGTGGTCCAGGACCATCTGACGGGGGCGGGCCAGCGGATCGGTGCCGGTGCCGGTGAGTCGCAGGCCCTGCGCCGCGAAGGCGGCCCGCAGGGCGGCGAGATCGCGCCGGGTGTCGTCGACGCAGGCGGTGAGGCTGGTGGCGGGCGGGGAGCTGAGCTCGACCTGGCCGCCGGGCTCCAGGGTCAGCAGCGACCCGGAGGGGAGCGATGCGCCGTCCGGGCCGCCGAGCGGCAGCGAATCCATCGCGGCGTGCAGCCGCTCCGGTAGGACGGGGCTGGTGGGACATCGGTCGTCGTGGACGAACCACTCGACCTCGACCCCGACCAGCCGGGGCGGCCCGATCTTGAAGCAGACGCCGGCCACATGGCTGCGGGCGGCGGACTCGGTCAGCGGGGTCACCCCGCTCGGGAGCGGTCCGGCACTCTGCCGGTCGGTCGGACTGGTCGGGCGAACGGGTATCACCGGACTCACCATCCTCGGGATCACGATTGCGGCCCGGTCTACCCTGCCCAGTCTGCTACGGACCATGCCAGGCCGCCCCGCAAACATCCTGTGAACGGGTATCCGCGCAGGTCAGGCATGGTGCGATCGGGTGAAATGGCGGCGCCGCCGCGGTCGGAGGGGGTGTCCGGGGGGGTGCTATCCGAGCCGCCGCAGGCGCTCGGACACCGTCTCCAGGACGGGGCCCGGCAGGGCGTAGTTCAGCCGCAGCGAGCCCTCCCCGCCGGGGCCGAAGCCCGCGCCGTCGGAGGCCTCCAGACCGCAGTGCGCCAGCAGCGCCGGGCCGGCGCCGACGGCCGGCAGGCCGAGCGCGACGGCGTCCACCCAGAGCAGGTACGAGGCCTCCGGCCGGGACCGGACGGCCGGGCCGAGCAGCCCGGTCAGCCGGTCCCGGGCGGCGGTGAGGTGGCGCAGCAGGGCGTCCAGCCACGGCCCGCCCTCGCGCAGCGCCGCCTGCTGCACCAGCTGCTCGACCAGGCCGCCCTCCCACAGGCCGTACCCGGCCATCAGCTCGGCGAGGCGCCCGCGCAGCGCCGGGTCGGGAACGAGCGCGAAGCAGCTGGGGATGCCGGAGCAGTTGAAGGTCTTGCCGACGGAGTTCAGCGTGACGGTGTGCGCCCGCAGCCCGCCCGCCGCCACCACCGCGACGGGGTGCCGGCGGCCGGGGTGGGTGAGGTCGCCGTGCACCTCGTCGGAGACCAGGACGGCCCCGGCGCCCGCCGCGGCCTCGGCCAGCGAGCGGATCTCCCGGGCGGTCCAGACCCGGCCGGAGGGGTTGTGCGGGTTGCTCAGCAGCACCGCCCCGACCCGGCGGCCGGCGAACGCCTCCAGCGGCAGCCGGTAGCCCGCCCCCTCCTGGACCAGGGCCTGTTCCTCGTACGGCAGCCCGGCGGCCCGGCAGAGCTGCCCGAACCCGCCCCACTCGGGTGTCGGGAACAGCACCGGCCCGGTCGGGCGCAGCGCCTCCAGCAGCAGCCGCAGCGCGGTCCGCGGCCCGAACGGCAGCAGCAGCACCCACTCCGGATCCACCGCGGCGCCGTGCCGTTCGAGGTACCAGCGGGCCACCAGCTCCCGGCCCGCAGGGTCGCAGGCCGTGTACCCGTACGCCCGGTGCGCGGCCCGCCGCGCCAGCGCCTCGGCCACGGCCGGCGGGCCGGGCAGGTCCATGTCCGCCAGCCCCATCGCGATCACCCCGCCGGCCCCGCCGCCGGCCCGGGCCCACTTGCTGCTGCCGGTGCCGGAGCGGTCGAAGGGGGCGTCGAAGCCGAACCCGTCCGGCGGTCGCGTCATGGCAGGGGCCTCCCGGTCGGCGGGCGGGCAGCGCGGGCTGCCACGGCGGGTCGTGTGGCCACGGTAGCCCCGGCCGCACGCGGGGGCGGCGGCTACGGACGATCCGCCGAAACCGGCGGGCCGGGGGCGGGGGAGTGCCGGACGATGGCCCGGTTCCGCCTGCGCCCGGCGCGGTCAGGGGCGCGCGGGCCGCTCCGCGCGCCGTACGCTGCGCTCTGCCGCACCAGCGGGGGCGGCTCGCAGGGCTGGCACCAGGGGAGTGGCGGGGATGGCAGGGACGACCAGGACGACAGCGGCAGGGACGTCGGCGCCGACGGGGACGGCCGGGCCCGGGGGCGCGGCGAACGGGCCGGGCGCGCAGGACGAGGTCACCCTCTTCGTGGCCCGCCGGGTGGAGCCCGGACACGAGGAGGCGTTCGAGCAGTGGGCGAAGGGCATCCTCGGCGCGGCCTCCGCCCACGAGGGCAACCTGGGCACCGGTCTGCTGCGCCCCGCCGGACCGGACGACCCCTGGCACCTGCTGCTGCACTTCCGGGACGCCGCCGCCTTCCGCTCCTGGCAGGACTCCCCGGCCCGGGCGGCCTGCTTCGCCAAGGCGGACGGCCACCACGTGGAGGTGCACCGGCACGAGATCCTCGGCATGGAGGGCTGGTTCGCCGCCACCCCGGGCGCGGACCGCCGCCGTCCGCCGGTGCGCTGGCGGATGGCGGTCGCCTCGACCATCGCGATCGCCCCGCTCACCATCACCGCGGGCCTGTTCCTCAACCCGTACCTGGCCGGCCTCCCGGTGGCCGTCCGCTCGCTGGTCACGGCCCCGCTGATCAGCGCCCTGATGACGTACGCGGCGCTGCCGGTGGTCACCCGCCTGCTGCGCGGCTGGCTCTTCGGCCCCCGTGACTGACCGTCCCCGTGACTGACCGCGCCCCCGGCGGGATCCGCCCCCCGGCGGGATCCGCGCCCCCGGGGCGGCTCAGCCCGCCAGGTACGCCCGCAGGCCGCGCCGCCCGCGCAGCATCATCACGGCGTGGTTGGCCCGGAACACCGGTCGGCCGGGGCGCGCGAGACGGCGCAGCAGCGGTTTGCCGGGGCGGGTCTCCTCCTCGAACAGCGCCCGGGTGCCGGCGCCGTCCGGGCCGATCGTCCAGCGCGACCAGCCGACCAGGTCGCCGTCCATGGCGACCTCCAGCACCCCGGCCGCCGGGTCGCGCCGCGCCGCCGTCAGCACGAGGACCAGCCGGTACGGCACCAGGGCCCGGATCACCACCTCCCCGGTGTCCGCGCCGGTCTGCCGCGCGGTGCGGATGTCCGGCCACCACAACGGGTAGCGCGGCACGTCCTCAAGTGCCGCGTACACGGCGTGCGGTGGCGCGTCGAGGAGCCAGGCGCCGCTGAACCGGTAGTGGTTGGGGTCCACGCCGGCAGCCTAGGCGGGCTCGGCCAGCGTGAAGGCGGTGTTGACCAACGCGACATGCGTGAACGCCTGCGGGGTGTTGCCGAGTTGGCGGCGGGCGCGCGGATCCCACTCCTCGGAGAGCAGCCCGAGGTCGTTGCCGAGCCCGACCACCCGGGCGAACAGCTCGCGCGCCTCGTCCGGCCGCCCGGTGGCGGCCAGCGCGTCGGCGAGCCAGAACGAGCAGGCCAGGAAGGCGCCCTCGCCGCCGGGCAGGCCGTCGGTGCGCTGGTGCGCCTGGTAGCGGCGGACCAGCCCGCCGTGGTCGAGGCCCTCGCGGACCGCGTCCACCGTGCGCACCACCCGCGGGTCGTCCGGCGGCAGGAAGCCGCTCTTGACGACGAACAGGGTGGCCGCGTCCAGCCCCTGGCCGCCGTAGTGCTGGACGAACACGCCGAGCCGCGGGTCGTAGCCGTGCGCGCAGACGTCGGCGTGCACGGCGTCCCGCATCGCCCGCCACCGGTCGACCGGCGCCGGCAGGCCGGTGGCCTCGGCCATCCGGATCGCCCGGTCGGCGGCGACCCAGGCCATCACCTTGGAGTGGACGAAGTGCCGGCGACCGCTGCGCACCTCCCACAGGCCCTCGTCGGGCTCCCGCCAGTGCTGTTCGAGGTAGGCCATCAGGGCCCGCAGCAGGCTCCAGACGTGTCGCTCCATCGGGATCCCGGCCAGCAGCGCGAGGTGCAGGGTGTCCACCACCTCGCCGTAGACGTCGAGTTGGAGCTGGTCGACGGCGGCGTTGCCGAACCGGACGGGCCGGGAGCCCTCGTAGCCGGGCAGCCAGTGCGCGACGGTCTCGCCGAGCACGCGCTCCCCGGCCACCCCGTACACGGTCTGCAGGTCGCGCGGGTCGCCGGCGATGGCACGCAGCAGCCAGTGGCGCCAGGCGGCGGCCTCCTCGCGGAATCCGCCGCGCAGCAGGGCGGAGAGCGTCATCGAGGAGTCGCGCAGCCAGCAGAACCGGTAGTCCCAGTTGCGCAGCCCGCCGATCCGCTCGGGCAGCGAGGCGGTGGGGGCGGCGACGATGCCGCCGGTGGGGGCGTAGGCGAGCGCCTTGAGGGTGATCAGCGAGCGCAGGACGGCGCCCTGCCACTCGCCGCGGTAGCGGCAGCCGGCCGCCCAGTGCTGCCAGTCGCGGACGGTGTCCAGCAGGGCCTGGTCGGGGTCGGTGCGCGGGGTGGTGGCCAGGTGGGAGGGCTGCCAGGTGAGGACGAACGGGACGCTGCACCCGGCGGTGGCGGTGAAGTCCGAGGCGGTGACCCCGTCGACCCCGTAGGTGTGGACGCCGTTCGGCACCCGCAGCCAGGCCGAGTCCGGCCCGGCGACGGCGACCCGGTGGCGGCCGGTGCGGCGCACCCAGGGGTCGATCCGGCCGTGGTTGAAGCGCAGCCGCAGTTCGCCGCGCATCGGGACGCTGCCGCTGAGCCCCTCGACGATCCGGATCAGCTGCGGGGCGCGCCGGCCGCCCTGGCCGCGCTGCGGCATGAAGTCGACGACCCGGACGGAGCCGGAGACGGTGTGCCACTCACTCTCCAGGACCAGGGTGTCGCCCCGGTAGCGGCGGGTCGAACAGTGGCCGGCGCCGACCGGGGCCAGCCGCCAGCCGCCGTGCCGCTGGTCGCCGAGCAGTCCGGCGAAGCAGCTGGGGGAGTCGAACCGGGGCAGGCACAGCCAGTCGACCGAACCGTCCCGTCCGACCAGGGCGGCGGTCTGCAGGTCACCGATGAGGGCGTAGTCCTCGATGCGTCCGGCCATCGGGTCCATTCTCCGGCCCGGAGGCCGCCCCGGCAGTGCGGGGGGTGCGGGCGGAAGGAGTGGGCGACTCCGCTTGCACGCGTTCGGCGTGCAGAGGAGGATCTTTTGTGCTTGTAGTCTCATCTGTCACAGCCGCCTCGTGAGTCGGCTGCACCCCCATAACCGGAGCGAAGGAGTCCCGAGGATGCGGCGAGCGAACTGGGTACCGGAGGGCACGGACCTGGACAAACCGAACGCCGCGCGGGTCTACGACTACTACCTCGGCGGGTCGCACAACTTCGAGGTGGACCGGGAGATGGCCCGCAAGGCGATCGCCCTGTGGCCGGAGCTGCCCCAGATCATGCGCTCCAACCGGGCGTTCCTGCGCCGCGCCGTGCAGTTCACCGCCGAACAGGGCATCACCCGCTTCCTGGACATCGGCTCCGGCATCCCCACCTTCGGCTCCGTGCACGAGATCGCCCGGGCGATCCGCCCCGAGGCCGAGGTGGTCTACATCGACCGCGACCCGGTGGCCGTCGCGCACAGCCGGCTGCTGCTGGAGGGCGACCGTCACAGCTGCGCCGTCCAGGCCGACCTGCGGGACATCGACGACCTGATGAGCCGCCCCGAGGTGACGGCGATGCTGGCGGCCGGCGAGCCGGTGGCGGTGCTGCTGGTCGCCGTCCTGCACTTCGTCAGCGACGCCGAGGACCCCTGGAAGCTGGTCGCGGTCCTGCGCGACGCGCTGCCGCCGGGCAGCGCGCTGGTCCTCTCGCACGCCTCCCTGGAGGGCCGCCCGGACCAGGCGGAGGACCACCAGAAGCTGTACCGGATGACGCCCACCCCGCTCACCATGCGCACCCACGAGCAGATCAGCGCGATGTTCGCCGGCTTCGAACTGGTCGAGCCCGGCGTCGTCTACCTGCCGCAGTGGCGCCCCGACCTGCCGGAGGCCGTCGGGCAGCACCCGGAGCGGATGACCGGGGTGGCGGGCGTGGGGTTCCGTCCGTGACCGGAACACCGGTTCCCAGCAGCGCCGAACGGTTCCACGAGGACTGGGCGCGGCTGCTCTCCGGTGACCACGGCACGGCGGTCCACCCCGGCCTGCTCGGCCGGCTGGTGTCCAGGACCGCCGCGCTGCTCCACCGCGCCCAGCAGGACGACCCCTTCGAGCCGCTGCTGGCCTCGCAGGCCGGCGCCGAGCTGGTCGAGGCGCACTTCACCGACCCGGTGGTGCTGGCCCGGGCGGTCGAGCTGCTCCAGGAGCAGCCGGCCGTGGACGGCCGCGGGCCCGCCCTGTGCGGCGCGTTCGCGGCCGGCTGGGCCGCCGCCCTGCGCGAGCGCACGCTGCGGGAGCAGGAGGCGATCCGCACCGCCGCCGACTCCGCCCGGCTGGACGCCGAGCGGGCCCTGCGCGTCTCCGAGGCCCGGTTCCGCGCCCTGTTCGAGAGCGCCGCGATCGGCATCGGCATCGGCGACACCGAGGGCAACATCCTGGCCGTCAACCGCGCCCTGCAGGAGCTGTTCGGGGCCGGCCCGGAGGACATGCGGGGCCGGCGCGTCGGCGACCTCGTCCACCCCGAGGACACCCCGGGCGTCTGGGAGGCGTACGAGGAGCTGATCAGCGGCAAGCGGGACTACTTCCAGTTCGACAAGCCGTACTACCGGCACGACGGCGAGGTGGTCTGGACGCACCTGACGGTCTCGCTGATCCGCGACGACGACGGCCGCCCGCAGTACCAGGTGGCGATGCTGGAGGACATCACCGACCGCTACCGGCTCCAGGAGCGGCTGCGCCACCAGGCCACCCACGACCCGCTGACCGGCCTGCCCAACCGCGCGGCCTTCTTCGAACGGTTGGAGAAGCTCTTCGAGGAACCCGACCCGGGCGCCCGGTTCGGGCTCTGCTACGTGGACCTCGACGGCTTCAAGGTGGTCAACGACAGCCTCGGCCACGACACCGGCGACCAGCTGCTCTCCGCCGTCGCCGCCCGGCTGAAGGCGGCGCTCACCCCGCTCGGACACCTGGTGGCCCGGCTCGGCGGCGACGAGTTCGTGGTGCTGCTGGAGAACTGCCGGGGCGAGCAGGAGGCCGTCGCCGCCGCCAAGACCGTCCTCAAGGCGCTGGCCGGGCCGGTCCTGATCGGCGACCACAAGCTGGCCGTCGGCGCCAGCGTGGGCGTCCTGGAACGCAGGGTCTCCACCACCACCCCCGGGGCCGCCGTCCGGGCCGCCGACCTGACGCTGTACCGCGCCAAGGAGGCCGGGCGCGGCCGCTGGACGCTGTTCGACCCCAAGGCCAACGCCCGCGCGGTCAGCCGCTACGCCGTCTCGGTGCGGATGCCCGCCGCCCTGGACCGGGGCGAGTTCTTCATCGACTACCAGCCGCTGTACGCGCTGGCCGACGGCCGGCTCGCCGCCGTCGAGGCGCTGGTGCGCTGGCGCCACCCGCAGCTCGGCGTGCTCGGTCCGGACGAGTTCGTCACCACCGCCGAGGAGACCGGCCTGATCATGCCGCTCGGCCGCTGGGTGCTGGAGCAGGCCTGCGGCCAGGCCGCCGACTGGGCCAAGCGGTTCGGCGCCGACGCACCGCAGCTCAACGTCAACCTGGCCGTCCGTCAGGCCCGCAGTGCCGCCCTGGTGGCCGACCTCGGGCGGATCCTCGACGAGACCGGACTGGACCCGGGCCTGCTCCAGCTGGAGATCACCGAGTCCACCGTGGTCGGCCCCGAGGACGAGGCGCTGCGCACCCTGCACGGGTTGGTCGGCCTCGGCGTCTCGCTCGCCGTGGACGACTTCGGCACCGGCTGGTCCAACCTCGCCTACCTGCGCGACCTGCCGGTCTCCGGACTGAAGATCGCCGGCTCCTTCGTCGGCGACCTGCACGACCCGGCCAAGGACGAGTCCACCGGCTGGCGGATCGTCAGCGGCCTGGTGTCGATGGCGCACGCGCTCAACCTGACCGTCACGGCCGAGGGGGTGGAGACCCGGCGGGACGCCGAGCGGCTGCGCACGATCGGCTGCGACTGGGCGCAGGGCTGGCACTTCGGCCGCCCGGTGCGGCCCGGCGAGATCGCCCGCCGGATCGCCGAGGAGCCGGAGGGCCGGCCGGTCCAGAGCTGAACCGGGCCGGGGCCGGCCGGTCCAGAGCTGAACCGGGCCGGGGCTGAACCGCTGCCCCGGCCCGGGCGGCGCCGACGCCGCGCCGACGTGGCGCCGACGCCGCTCCGGAGTCGCCCGGTCAGGATTTCGGCAAAAACGGAAAGTAACAGGACAAACCCCCTTGACGTGACGCCGGTCACCTGGGCACGATGAGGCCCTGGCACACCCCGCACCCCCGGTGCGGGAGGCACGTTGGCCAGTTCGACACACCGGCGCCCAGGCGCCCGAGAGCCCGGCGGCCCGCACTCCACCCGCCGCCACGGTCGCTCTCCGTAGTTCGTCCCCCTCAGGGACTTCCCTCCCGGGGCCCCGCCCCGGCGCTTTCCGTCGCGCCGCGGGACCGCCCCGTCACCAGGGGCCGCGCCGCTCTCCGGCGCCGCCCGCCGCCTCCCCCGGAGAGGCCGCCCCCGATGAGTACCGCCCTGCCTCCTCACGTCCTCGCGTACGCGCCTGACGGCCATCCGCTGCGGCGGGCCGGCGACCAGGTCACCCTCCGGCGTCCGATGCGCCGAGCCGGGGACGGCGCCGTCAGCAGACACAGCGTCAGCCTGGTCGTCCCCGCCCGGAACGAGGCCCGCAACATCCCCTGGGTGTTCGAGCAGATCCCGCGCTGCGTCGACGAGGTCATCCTGGTCGACGGATCGTCCGTGGACGCCACCGTCCCGATGGCCCGGCACTGCCTGCCGACCGTGCGCAGCGTCGAGCAGCGCGGACCGGGCAAGGGCAACGCCCTGCGGACCGGCTTCGCCGCCGCCACCGGCGAGTACGTCGTCATGATGGACGCCGACGGCTCCATGTGGCCCGGCGAGATCCCGCACTTCCTGCACTTCCTCGATCACGGCTTCGACTTCGTCAAAGGCTCCCGGTGCATCGCCGGCGGCGGCTCGCTGGACCTCACCAGGATCCGCTCGCTCGGCAACCGCGCCCTGCTCGCCGTCGTCAACCGCCTCTACGACGCGGGCCTCACCGACCTGTGCTACGGCTACTGTGCGTTCCGCCGCTCCTTCCTGGACGCCCTCGACCTGCGCGCCACCGGCTTCGAGATCGAGGCCGAGATGATCGCGCACGCGCTGCGTTCGGGACTGCGGATCGCCGAGGTGCCGAGCCTCGAACTTCCCCGCCGCAGCGGTCGATCCCACCTGCACGCCGTCTCCGACGGACGCCGGGTGCTGCGGACCCTGATCTCCGAGCGTCCCGGCGCCCGGTCCTCGGCGGCCGCCTCCACGGGGGAGCGATGATGAATGGCTCCGACCGGCGCACCGCAGCTGCCTGCCCGCGCCCTGCCGCCCGCGACTCGCTCTACACCCCCGTCCGCGTCGTCGAGCTGGATCTGGACGAACCGAGCGGGCTGCGCCCGCCCGGCGGTCTCGGCACAGTCGACCCGGCCGGCCGCGTGTTGGCGTTGGTGCGACTGCACGGACACCCGCTCGGCTTGGTCAAGGCCACCGGAACAGCCGGCGAAGGTGCCGCGCTGCGCCGGGCGCTGGTCGACGCCGCTCACCGGGAACTTCGCGTTCCCGCCCTGTCCACCGCGACACCCGCGGCGCGTCCCGGTCGGGTCGGCCGCGCCCGGGTGCCCGCGGGCCCGGTCACGGTCAGCGTGGTGATCTGCACCCGCAACCGGACCGATCAACTGCGGAGCTGCCTGGACTCCCTGCTGCGGAACGGCTATCCGCACACGGAGATCCTGGTCGTCGACAACGCCCCGCAGAGCGACGCCACCGAACGCCTCGTCGCCACGCGGTACCGCAACCGCGTCCGGTACCTGCGCGAGCCGGTGCCGGGCCTCTCCCGGGCCCGCAACCGCGGACTGTCAGAGGTGCGCGGCGAGGTGGTGGCGTTCGCCGACGACGACCTGATCATCGACGGCGCCTGGGTGGAGGCGCTGGCCGACGCCTTCGGCGCGGACGACCGGATCGGCTGCGTCACCGGGCTCGTCCTGCCGGCCGAGCTCGACACCCCGGCGCAGGCCGCCCTCGAACAGTACGGCGGCTACTCGCGCGGCTTCGCCGCCCGCGACTGGTCGCTGCGCGAGCGCCCGGACGACCCGCTGATGCGGTTCTCGGTCGGCCGCTTCGGCTCCGGCGCCAACATGGCCTTCCGGACGGCCGTCCTGCGCGGCATCGGCGGGTTCGACCCGGCGACCGGCGCCGGCACCCCGGCCCGCGGCGGCGAGGAACTGCTGGCCTTCTTCCAGACCCTCGACGCCGGCCACACCGTCGCCTACCAGCCCGACGCCATCGTCTGGCACCGCCACCCGCGCACCTGCGACGCGCTGACCCGGCAGGTGTTCAACTTCGGCGTCGGCTTCGGCGCCTACCTGACCGCGGCCGTCTCGCACCGCCCCGGCATGCTCACCGCACTGCTGCGGCGGGTGCCCGGCGGCCTGCGGCGGTGGCAGACCGTACGCCACCACCGCGCCCGCTCCGGTCCGGCCGACGGCGAGTCCGTCCTGCTGGGCCTGGGGCGCCGCGAGTTCCGCGGCCTCCTGGTCGGCCCGTTCGGCTACCTGCTCAGCCTCTGGCACGAGCACACCGTGCGGACCGGCGACCACCGCGCGCGCACCGGAGGTGCGTCATGACCGGCGGCACGGCCACCGCGCTGTCGGCCACCACGCGACCGGCCACCGCCCTGCCCGTCCCCGCGCAGGTGGTCGAACTCGATCTCGACCGGCCCGGTGGGCCGTGGCGGCCCGGTTTCACGGCCCCGGTCCGCCCGCAGGGGTCCATCGTGGCCCTGGTCCGCCGGGCCGGCCGACCCATCGGCCTGGTCACCCTCGCCCCGGACACCGGGCCGGATGGCCCCCGGGACTGCGCCGAGCTGCGCCACCGCCTCGTCGAGGCGGCCGAACGGGACCTCGCCACCGGGCCGCCCGCCGCCGCACCGGCGCCCCCGCCCGCCCCCGCCCCGCTGGTCAGCGTCATCGTCTGCACCCGAGGACGGCCCACCCTGCTCGGCGACAGCCTGAGCGCGCTGCTGCGCACCGACTACCCCGCCGCCGAGTTCCTGGTCGTCGACAACGCCCCCGAGGACGACGCCACCGAGCGGCTCGTGCGCACCCTCGCCCCCGGCCGGCTGCGCTACCTGCGCGAGCCCGTCCCGGGCCTGTCCCGGGCCCGCAACCGCGGCCTGTCCGCCGCCCGCGGCGAGTTCGTGGCCTTCACCGACGACGACGCGCTGGCCGACCCCGGCTGGGTGAGCGCCCTCGCCACGGCCTTCCGCACCGACCGCCGGATCTCCTGCGTCACCGGCCTGGTCGTCCCCGCCGAACTCGACACCGAGGCCCAGGCGGTCTTCGAACGGTACTGCGGCTTCGGCAAGGGCTTCACCGCCCGCGACTGGTCGCTGCGCGCCAACCGCCGCGACCCGCTCTTCCCGTTCGCGGCCGGCCGCTTCGGCACCGGCGCCAACATGGCCTTCCGCACCTCCGTCATCCGCGGCATCGGCGGCTTCGACCCGGCGACCGGCGCCGGCACCCCGACCCGCGGCGGCGAGGACCTGCTCGCCTTCCTGCGCGTCCTGGTCGCCGGACACACCCTGGGCTACCGGCCGGACGCCGTCGTCTGGCACCGGCACCGGCGCACCATGGCGGCGCTCGACGCCCAGATCCAGGGCTTCGGCACCGGCCTCGGCGCCTACCTGACCGCCGCCGTCACCCACCGGCCCGGCCTGCTCGCCGAACTGCTCCGCCGACTCCCGGCCGGCGCCCGGTACACCCTGCGCCGGGCCACCGCCGGACCGGCCGACGCCCCCGACCCGGCCCTGGCCCGGCTCGGCCGGCTCGAACTGCGCGGCCTGTGCTACGGCCCCTTCAGCTACCTGGTCAGCCTCCGGCAGGACCACAGGTTCCGGGCCGAGGACTGGTCCTGATGCAACTCCTCAGCACCCGGACCACCGCCCCCGCGCGGCGGCCCTGCTCCTGCCCGCTGCCGCTGCCCTGCCAGTGCTCCTACCCGGCCCTGCTGCGGGCCAGGGTCCGGGCCGGCCGGGTCCACCTGGACGGCGAGCCGCTGCTGCGCAACGGCCACATGCTGCTCGCCAGCTCGGTCGTCGCGGCCGCCCTCGGCGCCGTCTTCTGGGTGTTCGCCACCCGCTGGTACAGCGCCGAGACGGTCGGCCTCAGCTACGCCGCCGTCTCCGCCGCCGGGCTGCTGTCCGCCCTCGGCCGCTTCAACCTCAGCAGCGTCCTGGTGCGCTTCCTGCCCGGCGCCGGCCGGCACACCCGCCGGCTGGTGATGCGCTGCTACCTCGCCAGCATCCTCGCCAGCGGCCTCGCCGCGATCCTCTTCCTGCTGCTGATCCCCTGGCTCTCCCCGAGCCTGGACTCGCTGCGCCAACCGGTGATGGCCGTCGCGTTCGTCGTCGTCACCGCCGGCTACTCGCTGTTCGTCCTCCAGGACGGCGCCCTCACCGGGCTGCGGCGCACCGGCTGGGTCCTCGGCGAGAACGCGATGTTCGCCGTCGCCAAGGCCGGCGCACTCGCCGTCTGCACCGTGCTCGCCGTCGGCACCGGCATCCTCGTCTCCTGGGCGGCGGCCCTGCTGGTCACCGTCCTGCTCACCAACGTCGTGCTGTTCCGCCGGGCGATCCCGGCCCACCAGCGGGCGGCCGGCGAGAGCGCACCGGCGCCCCCGCGGGTGGCCCGGTACGCGATGGCGGACTACCTGGGCAACATCTCCGGCATCGCCGCCTGCAGCGTCGTGCCGCTGATGGTCCTCGCCATGCTCGGCGCCGAGCAGAACGCCTACTACTCGCTCGCCTGGGTGATCGCCGACAGCCTCTACATGGCCGCCTACAGCATGGGCAGCTCACTGGTCGTGGAGGCCGCGGACCGCCCCGACCGGCTCTCCGAGCACGCCCGCCGGATGCTGCGCCACACCGGACTGCTGGTGCTCGGCGCCGTCGTCGTGATCGTCGCCGGAGCGCCCTGGCTGCTCCAGCTGTTCGGCCCCGGATACGCCGAGCACGGCACCACGGTGCTGCGGCTGATGGCCCTCTCCGCACTGCCGAACGTCGTGCTGAGCATGGCCACCGACGTGGCGCGGGTACGCCGCGCCCTCGGCTGGATGATCGGGCTGCAGCTCGTCTACGCGGTCCTCGTCATCGGACTCACCGCCGTACTGCTGCCGGTCCTCGGCCTCACCGGCGTCGGCCTGGCCTGGCTGCTCGCCGGCACGGTCCTCGCCCTCCCGCTGCTGGTCGCCCTCCCGCGCTGGCTTCCGTCCCCCGATCGGAGATCGTGATGAACACCGTGCCGAAGCCCGGTCCGGGTACCGAAGAGCGCTCGCCGACCCTGTCCGTCGTCGTCTGCAGCTACACCCTCGACCGCTGGGAGGACCTGTGCGCGGCCCTCGACTCGCTCCAGGCCCAGCGGCTGAGGCCCGACGAGACCGTCGTCGTGGTGGACCACTGCCCCGAGCTCACCGCCCGGCTGGCCGACCGCCCGGGCCTGCGCCTGGTGGAGAGCCCCGAGGAACCGGGCGTCTCGGGCGCCCGCAACACCGGCGTCCGCACCGCCCGCGGCGAGGTGGTCGCCTTCCTCGACGACGACGCCGTGGCCGCACCCGACTGGACCGGCCGACTGCTGGCCGCCTACCGCGACCAGCGGGTGATCGGCGTCGGAGGCCCGGTCGAGTCCTGGTGGGAGACCGGCCGCCCCGACTGGTTCCCGCCCGAGTACGACTGGGTGGTCGGCTGCTCCTACCCCGGCGCCCTCGAGGCCACCGGCACGGTGCGCAACTTCATCGGCGCCAACATGTCCTTCCGCCGCGCCGAGGTGGTCGCCGCCGGAGGCTTCCGCGGCGACCTCGGCCGGATCGGCACCAGCCCGTTCGGCTGCGAGGAGACCGAGCTCTGCCTGCGGCTGACCGCCCGCCACCCCGGCCGCGAACTGCGCTACGAACCCGCCGCGGTGGTCCGCCAGCACGTCCCGCCGGCCCGCGCCACCTGGCGCTACTTCAGCGCCCGCTGCTACGCCGAGGGCCGCTCCAAGGCCGTCGTCGCCCGGCACGCGGGCACCCGGTCCGCCCTCTCCAGCGAGCGCCGCTACGTGCGCCACACCCTGCCCGCCGCCGTCGGCAGCGCCCTGCGCGCAGGCCGGCTGCGGGCCGCCGCGGCCCTCGGAACCGGCGCCTGCCTGGCGGCGGTCGGATACACCACCGGCCGACTGGCCCGCCCGGTCCGCCCGGCCGACGGCTCCGCCGCCCCGACCGGGCGCCCGGCCCCCGCCGGCCCATCCGTGACGGGGAGGCGGACATGAGAGCGGTACCGGTCTTCCTCTACCACTCGGTGTCCGACAATCCGCCCCCGTGGATCGCCCCCTACACCGTGACCCCCGAGACGTTCCGCCGACAGCTCGACTGGATCGTCGACAGCGGCCTGCCGGTGGTACCCCTGCGCCGACTCGTCGCCGCGATCCTCGGCGGCCCGCCGCTGCCGCCCCGCGCGGCCGTGCTCACCTTCGACGACGGCTTCGCCGACTTCTACTGGACGGTCGCCCCGCTGCTCGCCGAGCGGGGCCTGCCCGCCACCCTCTACGTCACCGTGGGCGCCGTCCACCCGCCGGGCGGCCGCCCCACCGGCAGCCTCTTCCCGCCCGCGGACATGCTGAACTGGCGCCAGATCGCCACCCTCGACGCGATGGGCGTCGAGATCGGCGGCCACTCCGTCACCCACGCCCAACTGGACACCGTCTACGGGCAGCGCTGCACCGACGAGATCGTCGTCTGCAAACAGCGCCTGGAGGACGCCCTGGGCCACGAGGTCGGCGCCTTC
Source organism: Kitasatospora sp. NPDC048239 (assembly GCF_043202015.1). Lineage (NCBI taxonomy): Bacteria > Bacillati > Actinomycetota > Actinomycetes > Kitasatosporales > Streptomycetaceae > Kitasatospora > Kitasatospora sp. NPDC048239. The sequence continues at coordinate 124,023 of NZ_JBICZP010000004.1, read as the reverse complement.
GCCTACCCGCACGGCTACTCCAGCCCCGCCGTTCGGCGCAAGGTCCGCGAGGCCGGCTGGACCTCGGCCACCGCGGTCGAGAACAAGTTCAGCTCCGCGTCCGACTCCGTCCTGCGGATCTGCCGGCTGATGGTCCGCAGCGACACCCCCGACCGGGTCTTCCACGACTGGGCGGCCGGCCGGGGCGCCCGGACCGGGCCCGTCCCCGAGAGCCTCTACACGCGGCTCTGGCGCAACTACCGCCGACTGCGCACCGCCGTCGGCAGTCCGGTCGGAAGGCCCTCCAATGGTTGACCAGGTGACCCGGGCCCGGACCCCGGCGGGCGGGGACGCACCGTCCCGCGGCCCGCGCGGCGGCGGGCAGCCGATCGGGCCGCTCGGCCTGTTCGCCCGGGGCGCCCTGCCCGCGGCGCTGCTGCTCTGGGCGCTCGCCCTGCCCCGGGTCCGGATCGACCGGATGGGCGACCTCGGCCTGCTCCAGGTACTGCCGGTGCTCTACTGGGCCGGCCTCGCCCTGCTCGTCACCGGATTCGTCGCCGTCCTGCACGACCCCCGGATCCGCCAGCGCTGGGCGGCCGGCTACGTCCTCGCGCTCATCGCCTTCATCCACGCCACACCCACCCTGCTCTACCCGACGCTGCGCTACGCCTGGGCGTGGAAGCACGTGATGGTCGTCGACGCGATGCTGCGCCACGACGGCTCGGTGCCGCACGCCGGCGAACTCGACATCTACAACCAGTGGCCCGGCTTCTTCCAGCTGAACGTCCTGCTGCTGCGCGCCACCGGACTGCACTCCTCGCTGGGCTACGCCGCCTGGTACCCGGTGCTCGCCAACGTCCTGCTGCTCGGCCCGCTGCTGCTGGTCTTCCGGTCCGTCACCCAGGACCGCCGACTGGTCTGGGGCGGGATCTGGATCTACTTCAGCGCCTCCTGGGTCGGGCAGGACTACTTCTCCCCGCAGGCCTTCACCTACCTGCTGTTCCTCGCCGTCCTCGCCCTGGTGCTGCGCCGACTGGCCGCCGCCCGCGCCGCGCAGCCCCCCGACGGGGCGCCGCCGGGGGAGGGCACCGGGGCACGGGCGGTGACCTGGGTCTCCGACACGCCCGCCCGGGCCGGCTGGCGGCCGCTGCCGTTCGCCCTGCTGCTGGTCCTGATCGCGGCCATCGTCTGCTCGCACCAGCTCACCCCGCTGATGCTGATCAGCACCCTGCTGATGCTCGCCCTGCGGCGCCGCAACCGCCGGGTGGTGCTGCCCGCCCTGGCCGCCGCCGTCGCCATCACCTTCGCCTGGGACGCCACGGTCGCGCGCCCCTACCTGGCCAGGAACATCGACAACCTGGTCGCCGCCCTGGCCTCCCCCGACAGCAACGCCCTCCCCGGCCTGCAGCGGCTCGCCCAGCCCGCCGCCGCGCAGGTGTTCGCGTCCTGGGTCGACCGCGGCCTGACCGCGGCCGTGCTGCTGCTGGCGGTGGCGGCCGTCGTGCGGCACCGCTGGGTGCGCCGCACCAACCTGCCGCTGCTGCTGTGCGCGCCCGTCCCGCTGCTGCTCGCCAACAACTACGGCGGCGAGATGGTCTTCCGCGCCTACCTGTTCGCGCTGCCCGCCGCCGCCCTGCTGGCCGCCACCCTGGTGATCCCGTCCGGCGCCCGGGCGCCCGTCCGGCCGCGCGGGGTGCGCCGGGCGCTGCCCGTCCTCCACTGGGGGCTCACCACGGCCGTCCTGTTCTCCCTGCTGGGCGGACTGCTCTTCGGCTACTACAGCAAGGAGTCGATGAACAGCTTCACCCCCGGCGAGGTCGCCGCCCTGCGGTACGTCGCGCACACCGCGCCGCCGGGCTCGCGGATCATCTCGGTCACCGCCGACCTGCCCGGCGGCGAGGAGCGGTACGACGAACACAGCCGGGCCGCGCTCGCCCTGGGCACCCCCGAGGACCGCCGGCACCTGCTGACCGACCCCGCCGCGGCCGTGGAGGCCGCGCTCGCCGACCCGGCCATCACCGGCCCCTCCTACCTGGTGCTGACCAGGGCCCAGATCGCCGAGTGCGAGCTGACCGGCATCCTGCCCGCCGACACCGTCGACCGGGTCAGGGCCGCCGCCTCGGCCTCGTCCACGCTGCGCGTGGTGTTCACCGACGGCGACGCGGTGGTGTACCGGCACACCACCCCGGTCGCCCCGGAGAGCCCCTTCAGCGAGAGTGGGAAGCCATGAGGACGTCGCCGCGGACCGTGCCCCGCCTGCTGCTGGCCCTCTTCGGCTGGGTGGCCCTGGCGGCCACCGCGCTGCCGCCGGCCAACCCGCTGCGGGTCGCGCTGACCGCCGGCTTCCTGCTGGTCGGCCCGGGGACGGCCGCGCTGCTGGCGCGTCCGACCATCGCCCGGACGGCCGGCGGGCCGGACCGGATCGCCGCGGCCTCGCTCGCGGTCGCGATCAGCACCGCGCTCGCGGCGCTGGTCGCCGTCGCGCTGCTGGGCTACGGGGCCTTCACCGCGGGCCGGGCGATCGCGGTCCTGGCCGTCGTCGGCACGCTGCTCGCCCTGCTGCCGCACCGGTCGTGGCCGGGCCGCTCCCGGGCGGGCCGGGCGGATCGGTCCGGGTCCGCGGGGTCAGGGTCCGACGGGCCCGGATCCGGCGGGTCCGGCGGGTCCGAGGGGTCCGGGCCTTCGCAGGCCGACCGCTCGCAGGCCGACCGCTCGCGGAAGGGGCGGCGCCGGCTGCGGCGCGGCGCCGGCGGGATGGCGGTGGCCGCCCTGCTGGTCCTCGCCACGGCCTGTTCCGGCGCCACCGCGGGCTCCGGGCCGAGGACGGCGGTGGTGCAGCCGGGTTCGGGCCCGGCCGCCGAACAGCTCGGCGGAGCCCTGCCCGGCCAGCCGGCCGCCGCCGGCAGCTGGCGCCTGGCGTTCCAGGACGAGTTCACCGGATCCACCCTCGACCGGTCGGCCTGGACCACCTGCTACGACTGGAACGACAACGGCTGTACCAACGCCGGCAACCACGAGCAGCAGTGGTACCAGCCCGGCCAGGTCAAGGTCGGCGGTGACCGGCTCACCCTCACCGCGCAGCGCAGGGCCGTCACGGGCGGCGACGGCAAGGCGTACCCCTGGGTCTCCGGCATGATCAGCACCGGCCGGGACAGCTGGAACGCCAAACCGCGGCACACCTTCACCTACGGCTACTTCGCCGCCTCGATCCAGGTCCCGGCGAACCCGGACGGCTTCTTCCCCGCCTTCTGGCTGATCCCGGCCGACACCCGCGGCACCCCGCCGGAGGTCGACGTCGCCGAGTTCCCCAACACCAGCCAGTACGTCCACATGAACCTGCACTGGCGCGGCGCCGACGGATCCGACCAGCACGTCGGCGACAACTGGGGGCCGACCGACTTCGCCTCCGGCTACCACGTCTTCGCCGTCGACTGGGAGCCGGACGCGGTGACCTGGTACATCGACGGCAGGCAGTGGTTCCAGGTCACCGACCCCTCGCGGATCCCGAACGTGGCCATGGAGATCGTCATCAACCTGGCCGTCGGGTACCTGCAGTCGCCGCCCGCCGGCACCGACTCGGCCGCGCTGGGTGTGCGCTGGGTCCAGGTGTGGCAGCACTGAGGAGGTGGGAGCGTCATGGCACACAGCCGTCCCGATGCGGACCGCACCGTTCCGGCCCTGCTGGTGAAGGTCGGCCACTACCCGCAGTCGCACAGCGCCGTCGGCGCCGCGCGCACGCTCGGCCGGCTCGGCGTCCCGGTCTACGCGATGGTCGAGGACCGGTTCACCCCCACCGCCGTCTCCCGCTACCTCGCCGGGGCGATCGTCCGCCCCACCACCGGCTGCGAGCCGCCGGAGCGGCTGGTCGCCGCCCTGCGGGAGGCGGCCGGCGAGGTCCTACGGCGCACCGGGCGGCGCGCCGTGGCGGTGGCCACCGACGACGAGGCGGCGGTCCTGCTCGCCGAGCACGCCGCGGAGCTCTCCGCGGACCTCCTGCTGCCCCAGGTGGAGCCCGGCCTGCCCCGCAGGCTCGCCGACAAGGTCGGCCTGTACCGGCTCTGCAACGCCACCGGCACGCCCACCCCGGGCGCCTGCGCGCCCGCCGACTGCACCGAACTGCGGGCCGCCGCCGGCCGGTTCGGCTACCCGCTGGTCCTGAAGAACCGCGAGCCGTTCACCCGGCTGGAACGCCCCGTGGTCGGCCACACCACCGTCGTCCGCGACGAGGCCCGGCTGCTGGAGCTCTGCCCGCCGGGCGGCCCGCCGCTCGCGGTACTCGCCCAGGAGTACCTGCCCGCCGACCAGGCCCAGGACTGGTTCACCCATCTGACCTGCGGCCCCGGCGGCGCACCGCTGGTCCTCTTCACCGGCGTCAAGCTGCGCTCCTGGCCCCCCGAGGCCGGTGTCACCACACGGGCCCGCGCCGTCGCCAACCCCGAACTGGCCGAACTGGCCGAGCGGTTCTGCCGGCGGATCGGCTACCAGGGGATCGCCGACCTCGACTGGCGCCTCGACCTGCGGGACGGCCGCTACAAGCTGGTCGACTTCAACCCGCGCACGGGCGCCCAGTTCCGGCTGTTCGAGACGGCGGACGGCGTCGACGTGGTGCGCGCCCTGCACCTGTCGCTCACCGGCCGCCCGGTACCGCGCGGGCCGCAACTGGCCCGCGGCTACACCGTCGGCCAGCTCGACCTGCTCTCGGCCGGCTCCTCCGCCTGGCGCCGGCGCCGCCTGCCGTGCGGCGTGGCGCCGCAGCGCGGCACCGAGCGGGCCTGGCTCTGCCCGGACGATCCCGCGCCCGCCGCCGCCGAGGCAGCCCGGTTCGGCGGCCGCGCCGCCCTGTACGCCGCCCGCCGGATCCGCTGCGCGGTGGCGGCGGCGGCCCGGCCGTCAGGCGCGCGGACCGCCGACCAGCGCGGCTGAGACCCGGCGGGCCGCGAAGCCCGTGCCGCAGACGAAGCGCAGCACCGGGCCGAAGCTGTTCGCCGCGGCCAGCCCGGTGAAGTACAGCCCGGGGACGGAGGACTCGAACCCGTTCGACAGCCGGGGCGCGCCCTGCGCCGTCCGCACCGCCCGCCGCAGGCCCTGGTCGAGCACGTCGAGGCGATCGACGTCCACCCGGTAGCCGGTGGCCGCCAGGACGTGGTCGACCTCCAGCTCCCCGGTGCGGCCGCGGATCCGCAGCCGTACCGATCCCCCGTTCTCCCGGGCGGACTCCACGGTGTGCCCGGTGAGCAGCAGGATGCCCGAGCCCTCCACCCGCTCCCGCAGCCACCACGCGCCGGCCGGCCCCAGGACGGTCCGGACCCGCTGGGCGCGGACGCCGTCCGGGAGGTGGCGGAAGGCCCAGGGGGCCCGGCAGTAGCTGAGCAGGTTCCACCCGGGGCCGAGGTCGGAGCCGGGGTGCCGGGCCCGGGCCGCCAGCGGGCGCGCGCCCGGCAGGCCCGCCTCGGGCGCGCTGCCGAACAGCAGGCGGTCCGTGCGCGCCAGCAGCGTCGTGTCGGCCCCCGCCTCGTGCAGCAGGGCCGCGCTCTCCAGGGCCGACTGCCCGGCGCCGATCACCGCCACCCGGCGACCGGCGAAGACGCCGAGGTCCGCGTGTTCGGCGGGGTGCGAGGCGAGGCCCGCCTCCCGTGCCGCCGCCAGCTCCGCGGGCACGTGGGCGAAGGGCCGCAGGCCCGTCGCGAGCACCGCGGCGCGGCTCGCGACCTCCTCGCCGGTGTCCAGCCGCAGCCGGAAGACACCGCGGTCGTAGCCGATGTGCCGGACGGCGGACCGCTCCACCTCGGGGACGCAGGACTGCTGGAACCACTCGCCGTAGTCGATGAACTCCGCGATCGGCACGGGGTAGCGGTCGTTGATCGGCGGAAGGCCTCGCCACCTGCGAAAGTCCGCCAACCGGTGCCGCTCGGCGGGGTCGGAGATGCTCGACGCCCGCGGTGTGGACTTCAGGAACATCCCGGCCGGCATGTGGGTGCGCCAGCCGTCCATCGGCTCCCCGAACACCCGCAGGGCCGCACCCCGCGCCTTCAGATGGGCCGCGGTGGCGAGCCCGTACGGGCCGGCCCCCACCACCGCGACCGGCAGGTACTGCGTCGGCATGGCCTCCTCCAGGAACGCTGCGAAGTCCTTCCCAGGATGCGCTCCCGCCCGCCCGGCGGCATCAGCTGAGGCCCGCCGCCCCGCTCAGCCGACCAGCCGGGACAGCTCGATCGAGTGGCCGGTGCGCTCCACCTTCGCCTGGAGGTAGCGGACGTTGCTCGCGGACAGGTGCACGCCGGTCGGCACCCGGCGCTCGACGGTGATGCCGAGGCCGGCCAGCTGGGCGGCCTTGTCCGGGTTGTTGCTGAGCAGGTCGATGCCGGTGGCGCCGAGGGCGGTGAGCATCTGGGCGGCGGCGGTGTAGTCCCGGCCGTCCTCGGGCAGCCCGAGCGCGGTGTTGGCGTCGTAGGTGTCCAGGCCGGAGTCCTGCAGGGCGTACGCGTCGAGCTTGTTGTAGAGGCCGATGCCCCGGCCCTCCTGGCGCAGGTAGAGCAGGTAGCCGCCGGCCTCGGAGATCCGCTCCACCGACTCGCGCAGCTGCGGCCCGCAGTCGCACCGGTCGGAGCCGAACACGTCGCCGGTCAGGCACTCCGAGTGCAGCCGCACCAGCGGCGTCGCGCCCTCGCGGACGGTGCCGAAGGCGAGCGCCAGGTGCTCGGCGCCGTCGTCCAGGCCGTGGAAGGTGGACACCTCGGCCTCGGCGCGGAAGCCGTCCGGGAAGGTCAGCGGGATGCGCACACGCGAGCGCACCGTGGCGGTGCCGGGCTGCGCCGTGGCGGACTGCGGCATGGGCGGGCCTCCGTTACTGGGTGGTGGATCGGTTGTCGACCGTACTAGGTAGTTCCAATTTGAACAACAGGGGTCGGATGTGACCTTCGCCGGCCCCGCCCGTCCCACCAGGCGCTTGGAACACCACCGCCCCACCCGGTGTTCCCACCGCCCGCCCGGGCGCCGGGGAATCGCCCGACGAAGTTTCAGATGGTGGATGCCGCCGGAAATCTGCTGTTAACACTGCAAGACTTATCTGTGCCGCAGCTCTCCCCGTACCTGCCGATCACTCGACCACGAAAGGTCCTGATCAGATGCCGGCCACCCCCCGTTCCTCCGCGCCCAGCGCGACCGAGGTCCAGCTCATCGAGTCGCTCTACACCGAGGTGCTCCGCCGCAACCAGGGCGAGCAGGAGTTCCACCAGGCGGTGCGCGAGGTCCTGGAGACCCTCGGCCCGGTGCTGGCCCGCCGGCCCGAGCTCGTCGACGCCCGGATCATCGAGCGGATCTGCGAGCCCGAGCGCCAGCTGATCTTCCGGGTGCCGTGGTCGGACGACCGCGGCGGCATCCACGTCAACCGCGGCTTCCGGGTGGAGTTCAGCAGCGTCCTCGGCCCCTACAAGGGCGGGCTGCGGTTCCACCCGTCGGTCAACCTCGGCATCGTGAAGTTCCTCGGCTTCGAGCAGATCTTCAAGAACGCCCTGACCGGCATGTCGATCGGCGGCGGAAAGGGCGGCGCCGACTTCGACCCGAAGGGCCGCTCGGACGCCGAGATCATGCGGTTCTGCCAGTCCTTCATGACCGAACTCCACCGCCACCTGGGCGAGTACACCGACGTCCCCGCCGGGGACATCGGCGTCGGCGGCCGCGAGATCGGCTACCTCTTCGGGCAGTACAAGCGGATCACCAACCGCTACGAGTCCGGGGTCCTCACCGGCAAGGGCCTCGGCTGGGGCGGCGCGCAGGTGCGGACCGAGGCGACCGGGTACGGATGCGTGCTGTTCACCGCCGAGATGCTGCGCAGCCGCGGCGACAGCCTGGACGGGCGGCGGGTGGCGGTGTCCGGCTCCGGCAACGTCGCCGTCTACGCGATCGAGAAGGCGCAGCAGCTCGGTGCGACCGTGCTCACCTGCTCCGACTCCACCGGCTACGTGGTGGACGAGAAGGGCATCGACCTCGCCCTGCTCAAGGAGGTCAAGGAGGTCCGCCGCGGCCGGGTCTCCGACTACGCGCAGCTGCGCGGCTCCCATGTGCGGTTCGTCGAGGGCCCCGGCGTCTGGGGCGTGCCCTGCGATGTCGCACTGCCGTGCGCGACCCAGAACGAGCTGACCGGGCCGGACGCGCTCGCCCTCGTCCGGAACGGTGTGCTGGCGGTCGCCGAGGGGGCCAACATGCCCACCACCCCGGAGGCCGTGCGGGTGTTCCAGGAGGCCGGGGTGGCCTTCGGCCCCGGCAAGGCGGCCAACGCGGGCGGCGTGGCCACCAGCGCCCTGGAGATGCAGCAGAACGCCTCGCGCGACTCGTGGACCTTCGCGCACTCCGAGCAGCGGCTCGCCGAGATCATGCGGCACATCCACGACTCCTGCCACGCCACGGCCGAACGCTACGGCAGCCCGGGCAACTACGTGGTGGGCGCGAACATCGCGGGCTTCGAACTGGTCGCGGACGCGATGCTGGCGCAGGGCCTGATCTGACGCCCGCTCAAGAACCGCCCGGGGGCGGATCCCCGGGCGGGGGCGGTCCGAGCGGTGAACTGGGCCGGGCCGATGGGGCGTTGGCCGCCCCGTCGGCCCGGCGGCCTGTTAGGGTCCGCGACATGACGAAGCGCGTGCCCTTCACGGGTGGGGAGAAGGAGAGCCTGTACGTGGCTCTCGACCGGCACCGGGACGCGGTGCTGTGGAAGCTCGAAGGCCTGGACGACGAGCAGCTGCGGCGCCCGATAACCCCGTCCGGGACGAACCTGCTGGGGCTCCTCAAGCACCTCGGCGGCGTCGAACTCGGCTGGTTCTGCGAGACGTTCGGCCGGGAGACCGGCCCGCTCCCGTTCGACCTGGACGAGGACGAGGAGTCGGACCTGCGGGTCGCGCCGCACGAGTCGACCGCCGACATCCTGACCTTCTACGCCCGCGCGCGGGCCGCCGCCGACCTGGTGATCGAGGAGCTCGACCTGGAGGACCGCGGCCGGTCCTGGTTCGGCGAGGAGGTGACGCTGCGCTGGGTGCTGATCCACATGGCGACGGAGACCGCCCGGCACGCCGGCCACCTGGACATCCTGCGCGAGCTGATCGACGGCCGGACCGGCGACCACAACCGGGGCTGAGCCCGGCCCCGGGGAGGCGGCGCGGCCCCTTGGGGTACCTCCCGGCCGAAGGCCGGGGGAGCCGCGCGCTGATCCGCCAAGACCGACCGGACAGGACCTGGTCCGTTCGGCGCAGCGGCGGCGGGCCAAGGGCGGCGGGCGGCCGCATGCTGGGCGGGGGTGCAGCCCGCCTACCCGAGGAGTGCGATCAACGATGTCCAAGGCGTTCGGGTTCGTCGACTACGGCGGGCCCCAGACTCAGGAGTTCCTGGACCGCCCGGCGCCTGATCCGGGGCCGGGACAGCTGCGGATCGCCGTCCGGGCGGCCGGGGTGAACCCCGTCGACTGGAAGATCCGCCGGGGGCTGCTCGGGCGGGGCCGCGAGCTGCCCGCCGTGCTGGGCACCGAGGCGGCGGGCGTGGTGGAGCGGATCGGCCCCGGCGTCGAGGGGTTCACCCCGGGCGACGAGGTGTTCGGGGTCACCGCGGCGGGCGCCTACGCCGAGCAGGCCCTGCTGGTCGCCGCCCAGAGCGCGCGCAAGCCCGCCGGGGTCGGGTTCGACCAGGCGGCGGCGCTTCCGGTGGCCGCCGCGGCCGCCGACGACGGGGTCCGCGACGTCGGGCTCGGCTCCGGGCGGACCCTGCTGATCCTCGGCATCGCCGGCGGGGTCGGCAGTGCCGCCGCGCAGATCGCCCGCAGCCGGGGCCTGCGGGTGATCGGGACGGCGAGTGACGCCAACCGGGGCCACGTGGAGTCGCTTGGCGCGGTACAGGTGCGCTACGGCGCCGGGGTGGCGGAGCGGATCAGGGCGGCGGCGCCGGACGGCGTGGACGGCATCCTCGACCTGGTCGGCGGCGAGGACCTGCGGGCCGCCGCCGAGACGCTCGCCGACCGCTCGAAGCTGGTCAGCACCGTGGACCCGGACACCGTCGCGGAGCTCGGCGGGCGCTACATCACCCGGAGCACCACCTCCGGGAGCCTCGCCGCGCTGGCCGCCATGGTGGCCGCCGGCACGCTGGACCCGCACATCACCGGCCGCCATCCGCTGGCGCACGCCGCCCACGCGCTGGCGCTGGTGGAGTCCGGGCACGTGCGCGGCAAGCTGGTCCTGGAAATCGGCTGAACGACCGAGGAGGGTACGAGGGATGAAGATCAACGAAGTGGCCGTCGGCGGACCCTGCTGGGTCGAGCACGGCAGCGCCGACCCGCAGGGCGCCCAGCGGTTCTACGGCGAGCTGTTCGGCTGGCGGGCCGAGACCGACGAACGGCCCGAGGCCGGCGGCTACACCTACCTGCGGCTGGACCAGGCGATCGCCGCGGCCGTCGCCCCGCTGATGGGGGAGGACCAGCCGACGGCCTGGACGGTCTCCTTCGCGGTCGCCGACGCGGACGCCTCCGCCGCCCTGGTCCGCGGGGCGGGCGGGAGCGTCCTCGTCGAGCCGACGGACGCGCTGGACCTCGGCCGGTTCGTGATCGCCGCCGACCCGTCCGGCGCGGTGTTCGGGCTCTGGCAGGGGCGCTCCCTGGCCGGTGCCGAGGTGCTCAACGCACCCGGCGCGCTCGGCTGGGTCGAGCTGCTCACCCGGGATGCCGCGGGCGCCACCGCCTTCTACCCGGCGGTCCTCGGCTGGACGGTCAACCCGTCCGAGGTCTACACCCAGTGGGGCCTGGCGGGCCTCGACTTCGGCGGGATGCTGGTGATGGACGAGCGCTTCCCGCCGCAGGTGCCGCCGCACTGGCTGCCGTACTTCGCGGTGGCGGACGTGGACGTGTCGGCGTTCCGGGCCGGGAACCTCGGCGCCGACGTGCTGCTGCCGCCGGTCTCGATGGCGGGCGGCCGGCGGGTCGCCGTCCTGCGCGACCCGATCGGCGCTGCGTTCGCCCTCTACTCGGCCGGCCACGAGGGCTGAGGCCGCGGGCGGACGTGCCAGGGCCCGTCTCAGGGGCGGCGCCGGGCCGCGACGACCACCGCGCCGGCCGTGACCAGCAGCGCCGCCAGCGGCACCACGTCGCCGACCCGGTCGTACCAGGTGAGCGCGCCCGGCTCGGTGAGCGCCAGCCGGACGGTCAGCGCGCCGGTCCGGTCGGTGCCGAGCCGGGCCAGCTCGCGGCCCTGGGCGTCGAAGGCCGCCGAGACGCCGGTGAGCGAGGCCTGGACGGCCGGGCGGCCGGTCTCGGCGGCCCGGATCGCGGCGAGCGAGACGTGCTGCTCGGGCGCCCAGGTGCGCTGGAACGTCGAGGTCGAGGACTGGTAGACCAGCAGCCGGGCGCCGTCCCGCGCGGCCGTCCGGGACATGTCGGGGAACGCCGACTCGAAGCAGATCAGGGCGCCGACCGGCAGCGGGTCGCCGCCGCGGCCGGTGGCCGGCAGCGGGTGGAAGGCCGTCCCCGGGGCGCGGTTCTCGCCCGCGGCCCTGCTGACCCCGGCGATCCAGCCGAGCAGCGGGCGCAGCGGGATGTACTCGCCGAACGGGACCAGGCGGATCTTGCGGTAGCGGTCGACGATGCCGGCCGGGGAGACGAGCACCGCGTCCTTGGAGATCCGCCCGTCGGCCTTGCGGGCGTCCTCGCCGGCCAGGACCATCGCGCCGGTGGCGGCGGACAGCCGGCTCAGCCGGGCCAGGGCCGCCGGGTCGCGGTCGAGGTCCGCGGTGGTGCTGCTCTCGCCCCAGACGACCAGGTCGACCGGCCGGCCGGCCAGCGCGGCGGTCGCCTCGGCACTGGCGTCGAAGCGGGTCTGCGGCTCGTCCACGACGCCGGGCTGGACGAGGGCGACGACGGCCGTCCCGGCGGGTGCGGGGGCCGCCCGCAGGGCGAACAGCAGCGGCCCGGCCGCCAGCACCAGCACGGTGGCGAGGGCGGCGAGCGCACGGGGGCGGCGGCCGGCGGCGGTCAGCATGATCAGCACACCCGTGTTGACGGCCACGACGGCGGCGCTGACCAGCCAGATCCCGCCCGCCGAGGCCAGCGCGAGCACGGCCGGGTGCTGCCACTGGGTGGCGCCGAGCAGTGCCCACGGGCCGCCCAGGGCGTGCCAGGAGCGGGCGTACTCGGTGGTCAGCCAGACGGCGGGGACGACGACCAGGGCCGCCAGTGCCCGGCCGGTGGTCAGCGGCGGGTGCAGCAGCCGCCACACCGCCAGCCCGACCCCCGCCTGCAGTGCGCCGACGAGCACGGCGAGCACCGGCAGGGCCGGTCCGATGGACGGGATCAGCCAGTACATCGCGGTCAGGATGAAGCCCGCGCCGAACCACCAGCCGCGGACCGCCGCCTCCCGTGCGCCGGGCGCCCGCTGCATCAGGACCAGTCCGGGGACGAGGGCGACCCAGGCCAGGGCGGCCAGCCCGGGGGCCGGGAAGGCGAGCACCGGCACCGCCCCGGCGGCGAGCGCCGCCACCCGGGCGGGGTAGCGGCGCGCGGCGGCCGGGGACGCGGGCCGGCTGGAGGTGCTGAGGGGAGGCGCGGGGCGCAGCGGCATGCCCCGTATTGTCCGCTTGGGCGGGGAATGCCACCAGCTGCCGCGTCACCCGAACGGGCGATGCCGTGTCCAGCCCGGTCCGCCCGGTCCGCCCGGTCCGCCCGGTCCGCCCGGTCCGCCCGGTCCGCCCGGTCCGCCCGGTCCGCCCGGTCCGTCCGGACCTCGCCGGGGCGGACCGGGCCGGGCGGCCGGGCGTCGACCCGTGGCCCCGGCGTCAGCCCTCCTCGCCCTCCAGGTCGCCCTCGGTCTCCAGGAACGCGGCCTGGAGCTGCTCGATCAGGGCCGGGTCCGGCTGCTCCCACAGTCCCCGGCTCGCCGCCTCCAGCAGCCGCTCGCTGATGCCGTGCAGCGCCCAGGGGTTGGCACCGGCCAGGAACTCGCGGTTGACCGGGTCGAGGACGTACTCCTGGGTCAGCCTCTCGTACATCCAGTCGGCGACCACGCCGGTGGTGGCGTCGTAGCCGAACAGGTAGTCGACGGTCGCGGCCATCTCGAAGGCGCCCTTGTAGCCGTGGCGGCGCATCGCCTCGATCCAGCGCGGGTTGACCACCCGGGCGCGGAAGACCCGGGCCGCCTCCTCGGTCAGGGTGCGGGTGCGGACGGTCTCCGGGCGGGTCGAGTCGCCGATGTAGGCGGTCGGGGCCTTGCCGGTGAGCGCGCGGACGGTGGCGACCATGCCGCCGTGGTACTGGAAGTAGTCGTCCGAGTCCGCGATGTCGTGCTCGCGGGTGTCGGTGTTCTTCGCGGCCACGGTGATCCGCTTGTACGCGGTCTCCATCTCCTCGCGCGCCGGGCGCCCGTCCAGGCCGCGCCCGTAGGCGTAGCCGCCCCAGACCGTGTACACCTCGGCGAGGTCGGCGTCGGTGCGCCAGTCGCGGCTGTCGATCAGCTGGAGCAGGCCGGCGCCGTAGGTGCCCGGGCGGGAGCCGAAGACCCGGACGGTGGCCTTGCGCTCGTCGCCGTGGACGGCGAGGTCGGCCTGGACGTGGGCCCGGACGAAGTTCCGCTCGGCGGGCTCCTCCTGGGCGGCGGCCAGGCGCACCGCGTCGTCCAGCAGGGCGACCACGTGCGGGAAGGCGTCCCGGAAGAAGCCGGAGATGCGCAGCGTGACGTCGATCCGCGGGCGGCCCAGCTCCTCCAGGCCGATCGCCTCCAGGCCGGTGACCCGGCGCGAGGCCTCGTCCCAGACCGGGCGCACGCCCAGCAGGGCGAAGGCCTCGGCGATGTCGTCGCCGGCGGTGCGCATCGCGCTGGTGCCCCAGAGCGAGAGGCCGACCGAGGGCGGGAAGGCGCCGTCGTTGTCCGCCTGGTAGCGCTCGACCAGGGACGCCGCAAGGGCCTGCCCGGTCTCCCAGGCGAGCTTGCTCGGCACGGCCTTCGGGTCGACGGAGTAGAAGTTGCGGCCGGTCGGCAGCACGTTGACCAGCCCGCGCAGCGGCGAGCCCGACGGGCCGGCCGGGACGAAACCGCCGCCGAGCGCGTGCAGCACGGCGTCCAGCTCGTCGGTGGTGGCGGCCAGCCGCGGGACGACCTGGGTGGCGGCGAAGGAGAGCACCTCGGCGACGGCCGGGGCCAGCCCGGCGGCGACCTTCTCGACCGCCGACGGAGCCCAGTCCTCGGCCTCCATCGCCTCGACCAGGGCGCGGGCCTGTGCCTCGGCGGCGTCGGTGGCGCCCAGGGTCAGCGCGGCCTCGTCCAGGCCGAGTGCCTCGCGCAGGCCGGGCAGGGCGCTGACGCCGCCCCAGATCTGCCGGGCGCGCAGGATGGCGAGCACGATGTTGACCCGGTCGGTGCCGGCCGGGGCCTGGCCCAGGACGTGCAGGCCGTCGCGGATCTGGGCGTCCTTGATCTCGCAGAGCCAGCCGTCGACGTGCAGCAGGAAGTCGTCGAAGCCGTCGTCCTCGGGGCGCTCGTCCAGGCCGAGGTCGTGGTCGAGCTTGGCGGCCTGGATCAGCGTCCAGATCTGGGCGCGGATCGCGGGCAGCTTGGCCGGGTCCATCGCGGCGATGTTGGAGTGCTCGTCGAGCAGCTGCTCCAGGCGCGCGATGTCCCCGTAGGAGTCGGCGCGGGCCATCGGCGGGACGAGGTGGTCGACCAGCGTGGCGTGGGCGCGGCGCTTGGCCTGGGTGCCCTCGCCCGGGTCGTTGACCAGGAACGGGTAGATCAGCGGCAGGTCGCCGAGGACGGCGTCCGGGCCGCACTCGGCCGAGAGCGCGGCGGTCTTTCCGGGCAGCCACTCCAGGTTGCCGTGCTTGCCGAGGTGGATCACCGCGTCGGCGCCGAAGCCGCCGTCGGCCTGCTCGGCCGCGATCCAGCGGTAGGCGGCCAGGTAGTGGTGGGAGGGCGGCAGGTCCGGGTCGTGGTAGATCGCGACCGGGTTCTCGCCGAAGCCGCGCGGGGGCTGGATCAGGACCAGCAGGTTCCCGGAACGGATCGCGGCCAGCACGATGTCGCCGTCCGGGTTCTGCGAGCGGTCCACGTACAGCTCGCCGGGTGCCGGGCCCCAGTGCTCCTCGACGTGGGTGCGCAGGGCCTCGGGGAGGGTGGCGTACCAGCGGCGGTAGTCGGCGGCCGGGATCCGGACCGGGTTGCGGGCCAGCTGGTCCTCGGTGAGCCAGTCCTGGTCGTAGCCGCCGGCCGCGATCAGCGCGTGGATCAGCGCGTCGCCCTCGTGCAGGTCCTTGCCCTCCGGCACGGAGTCCAGCCCCGGCAGGTCCGAGCCGAGGTCCATGCCCTCCGCGCGCAGGCGCTCCAGCAGGCGCATCGCGCTGGCCGGGGTGTCCAGGCCCACCGCGTTGCCGACCCGGGCGTGCTTGGTCGGGTACGCGGACAGCACCAGCGCGAGCCGGCGCTCGGCGGCCGGGATGTGGCGCAGCCGGGCGTGCCGCACGGCGGTGCCGGCGACCCGGGCGGCCCGCTCGGGGTCGGCGGCGTAGACGGTCAGGCCGTCCTCGTCCAGCTCCTTGAAGGAGAACGGGACGGTGATCAGGCGGCCGTCGAACTCGGGCACGGCGATCTGGGTGGCGGTGTCCAGCGGGGAGAGGCCGTCGTCGCTGGCCTCCCACTGGGCGCGCGACCAGGTGAGGCAGAGCGCCTGCAGGATCGGCCGGTCCAGCGCGGCCAGCGCGCCCGCGTCCCAGGCCTCCTCGTCGCCGCCGGCCTGCGCGTCGGCCGGGCGGGTGCCGCCGGCCGCCAGCACGGTGGTGACCAGGGCGTCGGCCGCGCCGAGCTCGGCCAACAGCTCCGGCTCGGCGCCGCGCAGCGAGGCGCAGTAGTAGGCCTTCGCCTGCGCGCCCTGGTCCTCGATCGCCCGGCAGAGGGTCTCGACGAAGGCGGTGTTGCCGCTCATGTGGTGGGCGCGGTAGTAGAGCACCGCGACGGTCGGGCCCCCGGCCGTCCGGGCCTCGCGGACCAGCGGGCCCCAGGCGGGGGCGGAGGCCGGCGGGGCGAAGCCGTGGCCGGTGAGCAGCACGGTGTCGGAGAGGAAGGCGCCCAGCTCGGCCAGGTTGGCCGCGCCGCCGTGGGCGAGGTAGGCGTGCGCCTCGGCGGCGATGCCGGCCGGGACGGTGGACAGCTCCATCAGCTGGGCGTCGGGGGCCTGCTCGCCGGTCAGCACGATGACCGGGCGGGGGCCGGCCAGCAGCGCGTCCAGGCCCTCCTGCCAGGCGCGGCGGCCGCCGAGCAGCCGGACCACGACCAGCTCGGTGCCCTCCAGCAGGGCGGGCAGGTCCTCGGGGGTCAGCCGGGCCGGGTTGCCGAGGCGGTAGCGGACCGGCCCCTCGGCGGCGCGGGCACTGAGCAGGTCGGTGTCGGACGTCGACAGCAGCAGGATCATGCGAAGGCCCTCCCGGCCTCGATGGCGGGCATGGGCACGAGCGACGGCGGGGTCGCGGGTGTGGGCACGTGCGACGGCGGGGTCACAGGTGGGGGCACCTGCGACAGCGGGGTCGCGGGCATGCGGCGGCGCATGGCGTCAAGCCTTCCTCGGGGTCCGCGCCCCGGGCCGGTGGAGGACGGCAGGAGTTCCTGGCTCCCGCGGCTCCCCGGAGCTCCGGTGAACCGCGGTCACAGTGGCGGGACCGCACCGGGTTTGCACCGGCTTCCTCCCCTGCGCCGTCGCTGGCGTGCGGGCGGCCCGCGGGGGCCGCCCGGCAGCATCGTACGGGGTACGGCTGACCTGGGGGAGAGCGGTCGGGAGTGTGATCCGGGGTACGGCGGCAACCGATCGGATCATCTGTATGCTCGCGGCCATGCCACCGACACCCGACGCCACCGCGCCGGGCGCCGCCGTGCCCGACCGGGGGCGCGCCGACGCCTGCCCAGGCGCCCTGCGCCTGCACCAGGCCGACGACGGCGCACTGGCCCGGGTCCGGCTGCCCGGCGGGCTGCTGACGACACGTCAGGCGCTGGCGCTGGCCGACGCCGCGCAGGCGCTCGGCGACGGCGGCCTGGAGATCACCTCGCGCGGCAACGTCCAGCTGCGCGGCCTCGCTTCGCACTGCGGCGCCGAACTCGGCGAGCGGCTGCGGGCGGTCGGACTGCTGCCCTCGGACACCCACGAGCGGGTCCGCAACATCGTCGCCTCACCCGGCCCCGCCGGCGGCCTCGCCGACGTCCAGGCCTGGGCGCGCGAGCTGGACGCGAAGCTGTGCGCGAGCCCGTGGGCGGCCGCCCTCTCCGGCAAGTTCCTGTTCGCACTGGACGACGGACGCGGCGACGTGGCCGCGCTGAACGCCGATGTGACATTGATCGCAGGCCCGGACGGCGCCGCCCTGCTGCGCCTCGGCCGGTCCGCCACCGCCCGGCCCGTCCCCGCCGAACAGGCCGTGGACGCCGCACTCGCAGCCGCCCGGGACTTCCTGGACGCGCTGCGCACCAGCGGCCGGCAGGCGTGGCACCTGCGGGAGGTCCCCGACCTGCTGGCGCCCGGCCCGGTGGAGCTGCCGGCGTTCGCCGGTGCGCCGCCGGCGCTCGGCGCGGTACCCGGCGGCCTGTCGGTCGCCCAGCGCTTCGGCGCGGCCCCGGCCGCGCAGTGGCGGGTGCTGGTCGACGCCGCCGAGGGGGAGCTGCGGCTCACCCCGTGGCGCGGGGTGGTGCTGCCCGGCGCCCGTGCCGAGCGGCTCGCGGACCTGGCGGCGGCCGGCTTCCGGACCGCGCCCGGGGCCGCGTGGGAGCGGGCCACCGCCTGCACCGGGCTGCCCGGCTGCGGGTCCTCCCTGGCCGACGTCCGGGCCGACGCGGCCCGGGCGCTGGAGGCGGCCGGGACCGGCGGCCTGCCGGTGCACTGGTCGGGCTGCGAGCGCCGCTGCGGCCACCCGGCCGGGCGGTGGGTCGACGTGCTGGCGACCGGGCAGGGATACCGGGTGGCGGTGCAGTCCGCCCAACCGGGGCGGGGCACCGCCCTGGACGTGACGAACGAGGAGATGGCCGAGGCGGTCGCCGAGGCCAGGAGGACCACGAAGTGATCGAGTACGAGAGGGACGGCGCGTCCATCTACCGCCAGTCCTTTGCCACCATCCGCGCCGAGGCCGACCTGGCCGCGCTGCCCGCGGACGTCGCCCAGGTCGCGGTGCGGATGATCCACGCCTGCGGCATGACCGACCTGGTCGAGGACCTGGTGTACTCGCCGGGCGTGGTCGCCTCCGCCCGTGCGGCGCTGCACGCCGGGGCGCCGATCCTCTGCGACGTGAACATGGTCGCCAGCGGCGTCACCCGCAAGCGGCTGCCCGCCGACAACGAGGTGGTCTGCACCCTCACCGACCCGTCGGTGCCGGAGCTCGCCCGCAAGATGGGCAACACCCGCAGCGCCGCCGCGATGGAGCTGTGGCTGCCCCGGCTGGAGGGCGCGGTGGTCGCCGTCGGCAACGCGCCGACCTCGCTGTTCCGGCTGCTGGAGATGATCGAGGCGGGCGCCCCGCGCCCGGCCGCGGTGATCGGCGTCCCGGTGGGCTTCATCGGCGCCGCCGAGTCCAAGGAGGCCCTGGCCGTGCACCCGTCCGGTCTGGAGCACCTGGTGGTGCGCGGCCGGCGCGGGGGCAGCGCGATGGCCGCCGCCGCCGTCAACGCGATTGCGAGTGAGGAAGAGTGACGGAGAACCAGACGGCCACGGGTCGGCTGTACGGGGTCGGACTCGGCCCCGGCGACCCGTCGCTGGTCACCGTCCGCGCCGCCGAACTCATCGGCAAGGCCGACGTGGTGGCCTACCACAGTGCGCGGCACGGTCGCTCGATCGCCCGGTCCATCGCCGAGCGGTACCTGACGGGCGGTCAGGTCGAGGAGAAGCTGGTCTACCCGATCACGGTCGAGACCACCGACCACCCCGGTGGCTACCGGGGCGCGCTGGACGACTTCTACGAGGAGGCCGCCGCCCGGCTGGCGGCCCACCTGGACGCCGGCCGCGACGTCGTCGTGCTGGCGGAGGGGGATCCGCTCTTCTACGGCTCCTACCAGCACATGCACAAGCGCCTCGCGCACCGGTACCCGACCGAGGTGGTCCCCGGCGTGACGTCCGTCAGCGCCGCCGCCGCCCGGCTCGGGCAGCCGCTCACCGAGGCCGAGGAGACGCTCACCGTCATCCCCGGGACCCTGCCCGAGGAGGAGCTGACCGCCCGGATCGCCTCCGCCGACTCCGCCGTGATCATGAAGCTCGGCCGTACCTTCCCGGCCGTCCGCCGCGCCCTGGAGCGGGCCGGGCGGCTGGCCGACGCCCAGTACGTCGAGCGGGCCTTCATGGAGGGCGAGCGCGTCGTGCCGCTGGCCTCCGTCGAGGCCGGGACCGTCCCCTACTTCTCGGTCGTCGTGCTGCCCAGCAAGGTCGCGCCGCTGCACACCCCGGAGCCGGACCCGGACGGCCCCGGCAGCGTCACCGTCATCGGCACCGGCCCGGCCGGCCCGCTCTGGCTCACCCCCGAGGCGCGCGGCGCCCTCGCCGCCGCCACCGACCTGGTCGGCTACACCACCTACCTGGACCGGGTGCCGGTCCGGCCGGGCCAGCAGCGGCACGGCTCGGACAACAAGGTCGAGTCCGAGCGCGCCGAGTTCGCGCTCGACCTGGCCCGCCGCGGCCACCGGGTCGCGGTGGTCTCCTCCGGCGACCCGGGCGTCTTCGCGATGGCCACCGCCGTCCTGGAGGTCGCCTGCGAGGACGGCTACCGGGACGTCCCGGTGCGGATCGTCCCGGGCATGACGGCGGCCCACGCGGCCGCGTCCCGGGCGGGCGCCCCGCTCGGCCACGACTACGCGGTGGTCTCGCTCTCCGACCGGCTCAAGCCCTGGGAGGCCGTCGCCAAGCGGCTGCGCGCCGCCGCCGAGGCCGACCTCGTGCTCGCGCTCTACAACCCCGGCTCGAAGTCCCGCACCACCCAGGTCGGCCGCGCCCGCGACCTCCTGCTGGAGTACCGGGACGAGGCGACCCCGGTGGTGATGGCCCGCGACGTCGGCGGCCCGACCGAGCGGGTCCGCACTGTCCGCCTCGGGGAGCTCGACCCCGCCGAGGTCGACATGCGGACCATCCTGCTGATCGGCTCCTCGCAGACCCAGGCCGTCGAACGCGGCAACGGCACCCAGGTCGTCTGGACCCCCCGCCGCTACCCGCAGGCCTGACCCCGGCGCGCGGCCGAGCGCCCGGGAGGCCGACCGACCGGTCCTCCCGGGCCCGCCACCCCGAGCGCGGAAGGCCTCAGCCGCGGTAGCCCTCAGCCGCGGTAGACCTCGGACCGGTGCCCGACGCGGATCACCAGGACGACGAGCCGCCCGCCGTCGACGGTGTGGACCACCCGGTGGTCGCCGACCCGAAGCCGCCGGTGCTCGGGCGAGCCGACCGGAGCCGTGGTGTGGAAGCCGTACGGGTCCTGCTCCAGCTCGGCCAGTTTGCGCAGGACGAGAACGGCCGTGGACCTGGGCAGTTTGCGGAGTTCGCCGCGGGCGGACTCGGTGAAGCGGGTGCTGTACTTCACTCGGGCCTGGCCAGGGTCTCGCGCATGACCTCTTCCAGCGAGTAGGTGGGCTCGTCGCGGCGCTCCTCGACGAGGCGCACCAGCTCGCGCTCCTCCCACTGGCGGTACTCGCGCAGCAGCGCTATCGGCACGACGGCGGCGACCTCGCGGCCGCGCCGGGTGATGACCGTCGGCTCGTCCCGCTCCGCGCGGTCGACCACGTCGGCGAAGCGCTCGCGGCGCGGAGCGCCCCGGTTCCGCGGCGGGCGGGGCCGCGGGGGAGCATGGGGGCGCCGGGGAGGTGTCCGGCGTCGGAATTCAGGTGTCAGGTGTCGGTGCGACGGGAAGCGGTGCGGTGATGGGCGAGGTCGGTGGGCGGGCCGGACAGCTGAGGAGTAGCGGGCTGCGGCACGGCTGGACGACCGGCGCCTGCGCGACGGCCGCGACCAAGGCCGCGTACCAGGCGCTGCTGACCGGCGCCTTCCCCGATCCGGTGGTGATCACCCTGCCGAAGGGGCAGCGGCCCGGGTTCGCACTGGCCACGGAGGAGCGGTCCGACGGCCGGGCGATGGCCGGCGTGGTGAAGGACGCCGGGGACGATCCCGACGTGACGCACGGCGCGCTGATCCGCTCCACGGTGTGGGCGGGCGAGCCGGGCAGCGGGGTGGTGTTCCGGGCCGGGCCGGGGGTCGGGACGGTCACCAAGGCCGGGCTGCCGCTGGCCGTCGGCGAGCCGGCCGTCAACCCGGTGCCCCGGCAGATGATCCGGGACGCGGTCGCCGAGGTGGCGGCGGAGTTCGGCGACGGCGGGGACGTCGTCGTGGAGGTCTCCGTCGACCACGGCGAGGAGATCGCCCGGTCCACCTGGAACCCGCGCCTCGGCATCCTCGGCGGCCTGTCCATCCTCGGCACCACCGGGATCGTCGTCCCCTACTCCTGCTCCGCCTGGATCGACTCCATCCGGCGCGGCATCGACGTGGCCAGAGCCGCCGGGCGCACCCATGTCGCCGGCTGCACCGGATCGACCTCGGAGAGGACGGCCGTCGCCGTGCACGGCCTGCCCGAGGACGCGCTGCTCGACATGGGCGACTTCGCGGGGGCGGTGCTCAAGTACCTGAAGCGCCATCCGGTGCCGCGCCTGACCATCGCGGGCGGCTTCGCCAAGCTCTCCAAACTCGCCGCCGGCCACCTGGACCTGCACTCGGCCCGCTCCCAGGTCGACCCGGGCCACCTGGCCGAACTGGCCCGCACCGGGGGCGCCGGGCCGGAGCTGGTCGCGGCGGTCGCGGCGGCCAACACCGCTCTGGAGGCGATCCAGCGCTGCCGCGCCGCCTCGGTCCCGCTCGGCGACCTCGTCGCCGAGGCCGCCCGCGCCACCGCCCTCGGGGTGCTGGTCGGCTCGCCGGTCACCGTGGACGTCATCTGCATCGACCGGGCGGGCACGATCGTCGGCCGGGCGGAGCCGCTGGGGCCGTAGGGGCCGCAGGGCGTGCCCGGTACCCGCGTGGACCGTAACGGGAGTGTGGCGGTGATGTGCCGATGGCTCGTCAATCGGGAGCAGAAACGGACAAATGCGGTGCAATATCACCCCTGGGTTCTGGCGCTATCTCAAGCATGAGATATGGTCTGCCGGGTGACAGGCGACTACCTCACCCGTATCGGCACCCTCATCCGTACCGCGCGTCAGCACCGCGGCTGGTCCCAGGCCCAGCTCGGCGAAGCCCTCGGCACCAGCCAGAGCGCGGTCAACCGGATCGAACAGGGCAAGCAGAATGTCAGCCTTGAGATGATCGCAAGGATCGGCGAGGCCCTTGACAGCGAGATCGTCTCCCTCGGCTACGCCGGACCGATGCACCTGCGGGTCGCCGGCGGCACCCGCCTCTCCGGCGCCATCGACGTCCGCAGCAGCAAGAACGCCTGCGTCGCCATCCTCTGCGCCTCGCTGCTCACCACCGGCCGCACCACGATCCGCCAGGTCGCCCGGATCGAGGAGGTCTACCGGATCCTCGAGGTGCTCACCAGCATCGGGGTGAAGAGCCGCTGGACCAACGACGGCCGCGACCTCGAACTCACCCCGCCCGCCGAGCTCGACATCGCCGCCATGGACGTCGAGGCCGCCCGCCGCACCCGCAGCGTGCTGATGTTCCTCGGCCCGCTGATGCACCGCGCCGAGCGCTTCGCCATCCCCTACGCCGGCGGCTGCGACCTCGGCACCCGCACCGTCCAGCCGCACCTGACCGCGCTGCGCCGCTTCGGCCTGGAGGTCGCCACCACCGCCGGCGCCTACCACGCCTCCGTCCAGCCCGGCGCCCCGATGGACCGGCCGATCGTGCTGACCGAGCGCGGCGACACCGTGACCGAGAACGCCCTGCTCGCCGCCGCCCGGCACGACGGCGTCAGCGTCATCCGCAACGCCTCCCCGAACTACATGGTCCAGGACCTCTGCTTCTTCCTGGAGCGGCTGGGGGTGCGGATCGAGGGCATCGGCACCACCACCCTCACCGTGCACGGTGTCCCCCAGATCACCTGCGACGTCGACTACACCCCCGCCGAGGACCCGGTGGAGGCGATGAGCCTGCTCGCCGCCGCCGTCGTCACCTCCTCCGAGCTGACGATCCGCCGGGTGCCGATCGAGTTCCTGGAGATCGAGCTCGCCGTGCTGGAGGGGATGGGCCTCGACTACGACCGCACCCCCGAGTACCGCGCCCACAACGGCTACACCCGGCTCGTCGACCTCACCGTGCGGCCCTCCAAGCTGACCGCCCCGATCGACACCATCCACCCGATGCCCTTCCCCGGCATCAACATCGACAACGTGCCGTTCTTCGCCGCGATCGCCGCGGCCGCACACGGCACCACGATGATCCACGACTGGGTGTACGACAACCGCGCCATCTACCTGACCGAACTCACCCGCCTCGGCGCGGACATCAAGCTGCTCGACCCGCACCGGGTGCTCGTCCAGGGCCCCACCCGCTGGCGCGCCGCCGAGATGGTCTGCCCGCCCGCGCTGCGCCCGGCCGTGGTGATCCTGCTCGCGATGCTCGCCGCCAAGGGCACCTCGGTGCTGCGCAACGTGTACGTCATCAACCGCGGTTACGAGGACCTCGCCGAGCGCCTCAACTCGATCGGCGCCCAGATCGAGACCTTCCGCGACATCTGACAGCCCCCGCCGGCCGGCCTCACCCGTCGAGGCCGGCCGGCGGCGGCTCGACGACCTCCAGCCCGGCGGTCAGGTAGTCCACGAACAGCGAGTTGTTCAGCGCCCACGGCGAGCGCCGTTCGCGCACCAGCGCGACGGCCCGGTCGGCCCGGTGGCCGAGCTCCACGAGGGCCCGGGCGACCACGAGCCCGGAGCGGTTGTACCCGGAGTGGCAGCGCACCAGGACGCTGCGCCCCTGGCGGACGGCCTCGGCGGTGTGCGTCGCCGCCTCCCACGCGGTCCGCAGCTGCTCGGGGTCGAGGGGCCCGTCGGGGATCTCCTGGACCAGGTGCTCCACCTCGCGTGCCGGCCCGTGCCCGGAGCGTGTGAAGAGGCTGACCACCAGGTCGAACTCCCGGTCCACCACGACCGGTTCGAGGGCGCGGCCGGGCGGGGTGGTGTAGTGCCCGCCCATCCACAGCCCGGGCGTGATCTCGTTCCACGGCTCCACGGGCCCGGGGGTTTCGTGGTCCTTCTGACGGGTGTGCATCGGCTCTCCCTTGTTGGGTGCGGGCCTGGCTACTCCCCGGTCACGCCGTCGAGGTGCTCGCGGAGCAGATCGGCGTGGCCGTTGTGGCGGGCGTACTCCTCGATCATGTGGGTGAGGATCCAGCGGAGCGAGAAGGCCTCGTCCCGGTGGTGTCCGAGGACGTCCAACGACTCGGCGGCGGCGACGAGTTCCCGGGCGTGGTCGCACTCGCCGCGCCAGACGGCGAAGGCCTCGTCGGGGTCGGCCTCGGCGACGTCGAACTCGGCGAAGGAGTCGTCCGGGTGCTTCCAGAACGCGGGCCGGTCCTCGTGGGCGAAGACGTTGCGGAACCAGCCGCGTTCGACCTCGGCGAGGTGGCGGACGATGCCGAGCAGGGAGAGCGCGGACGGCTGGAGGACCCGCTCGCGGAGCTGTTCGGTGGTCAGCCCGGTGCACTTCATGGCGAGCGTGTCGCGCTGGAAGTCCAGGAAGCTCACCAGGGTGGCGCGTTCGTCGGCGGTCTGCTCGGTGCGGGTGCGCTGCTCGTCTCTCATCGGGCCATGATGGCAGCGCCGGGCCGGGCCGTCGTCCGGTTTATCGGAGGGTGGGACCGCGTGCGGCGAGCCAGTCCACCGCGGCCGCCACGTCCTCGGCGACCGGGACGCCGGGCGGCACCGGCGGGCGTTCCACGATCACCACGGGCAGGCCGAGTTCGCGTGCGGCGGTGAGCTTGGGGGCGGTGGCGGCGCCGCCGCTGTCCTTGGTGACCAGGACGTCGATCCGGTGTCCGCGCAGCAGGGCCCGCTCGCCGTCCAGGGTGAACGGCCCCCGGTCCAGCAGGACTTCGGTGGCGGCGGGCATCGGCGGCTCGGGTGCGTCCACCGAACGGGCCAGGAAGTGCAGGCCGTCGAGGTGGGCGAAGGCCCCGATGCCCTGGCGGCCGCTGGTCAGGAAGACCCGCCGGCCGAGGGCGGGCAGCAGTGCGGCCGCCTCGTCGAGCGAGCCGACCCGGTGCCAGCGGTCGCCGTCCACCGGCGTCCAGCCGGGGCGGCGCAGGGCCAGCAGCGGGACGCCGGTCGCCTCGGCGGCCAGGGCGGCGTTGTGCGACATGGCGGCGGCGAACGGGTGGGTGGCGTCCACGACGGCGTCCACCCGCTCGGCGCGCAGCCAGGCGGCGAGCCCGTCCGGTCCGCCGAAGCCGCCGATCCGGACCTCGCCGACGGGCAGCCGGGGCTCGGCCACCCGCCCGGCGAGCGAGCTGGTGACCCGCAGCGGTGCGGCGGCCAGCGCCGCGGCCAGCGCCCGCGCCTCCGTGGTGCCGCCGAGGACGAGCAGGTGGCGCATCACGCCCCGCAGGGCTCGTGCGGGCGCTCGCGGTCCGCCGAGTAGAGGTGGCTGTCGCGGAACTGCTCGGCGGCGAGCGTGCGTCCGACGATGATCACCGCGGTGCGGACCACGCCGCTGGCCTTCAGCTGCCCGGCGATGTCGGCGAGGGTGCCGCGCAGCACCAGCTCGTCCGGGCGGCTGGCCATCGCGACCACGGCGGCCGGGCAGTCGGCGCCGTAGTGCGGCAGCAGCTGCTCGACCACGTCGTCCACGTACCCGGCGGCCAGGTGCAGCACCAGCAGGGCGCCGCTGCGGCCGAGGGTGGCCAGGTCCTCGCCCTCGGGCATCGGGGTGGCCCGCTTGGCGATCCGGGTCAGGATGACGGTCTGGCCGACGGTCGGCACGGTCAGCTCGCGCTTGAGCGCGGCCGCGGCGGCGGCGAAGGCCGGCACGCCGGGGACCACCTCGTACGGGACGCCGGCCGCGTCGAGGCGGCGCATCTGCTCGGCGACGGCGCTGAACACGGACGGGTCGCCGGAGTGCAGCCGGGCCACGTCCTGCCCGGCCTCGTGGGCGGCGACCAGCTCGGCGACGATCTGGTCCAGGTTGAGCTGCGCGGTGTCGATCAGCCGGGCGCCGGGCGGGCACTCGTCCAGCAGCTCGCGCGGCACCAGGCTGCCCGCGTACAGGCAGACCTCGGCGCGGGCGAGGATCCGCTGGCCGCGCAGGGTGATCAGGTCGGCGGCGCCCGGGCCGGCTCCGATGAAGTGGACGGTCACGAGCTCGCTCCTGGATCGGTCGAAGGTTTGACGGCGGACCACTGGGTGACCGGCATCGCCTGGCGCCAGCCGGTGAAGCCGCCGACCGGGACGGCGTGGGCGACGGCGAGCCGCAGCAGCTCACCGCCGTGCCGCCGGTACCACTCGGTGAGCAGCGCCTCGGACTCCAGGGTCACGGTGTTGGCGACCAGTCGGCCGCCCGGCGGCAGCGCCGCCCAGCAGGTGTCCAGCAGGCCGGGCGCGGTGAGCCCGCCGCCGATGAACACCGCGTCGGGGGTGGGCAGGCCGGCCAGCGCGGCGGGGGCGGCCCCGGTGACCACCTGCAGCCGGGGCACGCCGAGTGCGGCCGCGTTGCGGGTGATCCGCCCGGCGCGGACGGCGTCCCGCTCGACGGTGACCGCCCGGCAGTCGCGGTGGGCGCGCAGCCACTCGACGGCGATCGAGCCGGAGCCGCCGCCGACGTCCCAGAGCAGCTCGCCGGGGGAGGGGGCGAGGGTGGCCAGGGTGGCGGCGCGGACGTGCCGCTTGGTCAGCTGGCCGTCGCTCTCGTAGGCGGTGTCGGGCAGGCCGGGGACGAGGGAGGTCCGCGGGCCCTCGCCGAGCTCGACGGCGATGACGCTCAGCGGGTCGCCCGCCGGGTGCGGCCAGCCGTCCGCCGGGCCGTCCAGCCGCCGCTCGGCGGGGCCGCCGAGCTGTTCCAGCACGTGCAGCCGGGCGGTGCCGAAGCCGCGCGCGGTGAGCAGCGCGGCGACGGCGGCGGGGGTCTGCGCGTCGGCGCCGAGGACGAGCAGCCGGCGGCCGGGGTGCAGGGCGAGCGCCAGGGTGTCCAGCGGCCGGCCGACCAGGCTGACCACCTCGGCGGCGTCCAGCGGCCAGCCGAGCCGGGCGCAGGCGTAGGAGACGGAGGAGGGGTGCGGCAGGACCCGCAGCCTGTCGGGGCCGACGGTCTCGGCGAGGGTGCGGCCGATGCCGTAGAACATCGGGTCGCCGCTGGCCATCACCGCCACCCGGCGGTCGGCGTGTCCGGCGAGCAGCCCGGGGACGGCCGGGCGCAGCGGGGACGGCCAGGGCACCCGTTCGGCGGCGACCTCGTCGGCGGGGAGCAGGGCCAGCTGGCGCGGTCCGCCGATCACCACCTCGGCCGCCCGCAGCGCCGCCCGCGCGGTGCCGGCGAGGCCGGGCCAGCCGTCGGCGCCGATCCCGACGACGGTGATCGGCGGTGGCAGCTCGGGCACCGGGGGCTCCTCGGTCGGTGGGCGGTCGGTCTTCGGCGGGCACCTGGCCGGCGCCCGGCCGGTGTGCCGGTCGGTGTCCCGGCCGGCGAAGGCGTGGCCGGGGCAGCCTACCTGGCGGTCCGCGGAACCCCCCTGGCCAGGGTGCATGCCCCGGCGAGCGGGGTTAGCGTCGTCCGGGGGAGTCCAGGGGAGTCCGGGGGAACCAGGGGGAGTCGGCACGCAACGGAGGACAGCATGTCCGAGTCAGCGGTCCCGCCCACCACCAACAACGCCGGCGTCCCGGTGGCGAGCGACGAGCACTCGCTCACGGTGGGCCGGGACGGCCCGATCCTGCTCCACGACCACTACCTGATCGAGAAGATGGCCCAGTTCAACCGCGAACGGATTCCCGAGCGGGTGGTGCACGCCAAGGGGGCCGGTGCGTACGGGGTCTTCGAGACCACCGAGGACGTCAGCCGGTACACCAGGGCGACGCTCTTCCAGCCGGGCCGGCGCAGCGAGATGCTGGCCCGCTTCTCGACCGTGGCCGGTGAGCAGGGCAGCCCGGACACCTGGCGCGACCCGCGCGGGTTCGCGCTGAAGTTCTACACCGAGGACGGCAACTACGACCTGGTCGGCAACAACACGCCGGTCTTCTTCGTCCGCGACACGATCAAGTTCCAGGACTTCATCCGCTCGCAGAAGCGCCGCACCGACAACGGCCTGCGCGACCACGACATGCAGTGGGACTTCTGGACGCTCTCGCCGGAGTCCGCGCACATGGTCACCTGGCTGATGGGCGACCGCGGCATCCCGAAGTCCTACCGCCATATGAACGGCTACGGCTCGCACACCTATCTGTGGATCAACGGGAGCGGCGAGCGGTTCTGGGTCAAGTACCACTTCAAGGCCGACCAGGGCGTCGACCACCTCACCCAGGCCGACGCGGACCGGCTGGCCGGCTCCGACCCGGACCTGCACCGGCAGGACCTCTGGAACGCCATCGAGGGCGGCGACCACCCGTCCTGGACGCTGTACGTCCAGGTGATGCCGTTCGACCAGGCGCCCGGCTACCGGTTCAACCCCTTCGACCTGACCAAGGTGTGGCCGCACGGGGACTTCCCGCTGATCAGGGTCGGGCGGATGACCCTCAACCGCAACCCCGAGGACTACTTCGTCCACATCGAGCAGGCCGCCTTCGAGCCGGCCTCTCTGGTGCCCGGGATCAGCGTCTCGCCGGACAAGATGCTGCTCGGCCGGATCTTCTCCTACCCCGACACCCACCGGTACCGGATCGGGCCCAACTACGCCCAGCTGCCGCCGAACCGGCCGCACGTCCCGGTGCACTCGTACGCCAAGGACGGCCCGATGCGGTTCGACCCGGCGCGTACCGCGGCGCCGTACGCGCCCAACTCCAAGGGCGGGCCGGCGGCGCGCGCGCAGAGCTACGACGACCCGGCCGCCGGGTGGCAGAGCTCCGGCGAGATGGTGCGCGAGGCGTACTCGCTGCACGCCGAGGACGACGACTGGGGGCAGGCGGGCACGATGGTCCGGCAGGTGCTGGACGACGCGGCCCGCGACCGGCTGGTCTCCAACGTGGTGGGCCACCTGAAGGCCGGGGTCGGCGATCCGGTGCTGGAGCGGGCGGTGCAGTACTGGCGCAACGTCGACCGGGCGCTCGGCGACCGGATCGCCGTGGGCGTCGGCAAACCCTGACCGGGCGTCGGCAAGCCTGACCGGGCGCCCTGCCGCGGGCCTCAGCGACGGGTCCAGTCCCCGGAGCGGATGAGCGCCGGGCGGGTGCGCAGCCGGGCGGCGGCGGCCGGGCCGGCCAGGTAGACCCAGGCGTCCACCGGGCCTGCGCCCGGGTCGGCCCAGGCGTCCACCCGGCCCTCGCCCGGCCGCGCGACGGGCCGGACGGCCATCCGCCGCCGGACGTACAGCCCGGTGCCGTCCGCCAGGCACTCCTCCAGCCGGTCGAGCGCGGCCAGCACGCCGGCGTAGGCGCCGGGGTGCACGGTGATCAGCTCACCCGTGATCCGGCGCTCCCGGTCCGGCACCGCGTACGGGAAGCCCGGGCCCTCGTGCAGCGCCGCCCCCTCCAGCACCGCGGGACGGACCGCCGCACAGTGTCCGGCCAGGTGGGCGGCGTGGTTGTGCCCGCCGGTGCGCAGCGTCCCGTAGACGAAGATCGGCAGGCTCTCGGGCGGCTCGGCGGGCATGCGCCCACGGTACGTCCGCCGTACCGCCTGGTGATACCCGGTGGCCCCCGGGCCGTTGATGCGCTGTCATGGCGGTAGCATGCCAGTACCGTTCTAGGGGGACACACATGACAGCACCAGCCTCACCTCGTTCCGGGGTGGCCCCCCGCGATGCCGTTCCGGCGCCCGCCAGGCTTGGCGGGGCGGTGTGGGTGGCGCTGGCGCTGGTGTACGTGGTGTGGGGGTCGACCTATCTGGCGATCCGGATCGCGCTGGAGACGATGCCCTCGTTCCTGTCCGCCGGGGCGCGGTTCCTGTGTGCCGGACTGCTGCTGGCCGGCTTCGTCGCCGTCCGCCGAGGGCCGGCCGAACTCCGGGTGACCCTGCCGCAGTTGGGATCCTCGGCGCTGGTCGGCGGACTGCTGCTGACCGGCGGCAACGGGCTGGTGGTGCTCGGGGAGAACTCCATCCCGTCCGGGCTGGCCGCACTGCTGGTGGCCGCGGTGCCGCTGTGGATGGTGCTGCTGACGGCCACCGTCGGCGAGCGCCCGAGGCCCGTCGAGCTGGCCGGTGTGCTGCTCGGGCTGGCCGGGCTGGTGGTGCTCTCCGCGCCCGCGATCGGCGGGGACATCGCCCCGGTCGGGGTGATCGCGGTGATCTGCGCCACGCTGACCTGGTCGGCCGGGTCGTTCGCCGCCAAGCGGATCCCGATGCCGGCCAGTGTGCTCGCGGCCAGCGCCTACCAGATGCTCGCGGGCGGGCTGGGCAATGTGCTGATCGGGCTGGCGCGCGGCGAGGAGCACGGGCTGGACCTCGCCGAGGTGTCCGGCCGGTCCTGGATGGCGCTCGGCTACCTGGTGCTGGCCGGCTCGCTGGTCGGGTACACCGCCTACGCCTGGCTGCTGAAGTCCGCGCCGCTGACCCTGGTCGCCACCTACGCGTACGTCAACCCGGTGGTCGCGGTCCTGCTCGGGTGGCTGGTCCTGGCCGAGCCGCTGACCGGCCCCACCCTGGCGGGCGGGGCGATCGTGGTCGCCGGCGTCTGCCTGGTGGTGAGCGTCAGCCGCCGCCCGGCCAAGGCGGCCGCGCGCCGCTGAGCCCGGCCCCGCCGGGTCCGAGCGCCCCCGAATCCCCCGCCCGCCCGGCGGGAGGGCCGGTCGGGGGCGCTCGTCAATTGCGCCGGGCGGGTTCCGTTTTCGCGGAGCCGTTCGGGTGAATCCGTTGTCCCCGGATCCGCCCGGACATTCGGATGTCCAAACGGATCCGGATGGATCCCGGCCAGAGCGAAGACATCCGGTCATTGTCCCGGCGTGCCGCATGGGTCCGGGGATTCCGGGATATTCCTAGTATCTGTTCGGTGGAATTCAGGTGGCGCGCCGGGTAACGCGAGCGCGCAACCGCTCATCGCAAGACGTTCCCAGGGCTTTCCTGCTCGGCCGCCGCCATGGCCGCTGACCAGGGAGGCCGACGGTACAGACAACCCTGCGGGAGCCCGGAGAATGGACAACCAAGGCACCCTTGCGCTCGAATCCGATCAGGTCGCGGACTTTTTCGAGCTCGGCTTTCTGGTACTTCCCGGATTTCTTCCGGCGGAACTGGTCGGACGGCTGGAGCCGGAGGTCGACCGATGGGTGGACTCCGGCCTTCGGGACCGCTCGATCGCGGCCTGCCTCGACCCGGAGCCGTCCGGGACCCCAGGCCTCCTGGAGATAGAGCTGACCGCCCACGGTGAACTGGCCGGATACCCGCCACTGCTATCGATAATATCCCGGCTGGTCGGTCCGGAGTTCGTCTTCCACCACATGCACAGCAATCGCCAGGCTCCGGGGGCGGCCGGCAAGGAATGGCACCACGACTACGAACAGGGCCCGCTGGCCGACCGCTCGAAAATCATGATCCACGCCCTGCACTATCTCGGCGGACTCGACCGGACGGTGGGTGCGCTCGCCGTCCTGCCCGGCTCACACCGGGAGGTGGCCGGAAAGCGCGCGAGAGCCCATCTCGGCACCGTCGAACTCCCCGGCGAGGTGGTGATCGAGGAACTTCCGGCCGGCTCCACCGTCCTCC
Source organism: Kitasatospora sp. NPDC048239 (assembly GCF_043202015.1). Taxonomy (NCBI): domain Bacteria; kingdom Bacillati; phylum Actinomycetota; class Actinomycetes; order Kitasatosporales; family Streptomycetaceae; genus Kitasatospora; species Kitasatospora sp. NPDC048239. Next base: position 92,265 of record NZ_JBICZP010000004.1, on the reverse strand, counting down.
TCCACTCGGCGCTCTTCCACGCCCGGCGCCCCTCACCCGCAGGTCAGCGCCGCGAGCGGTACATGGTGGACAGCTCGTACTGTCAGTGCGGCGTCAGCTGGCCGCCGGTGAAGCCCTACTGGCGGCACCTGCTGGCCCGCGGCCGGGAGCTCGGACTGGACGGCGGCCGGTGGCCCGAGCTGTTCGCCGAGCGACACTTCACGGAATACGTTCGGCCGAGCTGAAGGAAATCCGAAACGCCGCACCCGTATCCGCACCCGACCCGCCCGACAACGAATGGATCTGCCGCCCGATGAGAATTCTCGACCGGATCGATTTCGATACCGTACTCGGCCGCTACCGGCGGGACCACCCGGTGGACAGGGAGCACGAGGACAACTCCAACAGCGACGGCGACGCGCATCTGCTCACCGCCGAGGGGATGTTCGGCGGCTGGGGGCGGGTCCTGCTCGACCGCGCGGACGTGCTGGACACCGTGCTGCCCTGGCACCTCGGCGAGGGCGGCGAGCTGGAGCTCGTCCCCGCGACCGGGATGACCGTTGCCGAAGCAGTGGTCCGGCTGCGTGGGATCGGCGGCGGCTACAACGGGCTGAACCCCTCCTGCGCCCGCAAGCTGCGCCGCCAGGCCGAGGCCCCCTTCACCCCGGTCTTCCTGAGCGTCCCGGCCATCGGCAGCACCGACTACCAAGGGCTGCTGCGGGCGGACGGGCTGACCCATCTCGACGGCCTGCACCGCATGATCGCCTGGGAGCTGTACGGCAGGCTCGGTCCGGGCGTCGAGATCGAGGCGTATGTCGCGGGCCTTCCCGACCCCGCCGCCCCGGCGCCGGCACACGCCCCGGCGCCGGACCGCAGGCGGGAACCGTCAGACACCTAGCCCCGGCCGGCGTTGTACGGCATGGCGCTCGGCATCACCGTGACCGACGGGATGTTGACCCCCGGGGGGAGGGCCGCCATCGCCACCACCAGCTGCGCCACATGGCGGACGTCCATGGTCGGCTCGACCCTGAGGCTGCCGTCGGCCTGCCGAGCGGCGGGCTGCTCCCGGTCCTGGGGCGTCACGTTGCCGATGTCGATCTGCCCGCAGGCGATGTCGTACCGGCGGCCGTCCAGGGAGAGCGACTTGGTCAGTCCGGCCACCGCGTGCTTGGCGGCGGTGAACGCGATCGAGTCGGGGCGGGGGACGTGGGCCGACGGTGCGCCGTTGTTGATGATCCGCCCGCCGCGCGGCGACTGCTCCTTCATCATCCGGTACGCGGCCTGGGCGCAGAGGAAGCCGCCGGTGGCGATGGAGCCGAGCACCCGGTTCCAGTCCTCGACGGCGACGTCCTCGGTGGGGAGGTAGGGCATGGTGTCGGCCGCGTTGTTGAACAGCAGGTCGAGCCGGCCGAAGCGCAGGGCGACCTGGGCGAACAGGTCGGTCACGGCCCCCGGGTCGGTGATGTCGGCCGGGATCGGCACCAGCCGGTCGGCGAACGGGGCCCCGGCGAGCCGGGCGGTCTCCTCCAGTGCCTCCTTGCGGCGACCGACCAGGACGACCGTCCAGCCGTCCGCCGCCAGCGCCAGGGCGCAGGCCCGGCCGACATTGCTGCCCGCCCCGGTCACCACGGAGACCTTCGCAGCCATCGATGCAACTCCTCTGACATTACGGGGACATGACGAGAGATCAGTTTTTGGATGACGGCGGCCGCCGTCAAGAGTGCCGATCCGGTCAGGGGGCGGGCGCCGCGCGGCGGCCGGACCGGCAAGCGGCCCGGACCACGGGATCCGCGCCATGGGATCCGAACTACTGGGACAGGAAGAGCAGATGACCACTCAGCAGACCTTCGGCGCCGGCCCCGACTCCGGGACGCCGGTGGGGCCGCGGACCGAGACCAGCCGGGCCCTGTTTGATCGGGCGAAGAAGTCCCTTGCCGGAGGTGTCAGTTCGTCCTCCCGGATCACCTCCACCGGCCCGCACCCGTACCCGCTGTACATTGAACGCGGCTCCGGGGCGCACATCTGGGACGCCGACGGAAACGAGTACGTGGACTTCCTGATCTCCTACGGCAGCGCGGTGGTCGGCCACGCCGACCCGGAGATCACCCGGGCCCTGGGCGAGGTCCTGCGGACCGGCACGATGTTCGGCACCTGCAACCTGCCGGAGGTCGAACTGGCCGAGCAGATCCAGAAGATGGTGCCCTGCGCCGATCTGGTGCGTTACGCCAACTCCGGCTCGGAGGCGATCCAGGGCGCGGTCCGGGCGGCCCGCGGTTTCACCGGCCGGTCCAGGATTCTCAAGTTCGAAGGGCACTACCACGGTTGGGTGGACGCGCTGGCGATCTCCAACCGGCCCACCGCCGCCGAGGTGGGCCCGTACGAGGCGCCGGCCGCGGTGCCGCACTCGCCGGGCATTCCGGCGGGGGTGGTGGACGACGTGGTGGTCTGCCCGTGGAACGACCAGGACGCCTTCCGTACTGCGCTGGACGCCCATCGTGGTGAGCTCGCGGCGGTGATCTGCGAGCCGATCGTGGCCAACAACGCCTGTACCATGCCGGATCCGGGTTTCCTGGAGCTGCTGCGCGAGGAGTGCACCAGGCGGGGGGTGGTGCTGGTCTTCGACGAGGTCTGCACCGGCTTCCGGACCGGACCGGGCGGCGCGCAGTCGCTGTTCGGAGTCGTCCCCGACCTGGCGGTCTACTCCAAGGCGCTCGGTGGCGGCCTGCCCATCGCGGCCTTCGCCGGCCGGGCCGACATCATGGGCGAGGTCGCCGCCAACCGGGTCAAGCACGGCGGCACCTACAACGGCTCCCCGCTGTGCGCCACCGCCGCCCTGGTGACGCTCACCCGGCTCGCCGATCCGGCGGTCACCGGGTGGATCGACGAGGCCGGCCGACGCGTCATGACCGCCGTCCGCCGGGCCTCCCGCGACCACGGGGTCCCGTGCGCGGTCCAGGGCGTCGGCGCGATGTTCCAGGTGGTGTTCTCCGCCGACGGCGCCCCGACCCGGCAGTACCGCGACACCCTCACCCTGGACCAGCGGCGCTACGACGCCTTCCGGCACGCCCTGTTGGAACGCGGCATCCATGTGAACGCCTACGGGCTGGCCTGCTGGTTCGTCTCGGCCGCGGTGACCGCGGACGACGTGGAGGCGGCCTGTGCGGCGATCGACGAGGCCTTCGCGACGATCCGCTGAGCGCGGTCGGCCCCCGGCCGCCGGGGGCCGACCTCAGTGCGCGGCGGCGAGCAGCTCCCTGGTGTAGTCGGTGTGCGGGGCGGTGAACAGCCGGTCGCGGTCGGTGCTCTCGACCAGGCGGCCGTGGCGCATCACGGCCACGCGGTCGCAGAAGTGCCGGACCACCGCGAGGTCGTGGGAGACGAACAGGAAGGCGACGCCCAGCCGGTCGCGCAGCTCCATCAGCAGGTTGAGCACCTGGGCCTGCACCGAGACGTCCAGCGCGGAGACCGGCTCGTCGGCGATGATCAGGCGCGGTTCGGGTGCGAGGGCCCGGGCGATGCCGATCCGCTGGCGCTGGCCGCCGGAGAACTCGTGCGGGTAGCGGTCCAGGTGGGCGGCGGTCAGGCCGACCTGCTCCAGCAGCTCGGCGGAGCGCTCCCGCCGCTCGGGTGCGCTCAGGGCCGTGTGCAGCCGCAGCGGGGTGTCCAGGGTCCGGGCGACGGTGCGGCGCGGGTTGAGCGAGGCGTACGGGTCCTGGAACACCAGCTGGATCTCCCGGCTGAGCCGCCTGCGCAGCGCCCGGTCGGGGCGGGTGGCGTCCACGCCGTCGTACCGCAGCCGCCCGGCGGTGGGGGTCTGCAGCCCGGCCAGCACCCGGGAGGTGGTGGACTTGCCGGAGCCGGACTCGCCGACCAGGCCGAGCGTCTCGCCGGGCGCGATCCGCAGGCTGACGTCCTCCACCGCCCGGACGGGCGCGCCGCGCCGGCCGGGGAAGTGCACCGAGAGCCCCTCCGCCTCGACCAGCCAGCGCTGCGGCGGGGCCGTCGGGCGTTCGGCGAAGGAGAACGAGGGGGACGGCTCGTCAACCGTCGGCAGCGGGGTGCCCGGCACCGTCTCCAGGGTCAGCGCGGCGCCCACCAGGGCCCGGGTGTAGGGCTGTTGCGGCGCCGAGAGCAGCTCGGCGGTCGGCGCCGACTCGACCTGCCCGCCGTCGCGCAGCACCAGCGTGCGGTCCGTGGTGCCCGCGACCACGCCCAGGTCGTGGCTGACCAGCAGGACGGCCGTACCGTGCTCGCGCTGCAACTCCCCGAGCAGGTCGAGGACCTGGCGCTGCACCCGGGCGTCCAGCGCGGTGGTCGGCTCGTCGGCGATCAGCACGTCCGGGTCGTTCATCAGCGCCATCGCGATCATCACCCGCTGGCGCATCCCCCCGGAGAACTGGTGCGGGTAGTCGCGGATCCGGGCGGTCGGGATGCCGACCCGGTCGAGCATCGCGGCCGCCCGCCCGCGGGCCTCGGCCCGGCCCGCGCCCGGGTGGTGCAGCCGGTACATCTCGGCGAGTTGGGCGCCGACGCCGTGGAACGGGCTGAGCGAGGTGAGCGCGTCCTGGAAGACCAGGGCCACCCGGCCGCCGCGCACGCCGCGCAGCACGGACTCGGGCGCGCCGACGAGTTCCCGGCCGCCGAGCCGGATCGAGCCGGTGACGGTGGTGGTCCGCGGGTCGTGCAGGCCGAGCACGGCCAGCCCGGTCGCGGACTTGCCGGAGCCGGACTCGCCGACCAGGCCGAGGACCTCGCCCCGGGCGAGGTCGAAGGAGAGGCCGCGGACGGCGGCGACGGGGGCGCCGCCGCGCGGGTCGGCGAAGGTGACGGACAGGTCGCGGACGCTGAGGACGGGAGCGTCGGAGAGGGGGGCGCCGGGGGCGCTGGGGACGGCAGTCATGGCGGGGGCTCCGAAGCGGGGAGGCGAGGTCAGCTGAGGCGGATGCGCGGGTCGAGCCAGGCGACCGCGAGGTCGGCCAGCGCGACGAACAGCACCACGAAGCAGGCCGCCAGCAGGACGGCGCCGACCACGGCCGGCAGGTCCTGGCCCGCGACCGCCTCGGCCGCGAAGGTGCCGACGCCGTTCAGCCCGAACACCGTCTCGGTGATCACCGCGCCGCCCAGCAGCGCACCGGCCTCCAGGCCGAGCAGCTGCACCAGCGGTCCGGCGGCGCCCCGCGAGGTGTACTTGAGGTGGGCGCGCAGCCGGCCGAGGCCCTTGCCGCGTGCGGTGCGGACGTACTCCTCGTTCATCGTCTCCAGCAGCTGGGAGCGGGAGAGCCGCGCGAACACGGCCGAGTTGACGAAGCCGAGGACCAGCCAGGGCAGCAGCATCCCGCCCGCCCAGGCGGCCGGGTCGTCGGCCGGCGGGGTGTACGAGGGCAGCGGAAGCAGGCCGGTCGAGTACACCAGCGCCCACTGGGCGACGTACCCGAGGAAGTAGATCTGCACGCTCGCGCCGACCAGGGTGAAGCCGGACAGCAGCCGGTCGGTGCGGGTGCCGTGGCGCAGCGCGGAGACGAACCCGGTGCCGAGGCCGAGCACGAGCAGGACGGCCAGGGCGCCCGCGGTGAGCGAGAAGGTGACCGGCAGGTGGTCGACCAGCGCCTCGGTGACCGGCTGGTGCAGCCGGTAGGAGTAGCCGAGGCAGGGCGCGCCGCAGTGGATGACCGAGCCGTCGACGTCGCTGATGTCCCGGCCGGCGACCACCCCGGTGAGGTAGTCGGTGTACTGGGCGAGCAGCGGCTGGTCCAGGCCCATGCTCTGGCGGACCGCCGCGACCTGGCCGGAGTCGCAGCGCGGGCCGCAGGCGGCGCGGGCCGGGTCGGCGGGGGCGGCGTAGAAGAGGGCGAAGGCGGCGGCGGAGACCGCGACCAGGACGGCGAGGGCCTGGAGGGTCCGCCGCAGGGCGAAGGAGAGCATGGCCGGTCCGGGGTCGTCGGGGCGGGGGAGGAGGCGGGGGAGGCGGTGCTGCGCGGGGGTGGTGGCGGCCCGGGCCGCGTCAACGGCCGGGGCCACCAAGGGGATCGGGCCTGGCAGGGCCCGGGTGATCAGGGCGATCAGGACTTCAGGTACACCCAGCCCAGGCCGACCGTCCCGTAGATCGGGTGGATGAACGCCCCGCCGAGGTTGCTCCCGTGCAGCTGGTTGATGTTCGGGTAGGCGAACGGCAGCACCGGCAGGTCCTTCATCACGGTCTGCTCCAGCGCGTACAGCTCCTTGGCCTTCTGCCGGGGCTCGCCGATCTGGTTGATCCGGTCGATCTCCTTGTCCACCTCGGCGTTGTGGTACCGGGCGGAGTTGAGGTCGCTGTTGGCGCGGCCGTCGAAGGAGAACGGGATCAGCGTGGAGGGCGTCGGCCAGTCCACCGAACTGGTCTCCTCGAACAGGTCGTACGGGGAGTCGGGGCGGTGCGCCTCGTCCAGCAGGGCCTTCGGGTCGACCGGCTTGGGCACGATGGTGATGCCGGCCTTGGCGAAGCCCTCCACCAGCACCTGGGCGACCCGCTGCCCGTTGGGGGTGTTGGCGTACGCGTAGGTGAGGCCGGCCGGCGCCTGCCCGGCCTTGGCCAGGGCCTGCCTGGCGGCCTCCGGGTCGCCCTCCGGCTTGGCCGGGTACAGGTCGTACTTCTGCCAGTCGACCAGCGCGGGCGAGCTCAGCGTGGTGGCCAGCTCGCCGACCCGGCTGCCGCCCTGGACCTGCCGGGCCTGCTGGCGCGGGTAGGCGAGGTGCAGGGCCCGGCGGACCTCGACGTCCGGCACCCGCTCGTTGTTGACCACGAGCTGGGTGACGAAGGCGCCCTGCCGACCGGAGGCCACCAGCTCCCTGGCCTTCGGGTCGGTGTCGACGGTCTGGTACAGCTCGGGGGAGAGCACGGTGGAGACGGTGGTGGCATCGGCGCCGCCGTCGCGGCCGGAGAGGATCTCCTGGTTGATGTTGAGCGCCTCCTTGCCGAAGCTGAAGACGAACCTCTCCGGGTACTGGGTGCGGATCGGGTCGGTCTCCGGCTTCCAGTGCGGGTTGCGCTCCAGCACCATCCGGGTGTTCTGGACGTGCTCGGCGATCCGGTAGGGACCGCTGGAGAACGGCAGCCGGTCGTAGTCCGTCCCGGTGTCCTTGTCCTTGCGCACCGGCGAGGAGGAGGACTGCGCCGCCATGTACGGCACGTCGGCCTGCGGCTGCGGGAAGTGGAAGACGAGGGTGCGGTCGTCCGGGGTCTCGATCGCGGCGAGGTCGCCGTCCTGCGGGCCGGCGTACTTCTTGCGGGCGTCCTCGTAGCTGGCCTCGCCGGTCAGCCACTGCGGCCAGTACGGCGGGCCGACCTCGTAGCCCTTGCCGAAGCTGCGCTCGATGCCGTACCGGACCTGCTGGGAGGTGATCGGCTGGCCGTCCTCCCAGGCCACGCCCTCCTTGAGCCGGTACGTCCAGGTGCGGCCGCCGTCGGCGGACTGCCCGGTGTCGGTGGCGAGGTCGCCGACCAGCCTGGCCGTGCCGTCCACCACCTGGTACTGGGTCAGCTGCCGGCCCCAGAGCAGCGAGGTGTTGTACGCGGCGCCGGCGTACACCTTCTGCGGGTCGAGGTGGCGGAAGTCGGTGGCGTTGTAGACGTTGACCGTGCCGCCCGCGCGGGCCCCCGGCACGGCGGGGGCGGGGCCGGCGCTCTCCTTCTCGGTGCCGAGCGCGGCGGTCAGCGGGGAGGTGCCCTTGGCGGCGGTGCTCCCGCCGGTGCTGGAGCCCGCGCCGGCCGAGCAGGAGGTCGCCAGCAGCGCGGTGGCGAGGACGGCAAGGGACGGTTTGATCCAGCGCATGGCGAATCTCTCCTTGCCCCGGGATCCGGGGCGGCTAGGTGAAATGGGGAGCCGGGCGAAAAAGAAGGAGGAGGGGAGGGCCGTCAGCGGCCGGCCCGCGGATCGAGCGCATCGCGCACCGCGTCCCCGAGCAGGTTGAAGGCGAGCACGAACAGCAGCAGCGCCACACCGGGGAAGAACATGTACGTCGGGTCGGCCTGGAAGACCTCGGACCCGCGGGCGATCATCCGGCCCCAGTCCGGGACCGGCTCGTTGATGCCGACCCCGAGGAACGAGAGCACCGCCTCGGTGGCGACGAACGTCGGCACCGCCATCGTGGCGTGCACCAGCAGCTGCGCCCGGACGTTCGGCAGCAGTTCACGGAAGACGATATGGAATCCGCTCGCCCCCTGGGCCCGGGCGGACTGCACGAAATCCCTTTCCCTAAGCGACCGCACGGAGGCGCGCAGGGAAAGCGCGAGCGGAATCCAGCCGAACGCGGAGAACACCAGGATCAGGATCAGGAACTGCATCCACTCCGGTTCCGCGGCGCCCGGATCGACCAGCCGGGACTGGATGACCGGACTGAGTGAGAGCAGCAGCAGAAGCGTCGGAAAAGCCAGCAGCACATTCGAGAGGAAACCGAAGAGCCGGTCCGTGATCCCGCCGAGGTAGCCCACCGCGACCCCGGCCAGCACACCGAGCGCGGTGGTGACGGCCGCCGCGGCGAAGGCGATCAGCAGCGAGGTGCGCATGCCGTGGAGCAGCTGGGTGAACACGTCGCGGCCGAGCCCCGGCTCCAGGCCGAACCAGAAGTCCCCGGAGATCCCGCCGTTCGGCAGGACCGGCAGTCCACCATCGCTGAGCAGGCCGGGAGTGTTCTGGCCGTAGTGCTCGACCGGGTTGCGCCCGTACAGCGCGGCGATCAGCGGGGCGGCCAGGGCGAGCAGCAGGAAGAGCAGGACGACGGTGAGGGCGGCGGTGCCGGTCCGGGTGCGGAGGATCCGGCGCAGCAGGCCCTGCGGGGCCGGTGCGGCGGCCGGCGCCTGGGCGGCCGGCTCTGCGACTGTCTCGACCACTGCCATGAGAGGCGTACTCCCCGAATTCTCCGCCGCCCCGTGGGTGAGGGTGCGCTGGTGTGCATTTCCGGACGGGTGCCGGGGGTTTCCCGGCGGCCCGTCGAACGCCATCAGATCGGATGCGCCGGGCGTTTCGCAAATCATTCCGACCCGAACTCTCCGGCAATGTTGCGGGGATTATGACGGCTTCATTCCGCCGCAATACTGCCGTCGCAATAGAACGGACATTCAGTGGCAAAGGGTGCGCCTGGGCGGGCCCTGTCCCGTATGTTGAGATCTCCACCACAGCGCGCCGGGCGTTGGTACGATCCCGGTGAGCCGCGACTGGCGCGCAGGGATGGAATCAACCATCGGGAAGCGGCTCCGTGAATCCTCACGTCAGTTGCCGTGCGCCTGGGCCGTCCGCATCCCGATGAGGAGACAGCCTTGGCCATCCCCGGCACCCCCGACGCCGCACGGCAGCCGCACACCGCCGCGAGCGCCACCGCCAACACCGCCTTCCGCAGCGCCCTCGACGTCGTCCGCGAGGTCGAACCCCGCATCGCCGCCGCCATCGGCCAGGAGATCGAGGACCAGCGCTCCTCGCTCAAGCTGATCGCCAGCGAGAACTACGCCTCCCCCGCCGTCCTGCTCGCCATGGGCAACTGGCTCAGCGACAAGTACGCCGAGGGCACCGTCGGCCGCCGCTTCTACGCCGGCTGCCGCAACGTCGACACCGTCGAGTCCCTCGCCGCCGAGCACGCCCGCGCCCTGTTCGGCGCCGACCACGCCTACGTCCAGCCGCACTCCGGCATCGACGCCAACCTCACCGCCTTCTGGGCCGTGCTCTCCCAGCGCGTGGAGAGCCCCGCCCTCAAGCGCGCCGAGGTCCGCAACGTCAACGACCTCACCGAGGAGGACTGGGCCGAGCTGCGCCGCGAGCTCGGCAACCAGCGGATGCTCGGCATGTCCCTGGACACCGGCGGCCACCTCACCCACGGCTTCCGCCCCAACATCTCCGGCAAGATGTTCGACCAGCGCAGCTACGGCACCGACCCGGCCACCGGCCTGATCGACTACGACGCCCTGCGCGCCACCGCCCGGGAGTTCCGTCCGCTGATCCTGGTGGCCGGCTACTCGGCCTACCCGCGCCGGGTCAACTTCCGCCTCATGCGCGAGATCGCCGACGAGGTCGGCGCGACCCTGATGGTCGACATGGCGCACTTCGCCGGCCTGGTCGCGGGCAAGGTCCTCACCGGCGACCACGACCCCGTCCCGCACGCCCACATCGTCACCACCACCACCCACAAGTCGCTGCGCGGCCCGCGCGGCGGCATGGTCCTCTGCACCTCGGAGCTGGCCGAGCACGTGGACCGGGGCTGCCCGCTCGTCCTCGGCGGCCCGCTCTCGCACGTGATGGCCGCCAAGGCCGTCGCCTTCGCCGAGGCCCGCCGCCCGGAGTTCCAGGACTACGCCCGCCGGGTCGTCGACAACGCGCAGGCGCTCGCCGAGGGGCTGCTGCGCCGCGGCGGCCGCCTGGTGACCGGCGGCACCGACAACCACCTGGTGCTCGCCGACGTCTCCGGCTACGGCCTGACGGGCCGTCAGGCCGAGTCCGCCCTCCTGGACTCGGGCATCGTCACCAACCGCAACTCCGTCCCGCAGGACCCGAACGGCGCCTGGTACACCTCCGGCGTCCGGATCGGCACGCCCGCGCTGACCACCCGGGGCCTGGGCGTCGCGGAGATGGACGAGATCGCCGGCCTGATCGACACCGTGCTGCGCGGCACCACCCCGGCGGCCGGCCCCGGCGGTGCGCCCTCCAAGGCCCAGTACGCGCTGGACGAGGCGCTGCGCGACGGCGTCGCCAAGCGGGCCGCGGACCTGCTCGCGGGCTTCCCGCTCTACCCGGGCGTCGACCTGGTCTGACGGTGGGACCACGTGCGGCCGGACGGCCGCACGGTCGGGTACGCGGGGGTGTGGGCCGGTCGGCCCGCACCCCCGTTGTGCTCGGCGCCGCGGCGCCCTGGGCCGCGGGGCCCCGTGAGCGGGGGAGATCATTCCGGCGGATGGTGACAAACCGGGCGCTAGGCGGCAGGATGGAGAACTGCGTTCGCGTTGCCGTGTTCACCGTCCGGTCGTGAAGTGACGGTCCACGAAACTCTCTCGCCGAAAACCGCCGCACAGCCGATCGCAGAGCTGTAGATTGCAGCGAACTCGGGCGCGTGGGACTACTGTTGCCGTTGGGTTGAAGTGGCGTGGACTCCCTCAGAACGGCAGGCCACCCGGACCGCGGACGAGGTGTTCCCGCCGCCGGAAAGAGTCGTCGAAGAGAGTCCGAGACCGTTCCCGCAGGTCCTCCGTACCGCGTAAGGAGCATCCCAGTGACCGACACCGCGTTGACCGGTGAGCAGCCACGGCTTGTCGAGCCCGCCGTGCTGGACGATGTACCCGGTTGGTTCTGGGACCACGACCGCCATCTCTTCGAATGGTTCCTGAGCCGGCAGGAGAAGGCCGAGCTCACCGGCGACCTGCTGGAGATGGGCGCCTACCTGGGCCGCAGCGCCATCGTGATCGGCGAGCACCTGCAGGACGGCGAGACCTTCACGGTCTGCGACCTCTTCGACTCGGACGCGCCGGACGACGAGAACGCCGCCGAGATGGACATGTCCTACCGCAAGACGCTCACCCGGTCCGCGTTCGAGTCCAACTACCTCTCCTTCCACGAGCGGCTGCCGGAGATCATCCAGGCGCCGACCTCGACCCTGGCCGGCGGCCGGGTGGCGGCCGGCTCGTTCCGCTTCATCCACATCGACGCCTCGCACCTGTACGAGCACGTGGTGGGCGACCTCCAGGTCGCCCGGGTGGCACTGGACCCGCAGGGCGTGGTGGTCCTGGACGACTACCGCTCCGCGCACACGCCCGGGGTCGCCGCCGCGACCTGGGAGGCGGTCTTCAACCACGGCCTCAAGCCGATCGTGCTGACCGAGTGCAAGTTCTACGGCACCTGGGGGGACCCGGACCAGGCCCAGCTGGACCTGCTGCACGGGGTCGACCTGGCCGAGGGCTGTCAGCTCAGCGTGGAGACCCTGAACGGGCGGCGCGTCCTGCGGATCACCGGCACCTCGGAGGGCATCGAGCCGTTCCGCGCCTCCCGCCACTACGACCGGCTGAGCGCCGAGGCCGCCCGTCGTGAGGCGGTCGAGGCCCGCCGCGAGGTCGAGCGGGCCCAGGAGCAGGCCGCCGTGGACCTCGCGGAGCGCCGCGCCCGGGCCGCCGAGCGCCGCCGCCCGACCAACGTCGCCAAGCGCGTCGCCGGGGACCTGCTGCCGCCGGTGGTCACCTCCGCGATCCGCCGCGCCCGCCGGGGCTGAACCCGGCCGGACACACCGCATGCGCCGACCGGGCGGGCCCGGTCGGCGCATGCGTGAATGCCCCGCACCCGGGCCGCATCAGACCCGTGCGGCCTCCGGCTCGCCGGCCGGCCGCTGCGCGTCGTCGCCCGCCGCACCCGCACCCGCAACCTCCGCCGGGGCGGTGAGCTCCTGGCGCACCTGCGCCAGCGAGGGGTTCTGCCAGGCGCTGCGCACCCCCCACCGGTAGAACGCCAACGCGATGACGGCGACGGTCAGCAGGTCCCAGCCCGGCGCCAGGTAGCCGCGCCCGCCGAACTCCGTGCCGCCGGCCCAGGACACGCCGGCCATGACGAACAGGTAGGCGATCACCCAGACGCCGGCCAGCAGGTGCGGCTTGAGCTCCGCCCACGGCCTGCGCAGCTCGTACCAGGCCCAGATCGGCAGACCGGCGGCCATCAGCAGGATGACCTTGCCGGTCAGCGGCCAGCGCGCCCAGTAGAGCACCAGCGAGCCGAACACCATCGCGACCGGGGCGATCACCGGCATCGCCCGCAGCTTCACCGGGCGCGGCAGGTCCGGCGCGAGCCGGCGCAGCGCCATCACGGCGACCGGGCCGGTGATGTAGGAGATGACGGTCGCGACCGAGACGATCTCGGCGAGCGAGCCCCAGCCGCGGAAGACCGCCAGGAACAGGAAGGCGATCAGCAGGTTGAGCAGCAGGGCCGGCCGCGGGATGCCGGTCTTGCGGTCCACCCGGCCGAAGACCGCCGGCAGGTGCCCGTTCTCCTGCACCCCGTGGATCATGCGCGAGGTGGTGGCGGCGTAGATCATGCCGGTGCCGCTGGGGGAGACGAAGGCGTCCGCGTAGAGCAGCAGGGCGAGCCAGTTGAGGCCCCAGGCGATGGACAGGTCGGCCAGCGGCGAGGTGTACCCGAGGCCGCTCCACCCGTTGGCCAGGTCGGCCGTCGGCACCGCGCCCAGGAACGCGACCTGCAGCGCGACGTAGATCACCAGGGCGATCAGGATCGACCCGATCACGGCCTTGGGCAGCGACCTGCCGGGGTTGCGGGCCTCTCCGGCCAGGTTGAGCGGGGACTGGAACCCGTTGAACGCCCAGACGATGCCGGAGACGGCCACCGCCGTGAACACCGCGCTCCAGCCGTTCGGCGCGAAGCCGCCGTGGTCCTGGAAGTGGGCGGTGTCGAAGTGCGCCAGCAGCAGGCTGCCGGCGGTCAGCGCGGGTACGACCACCTTGAACACGGTGATCGCGGTGTTGGTCTTCGCGAACAGCGTGATCGCGAACCAGTTCAGCAGGAAGTACCCGACCAGCAGCACACTGGCCAGCGCCACCCCCGTGATCGTCAGCTCCTCGCCGTCGAACAGCCCCTGCGCCCACCCGAAGTGCCAGGAGCTCATGTACTGCACCGAGGCGGTGGCCTCACCCGGGATCACCGAGACGATGGCGATCCAGTTCGCCCAGGCGGCCAGGTACCCCGCCAGCGACCCGTGCGAGTACTGCCCGTACCGCACCATCCCGCCGGCCTTGGGGAACATCGACCCCAGCTCGCTGTAGGTCAGGGCGATGGTCAGTGCCACCACGGCGCCGATCACCCACGCGACGATCGACGCCGGCCCGGCCAGCCGGGCGGCCCGCTCGGCCCCGAAGAGCCAGCCCGACCCGATGATCGAGCCCAGACCGACAGCGGTGAGGCTGATGGTTCCGAGCGAGCGGCGGTAGTTCTGGTGGGATGCCGTCGTCGACTCAGGCGCGCTCAACTATCAGTCCTCCATCTGGGTAAATTCCGGGCAAACGGGAAACACCCTATGAGGAAGAAACGGGCGAAAGCCTCAGATCGAGCTCAGACCACACCGATCGTTGCTGTCTCGTGTCCGGATATCGGACAACTGTGGACAGGGAAAACAGAAATTCCCCGTGGGCTCCAAGAGCCTCACGGGGAATTCCTTTGGTGTCCGAGGGGGGACTTGAACCCCCACGCCCGATAAAGGGCACTAGCACCTCAAGCTAGCGCGTCTGCCATTCCGCCACCCGGACAGGGTGTGTGCTTCGGGGGTTTCTCTCGGCGCCCCCTTGGCGACAGAGAGAACATTACCAGGGTTCTGGAGTGCTTCTCACCTGCGTTTCTTGGCGGTGGGGAGGCGGTGGGAGCGCCGCCCGACCGCCGGGGGGATCCGGGCCCGACGGGGCCGTGGAGGGAAGGAAGAGGAAGGAAGCGGTCGGGTTGGGCGCGGGGAGCGGTCAGGATCCGACAGGAGTGGTCCGACACGGGCAAGTTGTCGACGCTGCCGCGGCGCCGGGGGTCGCTCTCCTAGCCTCTGTGGACCAAGGGCGCCATGAGCGGAACGCCTGATTCCCGGGGTCGCGGACGAAGGGCGGCTGGACGTGGAGCAGATCAGCGGGGCGGCGAAGGCCGAGCCGAGACGGGGGGCGGCCGGACCGGCCGAGGGGGTGTGGCGGTTCCGGGTGCCGGCCGTGGCGGCCTCGGTGCCGCGGACCAGGCACGCGGTGCGGGACCGGCTGCTGGCCCAGGGGATGGCCGGGGTGCGCTACCAGGAGCTGGTGGACGACCTGCTGCTGATCGTCTCGGAGCTGGTGAGCAACGCGGTGACCCATGCGGCGGAGCTGTCCCCCGAGGTGACCACGGAGCTGCTGGTGCAGCGCGGCTGGGTACGGGTGTCGGTCGAGGACGGCGACCCGTACCGGCCCAAGGCGCTGGAGAGCGACACCGGACGGACCGGCGGACGCGGACTGCTGCTGGTGAAGAGCGTGACCCTGCAGGCCGGCGGGGTCTGCGACGTGGAGCGGACCGGGGAGGGCGGCAAGGTGATCTGGGCCTCGCTGCCCGTCCCCCCGGCGACGGACGCCTAGGGCCCGTCCTCAAACCCGCGTCCGCGGGCCTTCTGCTACCAGTCGTGGCCGGCGATCTCGCGGATCCCCGGCAGGGCCGCCTCGAAGACGGTCTGGAACCAGACCGAGAACGGCCGCTCCGCCTGCAGCTCGCGCAGCTCCTGCGCGCTGACGAAGGCGTAGTCGTCGACCTCGTCCGGTTCGGGCACCACCGGGGCGGTGACCAGGCCGACGAACAGGTGGTTCCACTCCCGCTCGATCAGGCCGGAGGCCTCGTCGGGGAGGTCGTAGCGCACCGTCCCGGCCTCGCAGAGCAGCGCCGGGGCGACGCCCAGCTCCTCGGCGGTGCGCCGGGCGGCCGCCACGAAGGGGCGCTCGTCCGGGTACGGGTGGCCGCAGCAGGTGTTCGACCAGACACCGGGGGAGTGGTACTTGCCGAGCGCGCGGCGCTGGAGCAGCAGCCGGCCCTGCCGGTCGAAGAGGAACACCGAGAACGCCCGGTGCAGCCGGCCGGGCTGCTGGTGGGCCCAGTGCTTCTCGGCGGTGCCGATGGTCGCACCCTCGTCGTCGACCAGCTCCAGCAGGATCTCGGTGGAGACGGAGCCCGGACCCGAGCCGACGGCGGAGTCGGCGGCGGCCGCAGCGGCCGGGAGGTCGGTCTCCACGTCGAGACCGGTGTCGATCTCCGCGCTGAAGTGCGTCGGGTTGGTCGGCGGACTCTGGGGCATGAGGCCTCTTTCGGGGGCGGTCGGAGCACCGGTGGCGTCGGGCTCCAGTCTGCCGTATGGGTGGCGGTGCGTACGGGTCCGACGCACAACGGGGCGGATCATGGCGCTTCAGGGCCGATTCCGGCCATGGGAATAGCAGGAGAGTTCGGTACGCGTTCGGAGTCCGTTCGGTCAGGGGCCGGAAAGCGGCCCGACGCCGGCCGAACGACCACCCCGGCGACACCCCTCCTCCACGGCGATCACGGCGACCCACACCACTCCGCGCCGCTCCACACCGCTTCGCCCCGCCGCGCGACCCCCCGGCCCCCAGCCCCCGCGCACAGCCCCCCGGCCGCGTTCCGGCTGGTCGCCACGGTCGCCTACCATCACATACGACACGGTGCCCGCATCTGCGGCGGGACCGGCGCGCCACCCGAAGGGCTCGACCCCGTGGACGCCGGGCACACCAGCGCACAGCACGACGGATCAGGAGACACCGCATGATCGGCCTCGTTCTGGCAGCCGGCGCCGGCCGCCGGCTGCGCCCGTACACCGACACCCTTCCCAAGGCGCTGGTGCCGGTCGACGGGGAGCGGACCATCCTGGACCTCACGCTCGCCAACTTCGCCGAGGTCGGCCTGCGCGACGCGGCGATCGTGGTCGGCTACCGCAAGGAGGCCGTGTACGACCGCAAGGCGGCCCTGGAGCGGAAGTACGGCGTCAAGCTCACCCTCGTCGAGAACGACAAGGCCGAGGAGTGGAACAACGCCTACTCCCTCTGGTGCGCCCGCGAGCTCTTCGCCGAGGGCCTGCTGCTGGCCAACGGCGACACCGTCCACCCCGCCTCCGTCCAGACCACCATGCTGGAGGGCAACCGCCGCCTCGTCGAGGCCGGCGAGACCCCCGGCATCCTGCTCGCCCTCGACACGGTGAAGAAGCTCGCCGACGAGGAGATGAAGGTCGTCGTCGACCCGGCCACCGGCATGCGGCGGATCACCAAGCTGATGGACCCGGCCGAGGCCACCGGCGAGTACATCGGCCTCACCGTGATCAACCCCTCCGCGGCCGCCGACCTCACCGACGCCCTGCGCGCCACCTACGAGCGCGACCCGCAGCTCTACTACGAGGACGGCTACCAGGAGATGGTCGACCGCGGCCTGCGGATCGCCGTGCAGCCGATCGGCGAGGTCTCCTGGGTCGAGGTCGACAACCACGACGACCTGGCGAAGGCGCGGGAGATCGCGTGCCAGTACTGACCCGGCTGGTTCCGTCGCCGGTCTTCGTCGAGATCCGCGCCGGGGCGCTGGACGCGCTGGCCGGCATCCTCGCCGACCAGCGGCTGTCCGCCTCCGGCCGGATCGCGGTGGCGATCAGCAACGGCTCGGGCACGGTGCTGCGCGAGCGCCTGGAGCCGGCCCTGCCCGGCGCCGACTGGTACAACGTCCAGGACGGCAGCCTGGACAGCGCGGTGCGGCTGGCCGACGAGATGCGCGGCGGCCACTACGACGCCATCGTGGGCCTCGGCGGCGGCAAGATCATCGACGCCGCCAAGTACGCCGCCGCCCGGGTCGGCCTGCCGCTGGTCGCGGTCGCCACCAACCTCGCCCACGACGGCATCTGCTCCCCGGTCTCCACCCTGGACAACGACGCCGGACGGGGCTCCTACGGCGTGCCCGGCCCGATCGGGATCGTCGTCGACCTCGACGTCATCCGCCAGGCCCCGCCCCGCTTCGTCGCGGCCGGCATCGGCGACGTCGTCTCCAACATCTCGGCCTGCGCGGACTGGGAACTCTCCCACGCCGAGACCGGCGAGCCGGTGGACGGACTGGCCGTCGCGATGGCCCGCTCGGCGGGCGAGAACCTGCTGCGACACCCAGGAAACCTTCAGGATCAGGACCTCCTCACGGCCCTCGCGGAAGCCCTGGTACTGTCCGGCATCGCGATGAACATCGCGGGCAGCACCCGGCCCTCGTCGGGCGCCTGCCACGAGATCTCGCATGCCCTGGACGTGCTGTATCCCAAGCGGTCCGCCCAGCACGGCGAACAGGTCGGCCTCGGGGCCGCCTTCGCCAGCTTCCTGCGGGGCGAGCGCGAGCTGACCGGTCTGATCGTGGAGCGCCTGGCGCGCCACGGACTGCCGGTGACCGCGGCTCAGATCGGCTTCACCGAGGCGGAGTTCACCGAAGCGGTGCACTACGCTCCGAACACCCGCCCGGGCCGCTTCACCATCCTTGAGCACCTCGACCTCTCCCCATCAGCAATCAGGGACGCGTACGCCGACTATGTCCAAGCCGTCAACAGCTGACCCCTCCACCACGGGCACCCAGACCGCCACCCCGCCCCCCGTGGACCTGACCCGTCGGCCCTCCATCGAGGAGCTCCGCTCGGTCATCCACCCGGAGGGCATGCTCCAGCGCCGAAGCGCCGAGCACTGGGCGGGCCGCCTGTACATGCGGAAGATCTCGCTGCGGATCACGCGCGTGCTCTCCACCGTCACGGCGATCACGCCCAACGGCCTGACCTACCTGATGATGTTCACCGGCATCCTGGCCGGTGCCGCCCTGGTCGTCCCCGGCATCACCGGCGCCGTCCTCGGCGCCCTGCTCATCCAGGTCTACCTGCTGCTCGACTGCGTGGACGGCGAGGTCGCCCGCTGGCGCCGGCAGACCTCGCTGACCGGCGTCTACCTGGACCGGGTCGGCCACTACATGTCCGAGGCGGCCCTGCTCACCGGCCTCGGCCTGCGCGGCTGCGACCTGTTCCACAAGGCCGGCGACGCCTCGCACTGGGAATGGGCCTTCCTCGGCACCCTCGCCGCGCTCGGCGCCATCCTGATCAAGTCCGAGACGGACCTGGTCGACGTGGCCCGCGCCCGCAGCGGACTGACGGCGGTCGAGGACAGCGCCTCGGTGCCGCGCTCGGCCGGAGTGGCCAAGGCCCGCCGGGCGGCCTCCCTGTTCAAGTTCCACCGCCTGGTGGGCGCCGTCGAGGCCTCGCTGTTCATCCTCGCCGCCGGCATCGCCGACGCCGTCCACGGCGGTCTGTTCTTCACCCGCGTCGCGGTGGTCGTGCTGGCCGCGATCGCCATGCTGCAGACCGTGCTGCACCTGCTGAGCATCGTCCTGTCCAGCAGGCTCCGGTGAGCGCCGTGACGCAACACCCCCGGACCGGCGCCGCCGACTTCCGGCTCGGCGCGGTCATCATCACCATGGGCAACCGCCCGGCCGAGCTGAACGCCCTGATCGAGTCCGTCCGCGCCCAGGAGGGCCCGGCCGTCGAGCTGGCCGTGGTCGGCAACGGCGCCCCGCTGCCGCCGCTCCCGGCGGACGTGCGCGGCGTCGAGCTGCCGGAGAACCTCGGCATCCCCGGCGGGCGCAACGTCGGCATCGAGCTGTTCGGCAAGGACGGCCGGGACGTCGACGCCGTCCTCTTCCTGGACGACGACGGCCGGCTGCCGGGCACCGACTCGGCTCGGCTGCTGCGCGAGGCCTTCGCCGCCGACCCGGAGCTGGGCATCGTCAGCTTCCGGATCGCCGACCCCGACACCGGCGTCACCCAGCGCCGGCACGTCCCCCGGCTGCGCGCCAGCGACCCGCTGCGCTCCTCCCGGGTGACCACCTTCCTGGGCGGCGCCAGCGCCGTGCGCTGCACGGTGTTCGAGCAGGCCGGCCAGCTGCCCGCCGAGTTCTTCTACGCGCACGAGGAGACCGACCTCGCCTGGCGCGCGCTGGATGCCGGCTGGGCCATCGACTACCGGGCGGACGTGGTGCTGCACCACCCGACCACGTCCCCCGCGCGGCACGCCTCGTACTTCCACAACGTGGCCCGGAACAGGGTTTGGCTCGCAAGGCGGAACCTTCCGGCCCTGTTGGTGCCTCTCTACCTGGGAACCTGGTTTCTGCTGACCCTGGCCCGCCGCCCCTCTCCGGAGGCGCTGAAGGCCTGGTGGGGCGGGTTCCGGGCGGGCTGGCGCGAACCCTGCGGTACGCGGCGGCCCATGCGATGGCGTACCGTTTGGCGACTGACCAGGCTGGGCCGACCGCCGGTCATCTGACCGTATGGTCGGGCGGCTATGCGGTGATTTGAACCGCGCGGTTCAAACGTCGTACGGTCGTCCGATCGCAGCGGCCGGTGACCACACACCGGCCGGACTCCCCCGTGATCCGAGTGGATCCCCCTCGGCGCAAGGCCGGCGGACCCCCGCCGACCGGCCGCCCCGACCCGATCCCGCGCGAAGGACGAATGTGTCGACAGTGAGTGAACCCGTCAGCCTCTCAGCCCCGAGGGGGGCGGACGCGGGCCTGACCCCCAAGCAGCTTGCGGACAAGTACGGTCTGGCGGTCAGCGGCAGACGACCGGGCCTCGTCGCCTACTCCAAGCAGCTGTGGGCCCGCCGGCACTTCATCTGGGCCTTCGCCACCGCCCGCCTGGTGGCCCAGTACACCGACGCCAAGCTCGGCCAGCTCTGGCAGGTCGTGACCCCGCTGCTGAACTGCGCGGTGTTCTACCTGGTCTTCGGTGTGATCCTGAAGAGCAAGGACGGGTTCCCGGACGGCACCTACACCGCGTGGCTCTGCATCGGTGTCTTCGTCTTCCAGTTCACCCAGAACGCGGTGCAGTCCGGCACCCGGGCGATCTCCGACAACCTCGGGCTGATCCGCGCGCTGCACTTCCCCCGGGCCTCGCTGCCGATCGCCTTCACGGTGATCCAGCTCCAGCAGCTGCTGATCTCGATGGTCGTGCTGGTCGGTGTCGTGCTGGCCAGCGGTATCGAGCCGGGCCGGACCTGGCTCGCGGTGGTCCCGGCGCTGCTCCTGCAGTCGCTGTTCAACACCGGTGTGGCCCTGGTGATGGCGCGGGTCGGTGCCAAGACCAGCGACATCTCCCAGCTGATCCCGTTCGCGATGCGCGCCTGGATGTTCCTCTCCGGCGTGATGTTCAGCATCCAGGACAAGATCAGCACCTGGCCGGAGTTCTGGCAGAAGGTGATGCAGTTCAACCCGGCCTCGGTCTACATGGACCTGCTCCGGCACGCCTTCGCGCCGGTCATCTACAACAAGCACGTCCCCCAGCACCAGGTGTTCCCGCCGCACCAGTGGACGTACGGCATCGCCTGGGCGGTCGGGATGTTCGTGATCGGATACGTCTTCTTCTGGAAGGCCGAGGAGGAGTACGGCCGTGGCTGACACCGACCTGCGAAAGGGCCTGACCGTGCAGGACGCCGACGTCGCCCGCGAGCCCACCGTCGTCGTCGACGACGTGCACATCGTCTACCGGGTGCACGGCGCCGGCTCCGGGAAGGGCAGCGCCACCTCCGCCGTCAGCCGCATCCTCAGCCGCAAGCGCTCCGCGGGCGTCCGCGAGGTGCACGCGGTGCGCGGGATCAGCTTCACCGCGTACAAGGGCGAGGCGATCGGTCTGATCGGCTCCAACGGCTCCGGCAAGTCGACCATGCTGGCCGCCATCGCGGGCCTGCTGCCGACCGAGAAGGGCGGCATCTACACCAACGGCCAGCCCTCGCTGCTGGGCGTCAACGCGGCGCTGATGAACGAGCTCACCGGCGAGCGCAACGTCGTCCTCGGCTGCCTGGCGATGGGGATGACCCCGGCCCAGGTGCGGGAGCGCTACCAGGACATCGTCGAGTTCTCGGGCATCAACGACAAGGGCGACTTCATCTCCCTGCCGATGCGCACCTACTCCTCCGGGATGGGCGCCCGCCTGCGGTTCTCCATCGCGGCGGCGAAGACCCACGACGTGCTGCTGATCGACGAGGCGCTGGCCACCGGCGACCAGGCGTTCCAGCAGCGCAGCAAGAAGCGGATCGACGAGCTGCGCGGCTCCGCCGGTACGGTCTTCCTGGTCAGCCACGACAACAGCTCGATCCGCGAGGTCTGCGAGCGGACCATCTGGATCGAGGCCGGCGAGCTGGTGATGGACGGCCCGACCGAGGAGGTCGTGAGCCGCTACGAGCGCGGCGAGCGCCCGTAGCGCGAACAGGCCCGTACCGAGGGGCCGGCGCCGGGGAATCCGCCCGGCACCGGCCCCTTGTCGTGCGTCCGACACTTTGCAAAGTGCCGGACGCACGGCGGTGCCGCCCGGGGCGCCCTGGCCTCCCGGGTGCTTTGGGCACTTCGGGCACTTTGCAAAGTGCCCGGGGGCACCGCCGCACCCTCGTGGCACCCCCCTCGGGAACTTTGCAAAGTTTCCAACTGTTTGCAAAGTGCTCTGCCCGGGCTGCCGCGGCCGGGCGGCGTGCGCCCCCGGCGAGCGGGGGTGCCCGGTCGGCCGTCGGCTGTGCGGGTGAGCGCCCCGTGCGCCGGGCGGGGCGCCCTTCTCGGGCGAGCCCGGTGGTGTCAGGCTGTATGCGGGGGAGTGGTGTGCCGGGCGTGGCGGCCGAATCGGACGCGTGTCCGAGTGGGGTCGGCGGCTCAGAGCGGTGTAGAACGGGGGAGTGACAGCAGTGTCGGCTTCGGCCCAGCCCAGTAGTGAGTCAGCAGAGCGTTCGGCGGATGGGACGCTGCACAAGGCGGACGCGGAGAACTTCCCGGTCGCCCCGTTCTTCCTGCCCGCCGCCTGGCGCGGCGACCTGATGGCGGTCTACGGCTTCGCCCGGCTGGTGGACGACTCCGGCGACGGCGACCTCGCCGACCCGGCCGGCACCGCCCGCCTGCTCGGCGTCGAGACGGCGCCCCCGACGCCCGCCGCCACCCCTTCGGCCCAGCCGGGCCCGCCCGGTCCGGCGGAGGTCGCGTTCCGGCTCGCGCTGCTCGACGGGCTGGAACAGGACCTCGACCGCGTCTTCGAGTCGGCCCTGCACCCCGCCGCCGCCGAGGCCCCCCGCCACCCGCTGATGCGCGCCCTCGTCCCGCTGGTCGACCGGCACGGGCTGACCCCGGAGCCGTTCCGCCGACTGATCGAGGCCAACCGGGTGGACCAGACCACCACCCGGTACGCCCGCTACGAGGACCTGATCGGCTACTGCACGCTCTCCGCCGACCCGGTCGGCCGCCTGGTGCTGTCCATCGCCGGCGTCTCCACCCCCGAGCGGATCGAGCTCTCCGACGCCGTCTGCAGCGCCCTCCAGGTGGTGGAACACCTCCAGGACGTCGCCGAGGACCTGGCCTGCGGCCGGATCTACCTCCCGGCCGAGGACCTGGCCCGCTTCGGCGTCACCGAGGAGGACCTCGCCGCCCCCGTCGCCGGCGCCGCCGTGCGCGAGCTGGTCGCCTTCGAGGTCGCCCGGGCCCGCACCCTGCTCGACCGGGGTGCGCCATTGGTAGGTACGGTTCGGGGGAGGCTTCGACTGCTCCTGGCGGGATTCACCGCAGGCGGCTACGCGGCCCTGGCGGCCATCGAGGCCGCCGGGTACGACGTGCTCGCCCAGCAGACGAAGCCTGACAAGCGCCGCCTCGCAGCGAAGGCGGCGGCCATCTTCGCGAAGGGAAGGTGAACGCCCGAGTGGCGGCATCACCACTGGCGTCGGCGCAGGTCATGGCGGCGTACCGGTACTGCGAGGCAGTGACCGGCCTGCAGGCCCGCAACTTCAGCTACGGCATCCGTCTGCTGCCCGAGCCGAAGCGGCTGGCCATGTCGGCCCTGTACGCCCTGGCCCGCCGGGTCGACGACATCGGCGACGGCGAGCTCCCCGCCGACCGCAAGGCCGAGGCCCTGCTGCGCACCCGCGAACTCCTCGACGAGATCCGCAGGGGCGTGGTCGCCGAGGACGACACCGACCCGATCAAGGTCGCCCTGGCGGACGCCGCCCGGCGCTTCCCGATCCCGCTCGGCGGCTTCGACGAGCTGATCGACGGCGTCGAGATGGACCTCAAGGGCGCCGAGTACCAGACGTACGAGGAGCTCAAGGTCTACTGCCGCTGCGTGGCGGGCGCGATCGGCCGCCTCTCGCTCGGCGTGTACGGCTGCGACGACCCGGAGCGCGGCGCGCAGTACGCCGACACCCTGGGCCTGGCGCTGCAGCTCACCAACATCCTGCGCGACCTGCGTGAGGACGCCCTGAACGGCCGCACCTACCTGCCCACCGAGGACCTGGTCCGGTTCGGCTGCGAGCAGGGCTTCGCGCTGCCCAGGCCGCCGGTCGGCGCGGACTTCACCGGACTGGTGTCCTTCGAGGCCGCCCGGGCCCAGGCCGCCTTCGAGGAGGGCCTGCGGCTGCTGCCGATGCTCGACCGGCGCAGCCGGGCCTGCACCGCGGCGATGGCCGGCATCTACCACCGGCTGCTCGGCCGGATCGCCGCCGACCCGGAGTCGGTCCTGCGCGGCCGGGTCTCGCTGCCGGGCTGGGAGAAGGCGTATGTCGCGCTTTCCGGGCTCGCCGGGGGGCGTTCTTGATTCTCGCCGCAGTTCTGTCACGCTGTGTCAGCGGGGAATCACTGATGGGTGGGGCCGTGTCGACCACGCCGGTGGGGACCACGACCCTGCCGACCACGAGTGCGCCGGCCCCGAGCGGGCCCGGCGCCGGATGCGAGGGGGAGGGCCGATGACCGGGCGAGCCGATGCCGCGCGCCCGGCCGCCGTCGTGGTCGGCGGCGGCCTGGCCGGGATCACCGCCGCGCTGCGGCTGGCCGAGGCCGACCACCGGGTCACCCTGGTCGAGGGCCGCCCGCGACTGGGCGGGCTGGCGTTCTCCTTCCAGCGCGGCGAGCTGACCGTCGACAACGGCCAGCACGTCTACCTGCGCTGCTGCACCGCCTACCGGGGCCTGATCGAGCGGCTCGGCGCGAACCGCCTGGTCCACCTCCAGGACCGGCTGGACGTCCCCGTGCTCGGCGTCTCCGGACCCTCGGGCGCCCCCGTGCGCACCTTGGGCCGGCTGCGCAGGGCCGCCCTGCCCGTCCCGCTGCACCTGGCCGGCAGCCTGGCCCGCTACCCGCACCTCGGCCCGGCCGACCGGGCCCGGGTGGTGCGCGGCGCCCTCGCCCTGCAGGGCCTGGACCTCGCCGACCCGGCGCTGGACGCCGTCTCGTTCGGTGACTGGCTGCGCCGCAACGGCCAGAACGAGCGGACCCTCGCCGCCATGTGGGACCTCGTCGGCGTCGCCACCCTGAACGCCCGGGCCGACCAGGTGTCGCTGGCGCTGGCCGCGATGGTCTTCAAGACCGGACTGCTCTCCGACGCGGGCGCCTCCGACATCGGCATGGCCGCCGTCCCGCTCGGGGCGATCCACCACGACGCCGCGCTCGCCGAGCTGGAGCGCGCCGGCGTCAAGGTACGGCTGCGGGCCCGGGCGGCGGAGCTCAAGCCCGGCGCGCCGCAGCACGCCGTCCGCCTGGAGGGCGGCGAGCTGCTCAGCGCCGACACCGTGGTGCTGGCCGGCGCCCAGGACGCCGCCGCCGCGCTGCTGCCGCCCGAGGCCATCGACGGACAGCACCGGCTCACGGAGTTCGGCACCGCGCCGATCCTCAACGTCCACGTGGTCTACGACCGCAAGGTGCTGCGCCGCCCGTTCTTCGCCGCACTCGGCTCGCCGGTGCAGTGGGTCTTCGACCGCACCGGGCACTCCGGGCTGGCCGGGACGGACCTCGGCCGGTCCCACCCCGGCGCCCAGTACCTGGCGCTGTCCCAGTCCGCCGTGGAGAGCGAGATCGAACTCCCGGTCGCCGAGCTGCGCCGCCGCTACCTGCCGGAGCTGGCCCGCCTGCTCCCGGCTGCCGGCGGCGCCGAGGTGCTGGACTTCTTCGTCACCCGCGAGCGCACCGCCACCTTCGATCCGGCCCCCGGCTCGGCCGCGCTGCGTCCGCAGGCCCGTACGAAGGTCCCCGGCCTGCTGCTGGCCGGCTCGTGGACCGCCACCGGCTGGCCCGCGACCATGGAGGGCGCCGTGCGCAGTGGCCACGCCGCCGCCGACGCCGCCCTCGCCGGCCTCGGCACCCGCCGTCCGGTGGACCGGGGCGACGGGAGGTGGCCCAGGTGACGCAGGGCCCCGCCGCCGGTGACCCCGGCGACCCCGCGAGATCCGGTGGCCGCGCCGCCGGCCCCATCGATATCGCAACCGCCCGGCCGCCGAGTGCGGCCCGGCACCACCAGGGAGAGGGAACGTACGTGGAGTCACGCACCGGCACTGCCGTCGGAGGCACGGCACACGCCGAACCGGTCTCGGTGCCGGAGCTGCTCGCCCGTAGCCGCGCGCTCTGCACCCCGCCGCTGAAGGCCACCGTCGCCCGTTTGGCGGCACCGATGGACACCGTCGCCGCCTACCACTTCGGCTGGATCGACCGGGACGGCACGCCGTCCGCGGGGGACGGCGGCAAGGCCGTCCGGCCCGCTCTGGCGCTGCTCTCCGCCCAGGTGACTGGTGCCCCGGCGGAGGCCGGGGTGCCGGGTGGGGTCTCCGTTGAACTGGTGCACAACTTCTCGCTGCTCCATGATGATCTGATGGACGGTGACGAGACCAGACGCCACCGGGCCACCGCGTGGACGGTCTTCGGTCCGGCCCAGGCGATCCTGGTCGGCGACGCCCTGGCGACGCTCGGTACGGAGGTGCTGCTCGATGCTGCCGTGACCGGTGGCGCGAGCGCCGTCGACGCCGCGCGGGCCGTCCGTCTGCTCACCACCGCCACCCGGCGCCTCATCGACGGCCAGGCCATGGACGTCGCCTTCGAACAGCGCGACACCGTGACGGTCGCCGAATGCCTGGAGATGGAGGGCGGCAAGACCGGCGCGCTGCTCGCCGCCGCCTCGGCGGTCGGCGCCGTCCTGACCGGCGCCGACGACCGGGTGTCCGACGCCCTCCAGCGCTACGGCCACCACCTCGGCCTGGCCTTCCAGGCGGTCGACGACCTACTCGGCATCTGGGGTGCCACCGAGGTCACCGGCAAGCCGCACTGGGGGGACCTGCGCCAGCGCAAGAAGTCCCTGCCGGTCGCCGCGGCGCTCGCCGAGGGCGGCGCGGCCTCGCGCCGGCTCGCCGACCAGCTGGCCGACCCGAAGGGGCGCGGCGAGGAGGGCGAGCCCGAGCTCGCCGCCCGCGCCGCCCTGATCGAGGACGCCGGCGGCCGGGCCTGGACCCAGGAGGAGGCCCGCCGCCAGCACAGGACTGCCCTCGCCGCCCTGGACGAGGTGCCCATGCCCGACGGGGTGCGCGAGCACTTCGTCGCACTCGCCGAATTCGTGGTGGTACGAGAGAGGTGACGTTACGTTGACAGCAACCGCGGACGGCCGGCTCGACCCTGAGTACGATTCCGAGCCGGTCGCGGTGGGCGACCGCCCCCCGGCCCTGCCGAGTGCCGGGCGGTGGCAGCCCGAAGGGTCCGAACCGCTCCGGCCTGACGGCCGGGACCAACAGCAGTCCGGGCCCGCCTCCGCCGAGGAGGCGCTGGCCCGCGCCACCACCCATCTGCTCTCGCTACAGAGCTCGGAGGGCTGGTGGAAGGGTGACCTGGAGACCAACGTCACCATGGACGCCGAGGACCTCCTGCTGCGGCAGTTCCTCGGGATCCGAACGGAGGAGCAGACCAAGGCCACCGCCGAGTGGATCCGCTCCCAGCAGCGCGAGGACGGCACCTGGTCCACCTTCCACGGCGGACCGCCCGAGCTGTCCACCACCGTCGAGGCGTACGTCGCCCTCAAGCTCGCGGGCGACGACCCGGGCGCCCCGCACATGCTCGCCGCCGCGCGCTACGTACGGTCCGCCGGTGGGATCGCGGCCGCCCGGGTGTTCACCCGGATCTGGCTCGCGCTCTTCGGCTGGTGGCCCTGGGCGCGGTTGCCCGAGATGCCACCGGAGATCATCTTCCTGCCCAAGTGGCTCCCGCTGAACATCTACGCCTTCGGCTGCTGGGCCCGGCAGACCATCGTGCCGCTGACCGTCGTCTCGGCCCACCGCCCCGTCCGCCCCGCGCCCTTCCCGCTCACCGAGCTGCACACCGACCCGGAGAACCCCTTCCCCGAGCGCCCGCTCGCGCCGGCCACCACCTGGGACGGCATCTTCGAGCGCCTCGACAAGGTGCTGCACGCCTACCACCGCCGCGCGCTGCGCCCGCTGCGCCGGCTGGCCGTGTCCCAGGCCTGCCGCTGGATCGTCGAACGGCAGGAGGCGGACGGCTGCTGGGGCGGCATCCAGCCCCCCGCCGTCTACTCGCTGATCGCCCTGCACCTGGAGGGCTACGAGCTGGAGCACCCGGTCGTGCAGGCCGGGCTGACCGCCTTCGACCGCTTCACCGTGCACACCGAGGACGGCCGGCGCTGGCTGGAGGCCTGCCAGTCCCCGGTCTGGGACACCTGCCTGGCCACCATCGCGCTGGTCGACGCCGGTCTGCCGGCCGACCACCCGGCGCTGGTCTCCGCCGTCGACTGGATGCTGGGCGAGGAGATCACCCGGCGCGGCGACTGGTCCGTCCAGCGCCCCTCGCTCGCCCCCGGCGGCTGGGCCTTCGAGTTCGAGAACGACACCTACCCCGACATCGACGACACCGCCGAGGTGGTGCTCGCACTGCGCCGGGTCGTCCACCCCGACCCGGCCAAGGTGGCCGGCGCGGTCGACCGGGGCGTCGGCTGGAACCTCGGGATGCAGTCCAAGAACGGCGCCTGGGGCGCGTTCGACGTCGACAACACCAGCACCCTGCCGAACAAGCTGCCGTTCTGCGACTTCGGCGAGGTGGTCGACCCGCCGTCCGCCGATGTCACCGCCCACGTGGTGGAGATGCTCGCCGAGGTCGGCAAGGGCCGGGACCCGCGGACCAGGCGGGGCGTGGAGTGGCTGCTGCGCAACCAGGAGGCCGACGGCTCCTGGTTCGGCCGCTGGGGCACCAACTACATCTACGGCACCGGCTCGGTGCTGCCCGCCCTGGTCGCGGCCGGGGTCCCGGAGGGGCATCCGGCGATCCGCCGCGCCGTCCGCTGGCTGGAGGACCGGCAGAACGCCGACGGCGGCTGGGGCGAGGACATGCGCTCCTACGAGGACCCGGCCCGCTGGGCCGGGCGCGGTGACTCCACCGCCTCGCAGACCGCCTGGGCGCTGATGGCGCTGCTCTCGGTCGGCGAGGGCCCGGACGGCCGGGCCAACCCGGCCGTCGAGGGCGGCGTCGACTGGCTGGTCCGCACCCAGCTGCCGGAGGGCACCTGGGACGAACCACAGTTCACCGGCACCGGCTTCCCCTGGGACTTCTCCATCAACTACCACCTCTACCGCCTGGTCTTCCCGGTCACCGCGCTCGGCCGGTACCTGCACGGCAGCCCCGCCACCGGCCGGGAGACCACCGGCACCCCGGCGATCGGGGCGGCCCGGTGACCACCGCCCCGCTCCTGGTGCTCTGCGCGCTGGGCCCCGAGGTCTGGGCCCTGCGCGGCGGGGACTGGCGCGGCCCGGTCGGCGGCCCGCCGGTGCTGGTCCGGACCGGGGTGGGCCGGCGGCGGGCCGCACACACCGTCAGACGGCTGCTCGGTTCGGCCCCCGGCGGCTACGGCGCCGTCGTGGTGGCCGGCTTCGGGGCCGCCGTGGCGCCGGGCATGGCCCCCGGCGACGTGATCGTCGCCAACGGGGTGCGCGATGCCGAAGGCCACCTCTTCGCGATCGACTCCGGTCCGGACCTCACCCGGGCGCTCAAGGTGCGCGGCCTGACCGTCCACACCGGAGTGCACCACACCGCCGACCACGTGGTGCGCGGCCTGGAGCGGCGCGCACTGCACCTGCAGGGCGCGCTGGCCGTCGACATGGAGGCCGCGGCCGTGCTGGCGACCCTGAAGGAGCTGCGCCCGGCGCTGCCCGCGGCCGTCCTGCGGGTGGTCGTCGACACCCCGGAGCGGGAGCTGTTCCGCCCCGGCACCCTGCCCGCCGGCGTCCGCGCCTGGCGGACCCTGCGGGCGACCGTGCCCGCCCTGGTCGCCTGGTACCAGGAGAGCCGCCCGGCGGATCCGCAGCCGGACACCATCCACCACCCCACACCCTCGACGCTCCCCCAGGAGGCGAGCTAGCCATGGCCATGCCGTTGCGCCAAACCGTGCGGGTCGGCACCTACCTCATGCAGCAGAAGCTCAAGCGGCGGGACAAGTTCCCGCTGATCGTCGAGCTGGAACCGCTGTTCGCCTGCAACCTCGCCTGTGAGGGATGCGGCAAGATCCAGCACCCGGCCGGGGTGCTGAAGCAGCGGATGCCGGTGGCGCAGGCGGTCGGCGCGGTACTGGAGTCGGGCGCCCCGATGGTCTCGATCGCGGGCGGCGAACCGCTGATGCACCCGCAGATCGACGAGATCGTGCGGCAGCTGGTCGAGCGCCGCAAGTACGTCTTCCTCTGCACCAACGCGCTGCTGCTGCGCAAGAAGCTGGACAGGTTCAAGCCCTCGCCGTACTTCACCTTCACCGTGCACATCGACGGGCTGCGCGAGCGGCACGACGAGTCGGTCGCCAAGGAGGGCACCTTCGACGAGGCCGTGGCGGCGATCAAGGAGGCCCAGCGGCGGGGCTTCCGGGTCACCACCAACAGCACCTTCTTCAACACCGACACCCCGCAGACCATCATCGACGTGCTGGACTACCTCAACGACGACCTGAAGGTCGAGGAGATGATGATCTCCCCGGCGTTCGCCTACGAGAAGGCCCCCGACCAGGAGCACTTCCTCGGCGTCGAACAGACCAGGGAGCTGTTCCGCAAGACCTTCGCCGGCGGCAACCGGCGGCGCTGGCGGCTCAACCACAGCCCGCTCTTCCTGGACTTCCTGGAGGGCAAGGTCGACTTCGAGTGCACCGCCTGGGGCATCCCCAACTACTCGCTGTTCGGCTGGCAGCGCCCCTGCTACCTGATGTCCGACGGCTACGTCCCCACCTACCGCGAGCTGATCGAGAAGACCGACTGGGACAAGTACGGCCGCGGCAAGGACCCGCGCTGCGCCAACTGCATGGCGCACTGCGGCTACGAGCCGACCGCCGTCCTCGCCACCATGGGCTCGCTCAAGGAGTCGCTGCGCGCCGTCACCGAGACGATCAGCTCCAACCGCGGCCACTGACCGCACCACGCCCGGCACGGGAGGCGTCTCCCGTGCCGGGCGACCCCGCCACAGGGGGGGCCATCGCACTGCTCCGAGTCGTGAGGTGAACGCATGTCACTGCTCTCCAGCGTCAAGTCCCCGGCCGACCTGCGGAAGATTCCGGCCGCCGACCTCCCGCTCCTCGCCGACGAGATCCGCGGCTTCCTGATCGACGCGGTCACCAGGACCGGCGGCCACCTCGGCCCGAACCTCGGCGTGGTCGAACTGACCATCGCACTGCACCGGGTGTTCGACTCCCCCTATGACCGCATCGTCTGGGACACCGGCCACCAGAGCTACGTCCACAAACTGCTCACCGGTCGCCAGGACTTCTCGAAACTGCGGGTCAGGGGCGGCCTCTCCGGCTATCCCTCGCGCGCCGAGTCCGAACACGACCTGGTCGAGAACTCGCACGCCTCGACCGCCCTGTCCTACGCCGACGGGCTCGCCAAGGCCGCCCAGCTGCTCGGCCAGCACGACCGGCAGACCGTCGCGGTGATCGGCGACGGCGCGCTCACCGGCGGCCTCGCCTGGGAGGCCCTCAACAACATCGCCGAGGCCCGCGAACGCCCCCTGGTCATCGTCGTCAACGACAACGAGCGCTCCTACGCCAGGACCGTCGGCGGCCTCGCCAACCACCTCGCCACGCTGCGCACCACCCAGGGCTACGAGCGGTTCCTCGCCCTCGGCAAGGGGGCCCTGCAGCGCACCCCGCTGGTCGGCCAGCCGATTTTCGACGCACTGCACGGCGCCAAGAAGGGCTTCAAGGACGCCTTCGCCCCGCAGGGCATGTTCGAGGACCTCGGGCTGAAGTACCTCGGCCCGATCGACGGCCACGACCTCGCCGCCGTCGAGCAGGCGCTGCGCCAGGCGCGCGGCTTCGGCGGCCCGGTCATCGTGCACTGCCTGACCGTCAAGGGCCGCGGCTACCGGCCGGCCGAGCAGGACGAGGCGGACCGCTTCCACGCCGTCGGTCCGATCGACCCGTACACCTGCCTGCCCATCTCGCCCAGCGGCGGGGTCTCCTGGACCTCGGTGTTCGGCGACGAGATGGTGGCGCTCGGCGCCGACCGGCCGGACGTGGTCGCGATCACCGCCGCCATGCTCCAACCGGTCGGGCTCGCCAAGTTCGCCAAGGCCTACCCGGAGCGGACCTTCGACGTCGGCATCGCCGAGCAGCACGCCGTGACCAGTGCGGCCGGGCTGGCCACCGGCGGGCTGCACCCGGTGGTCGCGGTCTACGCGACCTTCCTGAACCGGGCGTTCGACCAGGTCCTGATGGACGTCGCCC
The DNA here is from genome assembly GCF_043202015.1 of Kitasatospora sp. NPDC048239. Lineage (NCBI taxonomy): Bacteria > Bacillati > Actinomycetota > Actinomycetes > Kitasatosporales > Streptomycetaceae > Kitasatospora > Kitasatospora sp. NPDC048239. The sequence continues at coordinate 60,243 of NZ_JBICZP010000004.1, read as the reverse complement.
TGCACCGCCTGGGCGTCACCTTCGTGCTGGACCGCTCCGGGGTGACCGGGCCGGACGGCGCCTCGCACAACGGCATGTGGGACATGTCGATCCTGCAGGTCGTCCCGGGCCTGCGGCTGGCCGCGCCGCGCGACGCCGACCAGCTCCGCGCCCAGCTGCGCGAGGCCGTCGACGTGCCGGACGCGCCCACCGTGGTGCGCTTCCCCAAGGCCGACATCGGGCCCGCCGTCCCGGCCGTCGAGCGGATCGGCGGGGTGGACGTGCTGCTGCGCACCGGGGAGCTGCCGGAGGTCCTGCTGGTCGCCGTCGGCACCACCGCCGCCGCCTGTCTGGACGCGGCCGCGCTGCTGCTCGCCGAGGGGTTCACCGCGACCGTGGTCGACCCGCGCTGGGTCAAGCCGGTGGACGCGGCGCTGCCCGTGCTGGCCGCCGGGCACCGGCTGGTCGTCACCGTGGAGGACAACGGCCGCACCGGCGGCGTCGGCGCGGCGATCGCCCAGGCGCTGCGCGACGCCGGGGTGGACGTCCCGCTGCGGGTCCTCGGGCTGCCGCAGGAGTTCCTGGGCCACGGCTCCCGGGGAGAGATCCTGGAGGAGACCGGCCTCACCGGGACGGGGGTCGCCGCCCAGACCGCGGTCTTCGCCAAGCACCTGCTGCCGACCCGAGGAGTGAACCAGCGCCATGCCGGCTGAACCCGACAGCACCGAAGCCCGCTTCGACCTCGCCGCCCTGATCGCCGAACGGGGCTCCGAGCGTTACGAGTTGCACAGTCGCTACCTCAACCCGCAGCTGCCGCGGATGCTGCACACCATCGGCTTCGACCGGTACTACGAGCGCGCCGAGGGCCCGTACTTCTACGACGCCGAGGGGCACGAGTACCTCGACATGCTGGCCGGGTTCGGCATCTTCGCGCTCGGCCGCCACCACCCGGTGGTGCGGTCGGCGATCCAGCAGGTGATGGACCTCGACCTGCCCGACCTCGTCCGCTTCGACTGCTCCCCGCTGCCCGGTCTGCTGGCCGAGCGGCTGCTCTCCTACGCGCCCGGACTGGACCGGGTGTTCTTCGGGAACAGCGGGACGGAGGCGGTCGAGACGGCGCTCAAGTTCGCCCGGTACGCGACGGGGCGCAAGCGGATCCTCTACGCCGACCACGCCTTCCACGGGCTGACCACCGGGTCGCTCTCGGTCAACGGCGAGAGCGGGTTCCGCAAGGGGTTCGACCCGCTGCTGCCGGACACCGCCATCCCGCTGGGCGATCTCGGTGCGCTGGCCAAGGAGTTGAAGAAGGGCGACGTCGCGGCGCTGATCGTGGAGCCGATCCAGGGCAAGGGCGTGCAGGCCGCCCCGCCCGGCTGGCTGCGCGCGGCGCAGGAGCTGCTGCACGACCACAAGGCGCTGTTGATCTGCGACGAGGTGCAGACCGGCATCGGGCGGACCGGGGAGTTCTTCGCCTACCAGCACGAGGAGGGCGTGCTGCCCGACCTGGTCTGCGTGGCCAAGGCGCTGTCCGGCGGCTACGTGCCGGTCGGGGCGACCCTCGGCAAGGGCTGGATCTTCGAGAAGGTGTACTCCTCGATGGACCGGGTGCTGGTCCACTCGGCCAGCTTCGGCGCCAACGCCCAGGCGATGGCGGCCGGGCTGGCGACCCTGGAGGTGCTGCGGGACGAGAAGGTGGTGGAGAACGCCCGCCGGATCGGCGACCTGTTCCGGGAGCGGCTGGCCGCGCTGGTCGACGGGTACGAGCTGCTGGCCGAGGTCCGCGGCAGCGGCCTGATGATCGGCATCGAGTTCGGCCGGCCGCGCTCGCTGAAGCTGCGGACCGGCTGGACGGCGCTCCAGGCGGCCCGCAAGGGGCTGTTCGCGCAGATGGTGGTGGTGCCGCTGCTGCAGCGGCACCGGATCCTCACCCAGGTGTCCGGCGACCACCTGGAGGTGATCAAACTGATTCCCCCGCTGATCATCACCGAGCGGGACGTGGACCGGTTCATGGACGCCTTCGTCGACGTCATGGACGACGCGCACCGGGGGAGCGGTCTGATGTGGGACTTCGGACGGACCCTGGTCAAGCAGGCGGTCGGCAACCGCTGAGCCCCGCCGTGGTGCGGGTGGGGTGGGAGGCCGGCGGGGCCGGGTTCCCACCCCGTGGGAGACACCGCGTCAGAGCTCGGTCCGGCGGCGGCGGATGACGACCGCGAGATCGACCACGGCGAACAGGGTGAGAATGCCGCAGGCCACCGCGAAACCGGTGAGGGTGCCCCGGCTGGGGGCGCCGTTCTCGGGGGCGGCGGCGGCCCAGATCGCAAAGGCCGCGGTGGCGATCGCGAACAGCGGCGTGAAGGTGAGCGACAGCAGATAGCGCAGCTTCAGGTCGCTGCGGGCGGTGGCGGGCTCGGTGCCGCTGCGCCAGCGCCTCGGAGTGGTGGTGCGCACGTGTGTCCACCTCCCGCCCGTGGGGTGCGGTCTACGATTCCAGCGTACGTCCGGGCGACCAGTTGGAGGGGCGATGACGGACGCCGACGCCGAGGGCTACGCGGGGCTTCGGGTGGAACGGGCCGAGGAGCTGGCCCGCCGGCACGGCTGGGCCTCGGTGCGGGTGCTGCCGCCCGGGGCGGCGATGACCATGGACTACCGGGAGGGGCGGCTCAACCTCGCGGTGCGCGACGGGGTGGTGCAGCGCAGCTGGGAGGGGTGAGCGCGCCGGGGCGGCCCGCTGGGCGCCTGCGCGGTGATGGCGGTACCCGCCATGGCGGTGCCGTTTCGGGGGGTATTCCCATTCGCCGGGGAAATGGCATGGCGGTCGGAAGTCGGCTGGTCAGGGGCGGTTTTCCGATATCCACCGGTCGAATTTTCCGGTGGTTTTCGCACGCTGATTCGACGGGGTGCGGAAAGCGGACGGAGTGGGAAGTCAGCCGGGCCGGCTTCCCACTCCGTGGTAACCCTGGGTAGGGCGGGGGCTCAGTCGAGCGGGCCGCCGGCGACGTAGATGACCTGGCCGGACACGAAGCCGGCGCCCTCGCCGGCCAGGAACGAGATGGTGTTCGCGATGTCCTCGGGCACCCCGACCCGCTGCACCGGGATCTGCGAGGCGGCGGCGAGCTTGAAGTCCTCGAAGTCCATGCCGACCCGGGCGGCGGTGGCGGCCGTCATGTCGGTGGCGATGAACCCCGGTGCGACGGCGTTGGCGGTGATGCCGAACTTGCCCAGCTCGATGGCGAGGGTCTTGGTGAAGCCCTGCAGACCGGCCTTGGCGGCGGAGTAGTTGGCCTGGCCGCGGTTGCCCTGGGCGGAGGAGGACGACAGGTTGACCACCCGGCCGAAGCCGGCGTCCACCATGTGCTTCTGGACCGCGCGGGTCATCAGGAAGGCGCCGCGCAGGTGAACGTTCATGACCGTGTCCCAGTCGGACTCGGACATCTTGAAGAGCAGGTTGTCGCGCAGTACGCCCGCGTTGTTGACCAGGACGACCGGGGCGCCGAGTTCGGCCGCGATCCGGTCCACGGCCGCCTGGACCTGTCCGGCGTCGGAGACGTCGGCGCCGACCGCGAGGGCCCGGCCGCCGGCCGCGGTGATCTGCTCGACGGTGTCCCGGCCGGCCGCCTCGTCCAGGTCGACCACGGCGACGGCGTAGCCGTCGGCGGCGAGGCGCAGGGCGGTGGCGGCGCCGATACCGCGGGCGGCGCCGGTGACGACCGCGACCTTCTGGGCGGTGCTCTGCTCGGTCATGCTCGCTCTCGTCTCTCTCGGAGGGTGGACGGCTGAGGGTGCCATACCCTACCGGCGAGTAGGGTTCGCGGCCAGAGCAGAGAGTCGCAGGTGACCGTGGGTAAGGACCGACCGGTCGGCTTTCTCCTGCGAACGGGTTACCGCCGGTGTGGCACGGCGCGTAAATATGCCAATGTTGCCGAACCTGCGTCTACTATCCGCCCCTGCCTGCCAGCGAGGGCCTGCCGTTTGTATAGTGTCCGCCAGCAGCCACCGGCTGCACGGCTGGAGCGCCCTCCCTCATAGCGGGACGCCCACTCGCCGTTACTGCCCCACCCGGGTGTCCCACACACACCGGGTGTGACATCGGGACGGATACATGGTGCTGGGGGAGATCCCGACGACCCGCGTGTCTGCGCGACTGCAGCAGTCGCCCGGACACCTCATCCGCGTTGCACAGCAGGTTCACACCCGTCTGTGGTCCGAACATGTCGGAGCCGATCTCACGGCTCCGCAGTTCGCCGTACTGCTGGTCCTCGCCCTGGAACCGGGTGCTGACCAGCGGACGGTCGGCGAGCGTGCCTCGCTGGACAAGGCCACGATGGCCGAGATGGTCGCGCGGCTGGTCCGCCGCGGCCTGGTGCTGCGAAGGCGCGATCCGGCCGACGGCCGGCGCAAGCTGCTCGCGCTTTCGCAGAACGGCGCCCAGGCGGTGCGCGAGGCCACCGGCGGAGTGGTCCGCGTGCAGCGCACGCTCTTCGAGCCGCTCACGGCCGAGGAGCAGCTGGAAATCGTTCGCGTGATGGCCAAGATAGCCAGGCTGGAGCCCGCCGCGGTCGCCGTTCTCACCGACGCGCGACCGATGCTGGACGCCCAGCGGGCGATCGGCTACCTGATCAGGGTGAGCCAGCAGGTTCACACCAAGCTCTGGTCGGAGCACGTCGGTTCGGAGCTGACGGCGCCGCAGTACGCGGTGCTCGATGCGCTCGAACTGGAGCCGGGCGCCGATCAGCGCACGGTGGGCGAGCTCGCCTCGCTGGACAAGGCGACGATGGCCGAGATGGTCAGCCGTCTCGTCCGCCGTGGCCTGGTGCAGCGCCGGCGCGACCCCTCGGACGGGCGGCGCAACCTGCTGTCGCTCTCTCCGGCGGGCCAGGACCTGCTGCACCGCTCGGCTGCGGGCGTGGCCCAGGTCCAGCGGTTGCTGCTCTCTCCGCTGGAGGAGGAGGAACACGAGCAGGCCTTGGCGCTGATTGCCAAGGCAGGCCGGCTGTAGGCTCCGCCTTTCGAGCTCCAGCCAAAACGATTCGCCAACATACCGAAGGCCGTCGACCCGTAAGCGGGAAGGCGGCCTTCGGTGTTGACGCGGGCCTGCGGCGGCTGTGGGCGGTGGCGGGCGGGGCGCCGGGGGCCCGGGGCGGACGGCAGGCCGGAGCCGGACCGGGCGGCGAACCGGGTGGTGCCGGGGATCCTGCTCACGGGTGCCCTTCTGTTCGTCCGGACGGCCTGCTCGACGTCGGTCGGCCGTGCGCCTGGTCGCTGCCCGACCGCCGACCTGATCGTTCAGATCTGTGCTTCTTAAGGGAGTTCTCATGTAGCCAACCGGTGGCGGTCCGGATTTTGTTCCCGGCCCGATCGGGATTCTCCGCCGGCCCGCACCGGTGGGCGGGTGGACCGGGCCGCCTCCCGGGGGGCGGGGGAGCGCCGCCTGGGGGTGCCGTGCTGGTCCGGGGCGGATCCCGCGCCACGGGGGGCGTGTGGGGGGCGTGCGGGCCGGTAAAACCTGTTGCGCAGGTCACATCGGGATTGGCAGGCTCGCTGCCATGGCCTCCTGACCGACACCCCGCCAGAGCGGCTGTGACCACACCGGCCGCCCGCCGCGCCCACGCCCTCGCAGCCGCGCCACCGTGCCCGTGGTGCGACGCCCCGACACCACCCCACGCCCCGACACCACCCGACGCCGCGCCGCCGTGCCCGAGACCCGGGCCCGCGCGTGCCCGGCGCGTGCACGCGCCACCCGCCCGTACCCTCCCGCAACGGAGCGTCATGCCGCTCAAGACCCTGCCGCTGGCCGATCCCGGCAGCCCGGACCTCTCCTCACCGCTCGCCTTCCTGCGCTGGCTGCAGCGCAGCCAACGGCGCGGCCAGGTGCTCTCCACCTGCTGGGCGCTGCTGGAGATGGGCGGCCAGGCCGCCATGCCGGTACCACTCGGCCGAGGCGTCCAGGCCGCCGTCGACGGGGACGGCGCCGGCATCTGGCGGGCCGGCGCCGCCGCCCTCGCCCTCGCCGTGTTCTCCGCGGTCGGCAGCGTGATGCTGCACCGCCAGGCGGTGTGGAACTGGATCACCGCCGCCACCCAGGTGCGCCAGCTGGTGGCCGGCCAGGCCTCCCGGCTCGGCGCCGGACTCTCCCGCCGGATCGCCACCGGTGAGATCGTCGCCGTCGGCAGCGGGGACGTCGAGAAGATCGGCTGGTACGTCGAGCTGGTCGCCCGGGTCCGCGCCGCGGTGCTCGTCTGGCTGGCCGTCAGCTGCGCCGTCCTGGTGACCCAGCCGGTGCTCGGCCTCGCCGTGCTGCTCGGCGTCCCCGTGCTCGCCGCCGCCGTCTGGCCGCTGCTCGGACCGTTCGAGAGGCGCTACTCCGAGCAGCGCGCGCTCGGCGGCAAGGCCACCGAGCTGGCCGCCGACACCGTGGCCGGGCTGCGGGTGCTGCGCGGCATCGGCGGCGAGGAGCTGTTCCTGGACCGCTACCGGGCCGCCTCCCAGAAGGTCCGCGCCGCCGCCGTGCGCTCGGCCCGGCTCTGGTCGCTGATGCAGGCCCAGCAGGTGCTGCTGCCCGGACTGTTCGTGGTCGGTGTCACCTGGTACGGCGCCCATCTGACGGCCACCGGGCGGATCGGCATCGGCACCCTGGTCGCGGTCTACGGCTCCACCGCGTTCCTGGCCGCGCCGCTGCGGATCCTCGGCGAGGCCGCGCACGCCTGGAGCGTCGCCCGGGTCTCGGCCGGGCGGGCCGTCCGGGTGCTGTCGCTCAACCGGACCGACGGCACCGCCGAGGCGGAGCTGAACCGGCCCGGGCAGGGCGACCTCTACGACCCGGCCAGCGGGCTGACCGCCCGCGCGGGCCGCCTGACCGCCGTGGTCTGCGGAGACCCGGACTACGCCGGTGCGCTCGCCGAGCGGCTCGGCGGGCACGTCCCGCTGGCCGAGGGCGAGTCGGCGCAGCCCTCCGCCCGGCTCGGCGGCATCGAGCTGGACACCGTCCCGCTGGCCGAGGCCCGCGCCGCGGTGCTGGTCCACGACAAGGAGCCGATGCTGCTCTCCGGCACCCTGGCGGAGCTGCTGGACGTCCCCGCCTCCGGCCGGGTCGAGGCCGCCGACGCACTGGCCGCCGCCCGTGCCGAGGACGTCCTGGAGGCCCTGGTGGACGGCTCGCCGGACTGCGGCGGGGACGCCATGCGGGCGCGGATCACCGAGCGCGGCCGCTCGCTCTCCGGCGGCCAGCGCCAACGGCTGGCGCTGGCCCGCTCGCTGCTGGCCGACCCGCCGGTGCTCGTCCTGGACGAGCCGACCAGCGCGGTCGACGCCCACACCGAGTCCCGGATCGCGGCCGGGCTGCGCAAGAGCCGCGAGGGGCGCACCACGGTGGTCTTCGCGACCAGCCCGCTGCTGCTCGACCAGGCCGACCGGGTGGTCCTGGTCCAGGACGGCCGGGTCGCCGCGACCGGCGGCCACCGGGAGCTGATGCGCACCGAGCCCCGCTACCGCGCCGTGGTCACCCGCGACGAGGAGCCCGCCCCGGTCGGGGAGGGCGTGTGAACCACAGGACCGCACACGGGACCGCACACCGGACCGCACACCGACCCGCACGCCGGACCGCACCGTCGAGGAGTACGCCATGAAGCCCCCCGTCCACCAGGAGCAGGGGCCGACCACCACCCTGCCGGTCGGATCCCCGGCCGCCGTGCGCGCCTACCTGGGGCTGCTGGCCCGGCGCCACCGGGCCGGGTTCTCCGCGGTGGTGGCGCTGCACTCGGTGGCCACCGTGGCCGGGCTGGTCGGGCCGTGGGTGCTCGGCACCCTGGTCCAGTCGCTGGCCACGGACACCGCGGAGAGCACCATCGCGGTCGCCGTCGGCTGGTACGTGCTGGCGCTGCTGGTGCAGTCCGCCTTCACCTGGTGGTCCCGGCTGCGCGGCAGCGTCCTCGGCGAGCGGGTGCTCGCCGACCTGCGGGAGGACTTCCTGGTCCGCTCGGTCGCCCTGCCGCCCGGGGTGCTTGAGCGGGCCGGCACCGGGGACCTCGTCTCCCGGGGCACCACCGACATCGACCGGCTCGACAAGTCCGTCCGCGAGGCCGTGCCCGAGCTGGCCGTCGCGGTGGTCTCGCTGCTGCTGGTGCTGGGCGCCCTGGTGGTCACCTCGCCGCTGCTCGCGCTCACCTCGGTGGTCGGCCTGCCGCTGCTGCTGGTCAGCTCCCGCTGGTACTTCCGGCGCGCTCCGCAGTCCTACCGGAACGAGTCGGCCGGCTACGCCGCGGTGAACACCGTGCTGGCCGAGACGGTGGACGCCGGGCGGACGGTCGAGACGCTGCGCCTGGGCGACGACCGGATCCGGCTGACCGACCGCAAGCTCGGCGAGTGGCTCGGCTGGGAGCGCTACACGCTCTGGCTGCGCTCGGTCTGGTTCCCGACCATCGACGCCGCCTACACCCTGGCGGTGCTCGGCACCCTGGTGATCGGCGGGCTGTTCACCCTCCGGGGCTGGATCACCGTCGGCGAGCTGACCACCGGCGTGCTGTACGCCCAGGCGCTCACCGGCCCGGTCGACCTGATCCTGCGGTGGTACGACGAGCTGCAGGTCGGCCAGGCCTCGCTGGCCCGGCTGGTGGGGGTGCGGGAGGTGCCCGAGCACGAGGGCGACCAGGACATGCACCCGAAGGGGCGCCAGGTCGAGGCCAAGGACGTCCGGTTCGGCTACCGGGAGGGCTCCGACGTCCTGCACGGCATCAGCCTGGACGTCGCCCCCGGCAGCCGGGTCGCGCTGGTCGGGCCGTCCGGGGCCGGCAAGTCCACCCTCGGCCGGCTGCTGGCCGGGATCTACGCGCCCGGCCGGGGCACCGTCACGCTGGGCGGGGCGGCGCTGTCGCAGATGCCGGCCGAGCGGGTCCGGGCCCAGGTCGCGCTGGTCAACCAGGAGCACCACGTCTTCGTCGGCACCCTGCGGGACAACCTGCGGCTGGCCGCGCCGGACGCGGACGACACCGAGCTGCGCAGCGCGCTGGACGCGGTGGACGCCGGGGAATGGGTGGACGCGCTGGCGGAGGGCCTGGACACCGAGGTCGGCTCGGGTGGTGCCGTGCTGACCCCGCCGCAGGCGCAGCAGCTGGCGCTGGCCCGGCTGGTGCTGGCCGATCCGCACACCCTGGTGCTGGACGAGGCCACCTCGCTGCTGGACCCGAGGGCCGCCCGGCACCTGGAGCGTTCGCTCTCCCGGGTGCTGGAGGGCCGGACGGTGATCGCCATCGCGCACCGGCTGCACACCGCGCACGACGCGGACGTGATCGCCGTGGTCGAGGGCGGGCGGATCAGCGAGTACGGCAGCCACCCCGAGCTGGTGGCGGCCGGGGGCCCGTACGCGGCGCTGTGGCGCTCCTGGCGGGACGAACGGTAGGCGGGCGGCCCACCGGTGGGGAGGGCGGCGGCCCCGCGCGGGAAACCCGTGCGGGGCCGTGTTGCCCCGTGCGGGCTACTTCCGGGCGCGTAACCGGACATTACGGTCGGTAGGCCCGCAGACTGCGCGTGTGACCAAGATTTCAGACGGATCGTCCGGTTCGAAGCGCAGCGAGATCGGGGGAATCCCCACCCGGTACATCGGGATCGGCGTCATCGTCGTCCTCGCAGTGTGGTTCCTGTTCGCCAACCTCGAAAAGGTGAAGATCCAGTTCTGGGTGTTCACGGTGACCGCGCCGCTCTGGATCGCGCTGCTGGCCACCCTGGTCGCCGGGGGCGCGCTGGGCTGGCTGCTGAAGGGCCGGAGCGGGAGGTGACCGCCCCTGCCGCCCCGTCCGGCGCCGGGGCGTCCGCCTTCACGCCGCTGATCGAGCTGCGCGGCGTGAACAAGCACTTCGGCGAGCTGCACGTGCTGCAGGACATCGAGCTGACGATCGGACGCGGCGAGGTGGTCGTGGTGATCGGGCCCTCCGGCTCCGGGAAGTCCACCCTCTGCCGGGCGATCAACCGGCTGGAGCCGATCGAGGCCGGCACCATCGTGATCGACGGCCGGCCGCTGCCCGAGGAGGGCAAGGGGCTGGCCGGTCTGCGTGCGGACGTCGGGATGGTCTTCCAGTCCTTCAACCTGTTCGCGCACAAGACGGTGCTGCAGAACGTCTCGCTGGCGCAGATCAAGGTCCGCGGCCGGTCCAGGGCGGAGGCGGACGCCAAGTCCCGGGCGCTGCTGGACCGGGTGGGGCTCTCCTCGCAGGCCGACAAGTACCCGGCGCAGCTCTCCGGCGGCCAGCAGCAGCGCGTGGCGATCGCGCGGGCGCTGGCCATGGAGCCGAAGGCGCTGCTCTTCGACGAGCCGACCTCGGCCCTCGACCCCGAGATGATCAACGAGGTCCTGGACGTGATGCGCCAGCTCGCCCACGAGGGCATGACGATGGTGGTGGTCACCCACGAGATGGGGTTCGCCCGTGCCTCGGCGAACCGGGTCGTCTTCATGGCCGACGGGCGGATCGTCGAGGACCGCGCCCCCGAGGAGTTCTTCGGCGCCCCCGAGAGCGAGCGCGCCCGGGACTTCCTGTCCAAGATCCTGAAGCACTGAGGCCGCCGTGAAGAGGATCACGACCGCCGCGGTCCTGGTGCTGCTGCTCGCCGGCTGCGGCAAGGACGGCACCCCGCCGCCCAAGGGGCCGCAGCCCAGCGCCCTGCCCAGCTACCAGGTGCAGAGCGGCGCGGAGATCACCGGCTCGCCCACCCTGGACGCCGCGCGCAGCCGCGGCCACCTGGTGGTCGGCGCCAAGGAGGACCAGCCCTACCTCGGGCAGAAGAACCCGGCCACCGGCGAGTACTCCGGCTTCGACATCGAGATCGCCAAGATGGTCGGCGCCGACCTGGGGTTCGCGCCCGACCAGATCGAGTTCAAGACGATCGCCTCGGCCAACCGCGAGACCGCGCTGCAGAACGGCCAGGTGGACTACTACGTCGGCACGTACACCATCAACGACAACCGGAAGAAGCTGGTCGGCTTCGCCGGGCCGTACTACCTGGCTGGCCAGTCGCTGCTGGTGCGCAGGAACGACGACACCATCCACGGGCCCGAGGACCTCAACGGTAGGAAGGTCTGCTCGGCGGCGGGCTCCACGCCTGCCCAGCGGATCGAGAAGCAGTATCCGAAGGCCAGGCTGATCACCTACGACACCTACTCGGCGTGCGTGGACAACCTGATCACCGCTCAGGTGGACGCCGTCACCACCGACAACACCATCCTGATGGGCTACGCGGCCAAGGCGCCGGACGAGCTCAAGGTGGTCGGCCCGCTGTTCTCCCAGGAGCCGTACGGGATCGGCACCCCGAAGAACGACACGGTGCTGCGCGGCGCCCTGAACGACGCGCTCGCGCACCACGAGGAGAACGGCGACTGGCGGAGGGCGTACGACGCCACCCTCGGTCTGTCCGGGGTGCCCGCGCCGGTCCCGCCGCCGATCGACCGGTACTGAGAGGAGCCGCGCTGTGAAGACGCTGACCGACAACTGGTCGACCTACTGGCACGGCTTCGTCGGGACGCTCTGGCTGTTCCTGGTGAGCGCCGCGCTGTCGCTGGTGCTCGGCGTGCTGATGGCGAGCTTCCGGGTCTCGCCGGTCAAGCCGCTGCGGGTGTTCGGCACCACCTGGGTGACGCTGCTGCGCAACACCCCGCTGACCCTGCTGTTCTTCATCGTGGTGCTGGGCCTGCCGCGGTTCGACATCACGCTGCCGTTCTTCACCTTCGCGGTGCTCGCGCTCGGCTGCTACACCTCGGCGTTCGTCTGCGAGGCGATGCGGTCGGGCGTCAACACCGTGCCCATCGGGCAGGGCGAGGCGGCCCGAAGTCTGGGCATGACCTTCGGCCAGACGATGGGCCTGGTGGTGCTGCCGCAGGCCTACCGGTCGGTGGTGGCGCCGATCGGCAGCGTCATGATCGCGCTGGCCAAGAACACCGCGATCGCGGGCTCCTTCAGCGTGACCGAGCTGCTCGGCTCCTATCGGACCATCAACGAGCTCGGCTACGGCATCGTCTGGACCTTCGTCTGGATCGCCGTCGGCTATCTGATCATCACGCTGGCCGTCAGCGCCGTGTTCTCCGTGCTGGAACGACGACTGGCGGTGTCGCGATGACGGCGGAATCCTCGGCGCTCTACGACATCCCGGGGCCCAGGGCGCTCGCCCGGCACCGGCTGTACGGCGCGATCGCGCTGGTGGCCATCCTGGGGCTGGTCGGGTGGATCGTCTACATGCTGTTCCACACCGAGCAGTTCACCGCGGAGAAGTGGACGGCCTTCGAGTACAAGGGCGTCCAGGAGCTGCTGTTGCGCGGCCTCGGGAACACGCTGAAGGCCTTCGGCTGGACGGTGCTGTTCGCACTGCCGTTCGGTGCGCTGTTCGCGGCCGGGCGGCTCTCCGACCACCGGGCGGTGCGCTGGCTCTCCACCCTGGTGGTGGAGTTCTTCCGGGCGATGCCGCTGCTGGTGATGATCTTCTTCATCTTCGTCGCGCTCAAGGTGGAGCCGCTCTGGGCGCTGGTGGCCGGGCTGGTGCTGTACAACGGCTCGGTGCTGGCCGAGGTGTTCCGGGCGGGCGTGCTGGCGGTGCCCAAGGGGCAGAAGGAGGCGGCGTTCGCGCTCGGCATGCGCAAGACGCAGGTGATGGCCTACGTGCTCGTGCCGCAGGCCAACCGGGCGATGCTGCCGGCCATCATCAGCCAGCTGGTGGTGGCGCTCAAGGACACCTCGCTGGGGTTCCTGATCACCTACGAGGAGTTCCTGCACGCCGGCAAGCTGATCGCCACCAACCTGGACTACGACCTGCCGTTCATCCCGGTGGTGATGGTGATCACCCCGATCTACATCGGGATGTGTCTGCTGCTCTCCTGGCTGGCCCGGTGGGTCGAGCGCCGCAGCCGGCGCAGCCCGCGCATGCGCGGCGGGGCCCCGGTGGCCAGCGCCGAGGTGTCGATGGGCCTGCCGCCGGCCCCCCGGCAGTGACGGGGCGGACGGGTCGCCGGTAAACCATAGGTGCTGCCGGGGTTATCTCCGAGACCTCCAAAGTCTGCTTATGATTACGCCGAACGGGGGCGGCGGACGGACGGTCGGAGGGTCAATGGAGCCGGTGTTCGACTCACGGCACATCAGGACCTTCCACGAGGTCGTGCGGGCCGGCTCCTACTCGGCGGCCGCCCGCGAGCTCGGCTACACCCAGCCGGCCATCACCCAGCAGATGAAGGCCCTGGAGCGGACCGTCGGCGTACCGCTGTTCACCCGGGCCGGGCGCGGACTGCGGCTCACCGAGGCCGGCGAGGCGCTCTCCCGGCACGCCGAGGTCATCCTCGGCAGCCTCTCCGCCGCCCAGCAGCAGCTCGCCTCACTGGCCCGGCTGCGCGCCGGCCGGGTCCGGGTCTGCGCCTTCCCCAGCGCCAACGCCACCCTGATCCCCGAGGCGACGGCCCGGCTGCTCGCCGAGCACCCCGGGGTCCGGGTCGAACTGCTGGAGGCCGAACCGCCGGACTCCCTCCAGCGGCTGCTGCGCGGCGAGTGCGACATCGCGCTGGCCTTCCGCTACCCCGGCGCGCCCGCCGACCCGCCGGACGGGCTGGACGAGATCCCGCTGATGGAGGACCTGCTCACCGTCCTGCTGCCGGTCGGGCACCCGCTGGGCCGGCGGCACGCCGTCCGGCTGGCCGACCTGGACGGCGAGCGGTGGATCGCCGGCTGCCCGCGCTGCCGCGCCAACCTGCTGCACGTCTGCGCGGAGGAGGGCTTCGCGCCCGACATCGTCTTCTCCACCGACGACAACCTCGCCGTGCAGAGCCTGGTCGCCGCCGGGGTCGGGATAGCCCTGATGCCCGCGCTGGTGCTCTCCTTCATGTGCCACCGCAAGGTCACCGGCCGGGCCGTCGAACCGCACCTGCGCCGCCAGGTCAGCGCCTACGTGCTTCGCGAGCACCGCCGGATCCCGGCCACCGCGCTGGTGCTGGACCACCTGCGGTCGGCGGCGGCCGCGCGGGTGGGCTGCTGACGCCGGAGGCGCCCGGCGGAGGTACCGGGCGGGTTCGTGGATCGGGCCGTGGTTCGGGTTCGTGGATCGGGGCCGGTCGGGACCGGGCCGGTGCGGGTCGGCGACTCATAAGCTGGATTTAGAGGATCGTGAAAGAACCCTCGTTGGACGTGATAGGTCCGCCGGGGCGAACCTGCTGCCATGACACCCTCAGCCACGGTCGGCAGCGACCGGCTCACCGAGCGTATGACCGCCCTGGTCGGCGAGATCCGCGCGGTCGTGGACCGCGGCCTGCCTCCGGAACTCACCGCCTACCTGGTCGGCGAACGCCTCGCCCCGCACCTGGGCGACCCCGGACTGCTCACCGCCGCGCAGCGCGAGGGCGACCCGGACCGCTACCGCCAGCACGTCCTGCACGCCGAGGAGGACGGCGGCTTCTCCGTCGTCGCGCTGGTCTGGCTGCCCGGCCAGCAGACCCCGATCCACGACCACGTCTCCTGGTGCGTGGCCGGCGTCCACCAGGGCCAGGAGAGCGAGACCCGCTACCGGCTGGTCTCCGACGGGCGCACCGCCCACCTCGTCGAGACCGAACACGTGGTCGGCCCGGCCGGCAGCGTCGCCGCCTTCGCCCCGCCCGGCGACATCCACCTGGTGCGCAACGCCTGCAGCTCCACCGCCATCTCCATCCACGTCTACGGCGCGGACGTCGCCCGGCTCGGCACCAGCATCCGCCGGGTCTACCGGCTGCCCGCCGACCAGCAGCGGTGAGCACGACGTGGCACTGACCATCCGGGAGCGGCGCACCCGCACCCGCCTGCTGCCCCCGCTCGGCGGGGACGCCCCCGGCCTGCTGCTCGCCGCGCTCGGCGTGGCCGCCGCGGTCGCCGTCCACCAGGCCGTCCCGGCCGTGCCCAAGCTGACCGCCGCCGTGGTGCTCGGCATCGCCGCCGCCCACCTGCCCGGGCTGCGCCCGGTGGTCCGCGGTGTCGCCCGGCCCGGCCTCTCCACCGCCGGGCGGCGGCTGATGCGGATCGGCATCGTGCTGCTCGGCCTCAAGCTCGGCCTGGACGACGTGCTCGGCCTCGGCTGGGCCACCGTCCTCATGGTGCTCGCCGTCGTCGCCGCGACCTTCGCCGGCACCTGCTGGCTCGGCCGCCGGCTCGGCCTGCCCGGCGACCAGCCGCTGCTGGTCGCCACCGGGTACTCGATCTGCGGGGCCTCGGCGATCGGCGCGGTCAGCCAGGCCGCCGGCAGCGAGGAGGAGGACGTCGCCGCCTCCGTCGCCCTGGTCACCCTCTGCGGGACCCTCGCCATCGCCGTGCTGCCGCTGCTCCAGCAGCCGCTCGGGCTCGGCGAGGCCGAGTTCGGGCGCTGGGTCGGCGCCAGCGTCCACGACGTCGGACAGGTGGTCGCCACCGCGCAGACCGGCGGGGCCGGGGCGCTGCGCGAGGCGGTGCTGGTCAAGCTGATGCGGGTGGTGCTGCTGGCGCCGCTGGTCGCCGGGGTGGCCGTCGCGATGCGGCGGCGGGCGCGGCTGTCCGGGGAGCAGGCCAAGGACGGCAAGCGCCCGCCGATCGTCCCGCTGTTCGTGGCCGGCTTCCTGGCGATGATCGTGCTGCGCTCCACCGGGCTGCTGCCGGACGGGGCGCTCACCCTGGCCGGCGACGCCCAGGAGCTGCTGCTGGCGGCCGCGCTGTTCGGCCTCGGCAGCGCCGTCCACCTGCCCACCCTGCTGCGCACCGGCGGGCGGATCGCGCTGCTGGGGCTCGGGTCCTGGGTGGTGGTCGCGGGCGTCTCGTACGCGGGAGTGCTGCTCACGATGTGACCGGAGCGGGTGCGGGCTCGGCTCCGCTATTGTCGGGCGGGTAGTCCGTACCCGAGCCCTCCGAGGATGACCGTATGGCCACCGCACTGCCCGACCGGGACGGCCTGGACGCCGTCGTCACGCTCGACCGGCGGGAGGGCCCGTACGGCGAGGTGGCGCTGCGGCGGCGCGGGGACCACTTCGAGATCATCGCCAACGGCTGCTTCCTGATGGACACCGCCGACGGGCGCTCGGAGCGCCTGCTGATCCAGGCCGCGCTGGATGCGCTCGACCCCGCCCAGCAGCGGCCGGCGGTGCTGATCGGCGGCCTCGGGGTCGGTTTCTCGCTGGCCTACGCGGCGGCCGAGCCGCGCTGGGGTCGGATCGCGGTCGTCGAGCGCGAGGGCGCGATCATCGAGTGGCACCGCGGCGGTCCGCTGGGCGCCTTCTCGGCGGGCGCGCTGGCGGACGAGCGGGTGGCGGTGCTCCACACCGACCTGCTGGAGTACCTGGCGGCGGCGGACGGCGAGCGCTACCACGCGCTCTGCCTGGACATCGACAACGGCCCGGACTGGACGGTCACCGAGGCCAACGCGGGGCTGTACGGCAGGGACGGGCTGGCCGTGCTCTGGCACCGGCTGCTGCCGGGCGGGGTGCTGGCGGTCTGGAGCGCGCAGCCGTCCCCGGCCTTCGAGGAGGCGCTGCGCGCGGCGGGCTTCGCGGACGTCGTCACGCACGAGATCCCGGTGCTCCGCGGGGTGCCGGACGTCGTGCACCTGGCCCGCCGCACGCGGTGAGCGCACGACGGGCCAGGCGGGTCTGAACGGTCCGGTCTGCTTCGGTCCGGTCCGCTTCGGTGCGGACCTTCGGGCCGGGGTTTCGGGCCGGACCCTCAGGGAGTGGGCTACTTCAGGCCGTTGTCCACGGCGGCCATCAACTCGCCGTTGGCGGTGTCGCCGTCGAAGGCCCAGACCATCGCGCCGGCCAGCCCCTGGGACTTGATCCAGGCGGTCTTGCGGGCGATCTCGGTCGGGTCGTCGTAGGTGTAGAAGACGGACCCGTTGTAGATGTACGAGTGGCCGGCCACCGGATCCCGGTAGATGGTGTAACCGCCGCCGGTGGCCATCTGCTTGAGCTTCTTGTAGTCCTCGAAGCCGGCCTCGTAGGTGCCCGGGCCGGGGCCGGTGGCGGGCTGGAACAGGCCGTTGGTGGTGCCGCGCGCCACGCCCGTCCAACCGCGTCCGTAGAACGGGATGCCGAGGGTCAGCTTGCTCTTCGGAGCGCCGCCGGTGACATAGGCGCCGATCGCGATCTCGGAGCTGAACTGGCGGTCCGGGGTGCTCGGGTCACCGGCCGCGAGCTTGATGGCGGACTGCTGGTTGGTGCTCATCTCCCAGCCGCCGTGGTAGTCGTAGCCCTGGATGGTGGCGAAGTCGAAGGCGCCGAACAGGCCGGGGATGTCGATGCCCGCGGTGATCTTCGCCGGGTCGGCCGGGAGGAAGGCGCTCAGCGTGTAGTGCTTGCCGGCGGTGGTGCCGAGCGCGTCCAGCTGGCGGCGGAACTCCTGGGCCAGCAGGGTGTAGTTGGCCTTGTCGGTGGGCCGGAAGATGTTCCCGTCGTGGCCGCCGGAGGCCGGCCACTCCCAGTCGAGGTCGATGCCGTCGAAGATGCCGGCCGCGCTGCCCGCGCCGCCGCGGCCGTCGATGACCGGCAGGTTGCCCTTGATGTACATGTCGATGCAGGAGCTGACCAGCGCCTTGCGGGAGGCGTCGGTCGCGGCCGCGTCGGAGAACCACTTGCTGTACGACCAACCGCCCAGCGAGATCTGGATCTTGAGGTTGGGGTACTTGGCCTTGAGCTGCTTCAGCTGGTTGAAGTTGCCGGCCAGCTTCTGGTCCCAGGTGTCGGTGGTGCCGGCCACCGAGCTGCCCGCGTCCCAGCCCTTGCCGAAGTCGGCCCAGGCGTCACCGGCGCCGTCGCCCGCGTTCGGGTCGTTGTCCGGCCCGGCCGCCTTGTTGGTGATGAAGCACTGCTTGGTGGTCGGGTGGATGTTGGCGAAGGCGTAGTTGAGCGTGGTGAGCCGCCCGGCCGAGCCCGAGGTGTCGAGCTGCTTCACGCTGTAGCCGCGGGCGTAGATGCTCCACTGGGTGAAGTAGCCGATCTTCAGCGCGCCGGGGTTGCTCCCGCCGGGCTGGGTCTTGCCGGTCACCGGGTTCGAGGCCGCGGAGGCGTTGCCGGCCGCGTCGCGGGCCTTGACGGTGAAGGTGTACGAGGTGTCCGGCGCCAGGTTGCCCACCGTGGCGGACGGGCTGGTGACGGTCGCGGCGAGCGCGGTGCCGTTGTAGACGTCGTAGGCGGTGACGCCGACGTTGTCGGTGCTGGCCCCCCACGTGAGCGAGATGCTGTTGGCGTCCGAGCCGGTGACGACCGGGGTGCCGGGGATGCTCGGGGCCTGCTTGTCCGGGTCGACCGGGGGCTTGGTGGTGGCGCTGACCGGGCCGGCGGCGGCCGAGCGGTTGCCCGCGGCGTCGAAGGCCTGGACGGTGAACTGGTAGGCGGTGCCGGCGGTCAGGCCCTGGACGGTGACGCCGGTGGCGGAGCCGTCCGTGGTGGCCACCTTGGTGGTGCCCTGGTACACGTCGTAGCCGGTGACCGCGACGTTGTCGGTGCTCGCCGTCCAGGACAGGTCGACCGTGGTCTGGGTGGTGTTGCCGGCCTGGAGGCCGCCCGGCACGCTCGGCGCGGTCTGGTCCCCGCCGGTGCCGTCGCACGGCTGCCCGTTCAACTTGCAGTTGGCCAGCGGCTTGTAGGTGCCGGAGTAGGCGATGTTGAAGCCGAAGTTGTACGTGCCGCCGGGCGGCAGGGTGGCGGCCCAGCCGGGGTTCTTGACCGTGACGTGCGAGGCCGCGGTGGTGTAGCCCGCGTTCCACAGCGAGGCGATCGTGTTGCCGGAGGGCAGGTCGAACTCCAGGGTCCAGCCGTTGACCGGGGCGCTGGAGCCGTTGGTGATGGTGTAGCTGCCCTCGTAGCCGCTGCCCCAGTCGCTGCCCTTGGTGAAGGTCGCCGTGGCGGAGCCTGCGGCGTGGGCGGTGGTGGTGGGGAGGGCGACGGCGAGCAGCGGGACGAGCAGTGTCCCGGCCGCCAGGAGCGGCAGCTTGATCCGACGTCTGCGCATGGGTGTGGCTCCTGTCCTGGGGCCTCCGGGCATGCCGGGTCGCCCCGTTACCTGTGGGGAGGTGTCAGGTGCGTGGAGCAGCGTGCGGGCGCTCCGGCCGTGGGGTGGCGCGGAGCGGGAGACCTCGGGCCGTCGGGGTGCCGCGGAGGATCCTGTGCTCCCCGAGAGTAGGGAGCCGACCGTCAACTGGCAATAGGTCTGTACCAGTTGTCGGTCGTGGGCATGGCAGGACTTGCGGGGCCGGGCGGTTGACCTGGGCGGACGGCGGCTGGACCCCCGGGCGGTCTCGGTACCGGCCGGGCAGTGGGCCGGGAACGACCCCGGTGGCCGCCCCCCTCCGGAAAGGGGGGCGGCCACCGGGGTGGGACGGCTGGGAACCGTCGGGCGTGATCCGGAGGACGGGACCTAGCCGAACGGGCTGGTCTCGGGTGCGGCGGTCGGGGCCGGCTCGGGCTCGGCCGCGGTCGGCAGGGCCTGCGGGGCGAAGGGGTTGAAGTCCGGCGGCGGGACCGTCACCGGGGTGCCCTTGGGCTTGCGGTCCGGGTCGTCCGAGTCGTCCGGCTCGGCCTCGGCGGCGGCGCGCGGAACCGGGACGGTCGGGGCGGGCACGGCCGGCGGCGCGCTGGGCGGCGGCGGGACGGCCCCGGGCTGCTGCGGGATGGTGGTGCCGAACGGGTCGACCGACTGACCGGCCATCACCGTGCCGAACGGGTCGGCGGCCTGGACGGCGGTCGCGGTCGGGGCCGGCTCGGGCTCGGCCGCGGTCGGCAGGGCCTGCGGGGCGAAGGGGTTGAAGTCCGGCGGCGGGACCGTCACCGGGGTGCCCTTGGGCCGGCGCTCCTCGTCCTCCTGCGGCACGGTGGTGTCGGTGAGCGTCGGGGGCTGCGGGGCGAAGGGGTTGAAGTCCGGCGGCGGAACCGTCACCGGGGTGCCCTTCGGGCGGCGGTCCTCGTCCTCCTCCGGCCCGGCGGGCGCGGCCGACGGGGTGTCGGCGATCGGGGCGAAGGGGTTGAAGTCGGCCGGCGGGATGCGGACCGGCGTGCCCTTGCGCACCGGCTGCTCCGGCTCGGCCGCGACGGGGGCGGCGGGTGCCGAGGCGAGCACCGGCACGGCCGGGGCGACGGGCGGCACGGAGTCGACGGGCGGTGCGGCGACCGGCGGCGCGGGTACGGGTACGACGGCCGGGGCCTCGGCCTCGGCGGGCACGCCGTGCGGCGGGGTCGCGACCGCGACCGGCACGGGCGCGGTGGCGGGAACCGGAACGGCGACGGGTGCGGGTACCGCCGTGGGCACCGCGACCGGCACGGAGACCGGCTCCGGGAGCCGCCCGGCGACGCCGTCCCAGCCGAACTGCACGCTCTTCAGCAGCTCCGCGAAGACCTCGGTGTACAGCTCCCAGTCCTGCGGCTGCGCGGTGGACAGCTGGACGCAGAGCACCGAGACGCCGTCCGGCAGCGGCACGAAGGCCTCCACGACGGAGGTGACCACCCAGCGGCGCAGCCCGTCGGCGGCCAGCGGGCCCGGCACCGGGACGCTGCGGCCCTCGACCAGGACGTTCGCCGGGCCGGCCGGCAGCAGGACCGTCCAGACCTCCGCGTGCCGGCGCAGGGTGGCCAGTTCGGTGGCGAGGCCGGTGACCGGCAGCGGGTGCCGGGCGAGCGAGACCACCAGGGTGGCGTCGGCCGCCCGGCCGTCCACCTCCAGTGCGGACACGCCGGCGTAGACCACGCCCGAGTCGGTGATGACGTCGGCCAGGGACGCGGCGATCACCGCGAGGTCGCGGCGCGGCGCCGGGCCCGTCCCGCTGAACAGCTCCTCGGCGACCTCGGCCAGGTGCGCCGTCAGCTCGGCGGCGGCCGCGCCGGTGGCCGGATCCGTGCCGTCGCCGGTGATCGGGCCGGTGGGGACCGTCCGGGCCGAGACGCCCGCCGGGCCGCCCGGGGAGGTCAGCGCGTGGAAGCCGGGCGGGACCACCAGGCGGACCTCGGCGCCGGAGCCGGTGGCCAGCTCGATCGGCTGCCTGGTCTGCTGCCCGGAGGCGAGCGCGGCCAGGGCGGCGGTGAAGGGCGGCCGCAGCTTGGGGTCGGCGATCTCGCCGGTCACCGGCAGTTCGAACAGCGCCGCCGTGGGGGCGCCCTGCCCGGGCGTCGTGCCGCGTACCGGCTCGCCGCCGTACCGGGCGAGCAGGGCGGTGGCGGCCAGGCCGGACACCCGGGCGCCGCTGCCCGGGCGGGCGGTGCCGGCGGTGACCACGGTGCCGAGCCGCGGGACCGCCGCGTGGACCGGGCCGTTGGGCGCCAGCGGCAGGCCGAGCAGGGACTCGGCGGACGGGTGCGAGGCCGCGCGCAGCGCGGTCAGCGAGGCCGCCGGGTGGCGCGAGGTGCGCTCGTCGAAGAGCGCGTCGGTGAGGGTGCCGAGCGTCGCGGAGACCCGCTCCGCCGCCGTGAAGGGGCCGGCGTCCACGGCCTCCGTGCTGAACTGGCCGTCCTGGGTCAACTGATGAGCCCCCCGCTCTTGCTGCGTGTGCATTCGGTGGTCCTGGGGATGCGGGCGGCGCCGAGCGATCGGCGTCCCGTCAGATCCGTGCACATTCCTATCAGAGGCCGCCGTCATGGCAGAACCGGCCACCGGGTCGGCGGGCGGCGGCCGGGCGCCCGGTGGAGGTCCGGTGAGGGGAGGTCAGTCCTGCGGTGAGGGTTCCGCGGACAGCGCGGCGACGGCCTCGGCGATGCCGGGGACGGCGAACAGTCCGGCGAGGTCGCGCACCAGCCGGCCGGTCGGGCCGTCCGGGCGCTCCCCGGCGAGGTAGCCGGAGAGCTCGGCGGCCAGCGCGGGCTCGCGGGCCGCGGTGAGGGCCAGCGAGGCCACGAACTCCTGGACCAGGTGCAGCTGCAGCTCCTCCAGCGGCACCGAGCGCTCGGCGAGCCACTCCAGCGAGGTGATCTCGGCGTTGGCGATCCAGGCCCGGACGGTGAGCCGCAGGGCCGGGCTGGCCTTCGGGACCGCCAGGTGGGTCAGGATCTGGTCGTGCGCGGCCTGCCGGACCTCGTCGATCACCGCGGAGGTGCCCGCACTCGCCGCCACCGAGCCGCCGCGCAGCAGCGCCGCGAAGCCCGGGCCGTGGCTCTGCACGAAGTCCAGGTAGCGGCCCATCACCCGGTACAGCCGCTCCGAGAGCGGGCCGTCCAGCGGCTCCTCGAACCGCCCGGCCAGCTCCCGCCCGGCCCGGCGCAGCGACTCCTCGTACAGCGCCTGCTTGCCGGGGAAGTAGTGGTAGACCAGCGGACGGGAGGCGCCGGCGGCGGCCGCGATGTCGTCGATCGACACCTCCTCCGGCGGGCGGCGGCTGAACAGCTCGAGCGCGACGGCGATCAGCTGCTCGCGCCGCTCGTCCACGCTGAGCCGCCGACGCGGGCGGTCGCCGGCGGCGGGCGCGGGCGTGGACGAGGGTGCGGCGGTCGGCGGCGCCGACGGCCTACGGGAAGCCATGGCCGCCACCCTATCCGGCCGGTCCGACGCGCCGGGGCGGATCGTGCGGCGGCGTCGGCCGGACTAGAGCGAGTGGAACTCCCGGTAGCGGCGGTACGCCTCCAGGCCGTCCGCGACGAACTCGTCGCGGGTGATCCGCTGCGCCAGCTCCTGCGGGGTCAGCCAGGCGTGCCAGGCCACCTCCGACTCCTGCGGGGCGACCGGGCCGGCCCACTCGGCCTCGTACATGTCGCACCACCAGGAGAGGCGGTCCTGGCGGAACAGGAACTTGAACAGCGGCCGCGGCTCGATCCCGCTGACCCCCAGCTCCTCCTCGGCCTCCCGGACGGCCGCGCTCGCGTACGTCTCGCCGGAGCCGACCACGCCGCCCACGAACATGTCGTACGCACCGGGGGCGAACAGCTTGGTGTCGGTGCGCCGGTGCACGAAGATGCGCCCGGCCGGGTCGCGGACCAGGATGAACACGCAGCGGTGGGTCAGGCCCTGGCGGTACACCTCCCCGCGCAGAGCGGTCCCGGTCACCCGGTCGTGCTCGTCGACGACGTCCAACAGCTCTTCGGCAGGATCGGTCATGACCCACAGGTTAGGGTTTCGGGTCGGCTGACGGACACATGCACGGACAGGGTGAGGGCGGCGCGGTGGTGGAGATCTGGGGTGAGACGGCCGAAGGCTTCGAGCCGGTCCGGGCGGCCTTCGCCCGCAACTTCGACGGGCACGGGGAGCTCGGCGCGGCCTTCGCGCTGTACGTGCGCGGCCGCAAGGTGGTCGACCTGTGGGGCGGCGACGCCCGGCCCGAGGTCGGCGGGCGGCCCGCACCGGCCGTGCCGTGGACGGCGGACACCGCGCAGGTGCTGCGCTCGGTGACCAAGGGCCTGACCGCCACCACCGCGCTGCTGCTCGCCGAACGCGGGCAGCTCGACCTGGACGCCCCGGTCGCCTCCTACTGGCCGGAGTTCAAGGCGGCCGGCAAGGAGCGGGTGCCGGTGCGGTGGCTGCTCTCGCACCAGGCCGGGGTGCCCGCGCTGGACGTGCCGCTGCGCCTGGAGGACGTGCTCACCTGGGAGCGGGCGGCCGCGGCGGTGGCCGCCCAGACGCCCGCCTGGGAGCCCGGCACGGCGCACGGCTACCACCCGTACACCTTCGGCTGGCTGGTCGGCGAGGTGGTTCGGCGGGTCAGCGGACGGACCGTCGGCCAGTACTTCGCGGAGGAGATTGCCCGCCCGCTCGGGCTCGACCTGTGGATCGGGCTGCCGGCCGGTGCGGCGCCCCGGGTCGGGCGGCTGGTCGACCTGCCCGCGCCGGAGGCCGCCCGGACCGGGCCCAGCGGACTGCGGCTGCGCCCCAAGCAGGCGGTGCGGGACGCGTACCAGGACCCGGCCTCGCTGACCGCCCGCGCCTTCGCCTCGGTGCGGCCCGGGGTGGATCTCAACGACCCGGCCGTGCAGGCCGCCGAGATCCCCGGCGCCGGCGGCATCGGCACCGCGCGCTCGCTCGCCCGCTTCTACGCCGCGCTGATCGGCCAGGCCGACCGGCACGGCGGCGCGCCGGGCGAGCTGCTGCCGCCCCTGCTGGGCGCGCCGGTGCTGGCGCAGGCGGTCGGGCCGGTGGTCAGCGGGCCGGACCGGGTGCTGATCGTCAACTCCACCTTCGGCCTGGGCTTCTTCCGGCACGGCCCGACCGCCGTGATGGCCTCGCCGGCGAGCTTCGGCCACCCGGGGCGGGGCGGCTCGCTCGGCTTCGCCGACCCGGACCTCGGGGTCGGCTTCGGCTATGTCACCAACGGCATGCAGCCCGGGGTGACGGGGGACATCCGCTCCCGCACGCTGATCCGCGCGGTGCGGGAGTGTCTCGGCGTGTCCGGCTGAGAGCGCGCATCCGGGCGCACGGCCCCCGGCCGGCCCGGGGGTCAGGCCGCGGGGGTCAGGCCTGGCCGGTCTCGAAGCGGCTGATCCGGCCGTCCTCGACCACGAAGCGCCAGGCGGTGCGCATCTCGCCCCAGGTCTCGTTGCTGTAGTTGGCGACCAGCGCCCGCCCGTGGTCCGACTCGGTCTGGACGTCCATGTGGCCGCGGCTGGTGAAGATCTCCCGGTCGATCCACTCGTGCAGGTCGCGGTCCGAGCCGTCGTCCGACATCGTGGCGCCCTCGGTGAGCAGGGCCACGAAGGCGCCCCGGTCGCCCGCGTTGATGGCGGTGACGGCGGCGCGCACGGTCGGGTCGGAGAGCTTGGCGGTCGCGATGGTCATGGGTGCCTCCCAGGGGTGGGGTACGGGTGTGGACCTCCTGTCTATTGCGTCCGCCGGGCGTGTCCGGGAATGTCGGCGGCGCGTCGAGGATTTCCGATATTGGTGTGCTTAGATCCCGATATGGGTGATTTGCGCGCCGAAGGGAGTCCTGCATGGGTCCGGCCGAACTGCTCGTCCTGACGTTCCCGCAGCAGACCGTCACCGTCGAGGCCGCAACCGCGCTCGGCAAGCTGCGCACCGGGGGCGACATCCGGGTGATCGACTCGCTGGTGGTCACCCGCCACCCCGACGGGGAGGCGACCTACGGGGAGCTCGCCGACTTCGAGCATCTGGCGGGGGTCGTCTCCAACGGCCACGCCGAGCTCCCGCTGATCGGTCCGGAGGACGCGCAGGAGGCGGCCGAGCTGCTGGCGCCGGGCACGGTGGCCCTGCTGGTGCTGATCGAGCACGTCTGGGCCCAGGAGGCCGCCGAGGCGCTGCGCGCGGTCGGCGGGCGGATCCCCTCCGGCGTGCGGATTCCGCCGGAGCACATCGAAGAGGCCGTTCGCGCCGCGCAGGCACACCGCGCGGCCGGGAAGTGAGGACGCCATGTTCCGACCCCTGCGCCCGATCCGGCCGATGCGGGTGATGCGTCCGGTCGGGGCGCCGCTGGTGCGCGGCCTGGTGGTGGGCGGCGCCGCGTACGCGGCGGGCCGCAGCGTGGCGAACGGCCGCCGAAACGAGCAGGACCAGAACGAGGCGATCGCCGAGCTGCAGGCGCAGCAGGCCGCGCCGCCCGTCCAGGCGGCTCCGGCCGCTCCGGCGGCGCCCGCGGACATCGCCGACAAGCTCGCCCGGTTGGGCCGGATGGTCCAGCAGGGCCTGCTCACCCCCGAGGAGTTCGCGACGGCGAAGGCGCGGCTGCTCGGGGGGTGAGTGCGGGAGAACCGCGGACCGGCGCTCGTGAGGGCGTCGGACCGCGGACCACGGGGAGTGGTTGCGGAGTGGGAAGTCGGCTGGTCCGACTTCCCACTCCGTGTGTCCGGGCCCGGTGGGCGCTCCGGCGGCCGGGTGGCTGGGGTTCTCGACCGGGCAGGGCCTAGAAGAAGCCGACGGCGTTCGGGGAGTAGCTCACCAGCAGGTTCTTGGTCTGCTGGTAGTGCTCCAGCACCGTCTTGTGGTTCTCCCGGCCGATGCCGGAGTTCTTGTATCCGCCGAAGGCGGCGTGCGCGGGGTAGGCGTGGTAGCAGTTGGTCCACACCCGGCCGGCCTGGATGGCCCGTCCGGCGCGGTAGGCGGTGTTGCCGTCCCGGGACCAGACTCCGGCGCCGAGCCCGTACGGGGTGTCGTTGGCGAGTTCGACCGCGTCGTCGAAGTCGTCGAAGCGGGTGACGGCGAGGACCGGGCCGAAGATCTCCTCCTGGAAGATCCGCATGGAGTTGACGCCCTCGAAGACGGTGGGCGTCACGTAGTAGCCGCCGGCGAGCGCCCCGCCGAGGTCGGCGCGCTCGCCGCCGGCCAGCACCTTGGCGCCCTCGGCCTGGCCGATCTCCAGGTAGGAGAGGATCTTCTTCAGCTGCTCGTCGCTGGCCTGGGCGCCGACCTGGGTGTCGGTGTCCAGCGGGTTGCCCTGGCGCATCGCCCGGACCCGCTCCAGCCCGTCGGCGAGCAGCCGGTCGTAGACCGAGGACTGGATCAGCGCACGGCTCGGACAGGTGCACACCTCGCCCTGGTTGAGGGCGAACATCGCGAAGCCCTCCAACGCCTTGTCGTAGAAGGCGTCCTGCTCGGCGGCGACGTCGGCGAAGAACAGGTTGGGGCTCTTGCCGCCGAGCTCGAGCGAGACCGGGATCAGGTTGCCGCTGGCGTACTGGGAGATCAGCCGGCCGGTGGTGGTCTCGCCGGTGAAGGCGATCTTGCGGATCCGGCTGCTGGAGGCCAGCGGGCGGCCGGCCTCCAGGCCGTAGCCGTTGACCACGTTGAGCACGCCGGGCGGCAGCAGGTCCGCGGTCAGCTCGACCAGCAGCAGGACGGACGCCGGGGTCTGCTCGGCGGGCTTGAGCACCACCGCGTTGCCGGCCGCCAGCGCCGGGGCGAGCTTCCAGACCGCCATCAGGATCGGGAAGTTCCACGGGATGATCTGGCCGACCACGCCCAGCGGCTCGTGGAAGTGGTACGCGACGGTGTCCTCGTCCAGTTGGGAGAGGCCGCCCTCCTGGGCCCGCAGCGCGCCGGCGAAGTAGCGCAGGTGGTCGATGGCCAGCGGGATGTCGGCGGCCAGCGTCTCGCGGACCGGCTTGCCGTTCTCCCAGCTCTCCGCGACGGCCAGTTCCTCCAGGTGGTCGGCCATCCGGTCGGCCATCCGCAGCAGCACCTGGGCGCGCTCGGCGGGCGGGGTGCGGCCCCAGGCGGGGGCGGCGGCGTGGGCGGCGTCGAGTGCGGCCTCGATGTCCTCGGCGGTGCCGCGGGCGATCTCGGTGAAGACCTCGCCGGTGACCGGGCTGGGGTTCTCGAAGTACTCGCCGCGGACCGGCGGCCGCCACTCGCCGCCGATCCAGTGCTCGTAGCGGGGGCGGTAGGCGACGATGCTTCCGGGGTGTCCCGGGGGCTGGTAGACCGTCATGCTCGGGTGTCTCCTCGCGACGTCGGGGGCACCACCCCGGCGCACGGGCCTGGGTGGTGCGCCGGGCCGCGAACCGGGCGGCCCGGCGGAGGGGCGAACGCACAAGCGGGTGCAGAAGCGGGCACGGGTGCAGTGGCGGAGGGCGGTTCGGGGACGGCGCGGCCGGGCCGGTGGGCGGGCCCGTGGCCGGACGCACCCCGGCACGCCTGGGCGCGGGCGGCGGCCGGGGGCCTCCCCGGGCCGTCCGCCGTCGAGCACCCTAGCCCGGGACGGCGGCCACGGCTACGGTGCGTGCGACCGGCGCCCACGGAGGGTGGCGCGTTCCGGCCACCCGGCGCGGGCGCCCGGGCGGTCGCGGTCCGCGCCGTGGCCGTGGTCCGTAGCCGTGGTCCGTCGGCGCGGCCGCGACCGCGGCCGTCCGGGCCGCTGCGCCCGGGTGCCCCGGTCAGGCCGTCTGGTAGCGCCCGGTCCTGGACTCCCAGCTGAGGTAGCCGGCCAGCCAGGTCAGCAGCCCGTCCGCGTACCGCTGCGCGATGATCCGCTCCACCCGTGCCAGGCCCAGCTCCCGGTAGACGTCGGGCAGTTGGGCGTACAGGTGCTGGCAGCGCTCGACCATCAGCTGGGCCTCGGCCGTCACCACCGCGCAGGCCTCCTCGGCCGAGCAGTGGCGTTCGCGCTGCACGATCATCACCAGGTTGTTGACGTCGCCGCGCGGGGCCTCCAGCGGGAAGGACCGGACGTCGTTGCTCAAGGAGGGGATGTCGGCGGCGAGTTGGCGCAGCTGGCGGAGCACCGGGTGGTGCAGCACGGCGGCGGGGACCTCGAAGCGGCCGAGGCGCTCCACCATGTCGAAGATCGTCTCCATGGCGGCGGTACCGCGTCTGAGGACCAGGTACCCCTCGCGGTCCGGCGGGCGCTTGGAGATCCGCCCGGCCGCCTCGGCGGGGTGACTGGCCAGGTACCACTCCCAGTTGTAGGCGGCGCGGGACTGCCAGCGGGCGGGCATGCCGCGCACGCTGCGCGCCCAGAGGTCCGCGAAGGCCGTCTCGGCCGGCGAGCCGGGATCGGGGTGGGCGCCGTGCAGGACGGCGATCAGCCGCTCGCAGATCGGCGCCACCTCGGCGGGGCGGCGGCCCAGGGGGCCGTCGAACTGGTCGTCGAAGAGGAAGTAGAAGCCCATCAGGTCGGCGGCCAGGGCGAGTTCGTCCGGCCCGGCGTCGGGGTAGCCGAGCGCGGCGAGCTCCACCACCTCCCAGTGCGCGTAGGCGGGGTGGGAGGGGTCGGCGAGCAGGGGGTGGCGGGTGAGCCAGTCGCGGTGGAGCGCGGTGGCGTACGGGCCATGGGAATTGCGGCGGTGCGGGAACGGGATCTGAAGTGAGGTGTCGTCAGACATCGGACTCCCGGTGCTGCGGAGGGTGGGGGCGCTGGCGGTTCGAGGACTGATCGCGGGGGAGTGGTGCGGTACGGCTCGACAGGCGGGCGCGGGCATGGCAAGATCAACTCTGCCTCGCGGGCCGTAGAGTATCTGATGCAATGATCCGACGTTAGGGATATAGGGCAATTGCCCCCGGCAAGGCGTCCGAACCCTCAAACTCGGCCCCAGCCTGGGCGAATGCCGCACGACGCCGCTTCGCCGACGCTAATCTCGGCTGCACGAGCAGGGAACGGCGAGGCGGAGGCGCGACGGTGACCGAGCAGGGACACGAACTTCGGGCAGCGGGTGGCTCCGGCTCCGGCCGCGAGGGTGACGCCGTGTCACCCCGGATCAGGCTGCGCGACCGTGACTCGGAAATCCGCTCCGCGGAGACGGCTGTGGACAAGCTCTGCCGCGAGTTCGCCGCCGGCGGCACCGAGATCGGCGAGCTGCTCACCTTCTCCGGCCGACCCGGTATCGGCAAGACCAGCCTGCTGCACGAAGTCCGCCGGATCGCCAAGCTCCGACCCGGTGCCACCGTCCTGTTCGCCCGCGGCGGCGAACGGCAGTTCAACGAGCCCTACCACGTCCTGCGCCAGCTGCTCCAGCCCGTCCTCGGCAGCCTGGCCGCCGACGAGCTCAAGCAGGTGATGGGCACCTGGGAGGAGGTCGTCGGGCCGGCCATGGGCCTCAAGCAGCCGAAGGCCGGCGCCCGCCGACTCGACCCGCAGGGCGTCCGCGACGGCCTCGACTACGTCCTCACCCAGCTCGCCCCGCGCCGCGCCCCGCTCGTCATGATCGTCGACGACCTGCACTGGGCCGACCTCGAATCCCTCAGCTGGCTCACCCAGTTCGCGCTGCGCGCCATGGAGCTGCCCGTCCTGCTGGTCTTCGCCTACCGCGACGACGAGGCGGACTGGGACAGCGAGGCCCAGAAGCGGCAGAAGGAGATCGCCAAGCTCGCGACCCGCAAGCACGAGCTCAACCGGCTCACGCTGGTCTCCGTCACCGACATGATCCGGGCCGAGCTCGGCGACGCGGCGGAGGAGGCCTTCTGCTACGAGTTCTGGAACGTCGTCAACGGCAACCCCTACGAGGTCACCGCCCTCCTGGAGCAGATCCGCGACCAGGACCTCGACCCGGTCGAGGAGAACTCCGTCCAGCTGCGCGAGCTCGCCGTCGACGCCACCGGGATGACCCTCAAGGGCTGGCTGGACCGGCTCGGCGCCACCACCCTGCGGTTCGCCTGGGCCGCCGCCATGCTGGGCACCGACATCCGGGCCGACCTCGCCGCCCGGATCTCCACCCAGACCACCGAGGGCTCCCGCGAGTCCATCAAGCAGCTGCGCAAGCAACGGGTCCTCACCGCGACCCCCAACGGGAACCTGGAGTTCGTCCACCCGCTGATCGGCAGCTCCATCTACAACACCATGCCGGACTCCGCCCGGACGGCCATGCACGGGGTCGCCGCCGCCGAGATCGAGAACGCCGGGCTCGGCCTGCTCGCCGCCTCCCGGCACCTGGTCGAGACCATCCCCGGCGAGGGCGACGACCGCACCGTCCGCAAGCTCCGCCGGGCGGCCAGCGAACACCAGCTGATCGGTGC
This sequence comes from Kitasatospora sp. NPDC048239, assembly GCF_043202015.1. Taxonomy (NCBI): domain Bacteria; kingdom Bacillati; phylum Actinomycetota; class Actinomycetes; order Kitasatosporales; family Streptomycetaceae; genus Kitasatospora; species Kitasatospora sp. NPDC048239. Next base: position 29,956 of record NZ_JBICZP010000004.1, on the reverse strand, counting down.
CCCCGAGGCCGCCCAGCGCTGCCTGAACCGCGCCCTGGCCGAACCGCCCGCCGACGAGATCCGCGCCGAGGTGCTGTACGAGCTGGGCTGCTCCGCCCTGCTCACCGACCCGGTCGCCACCGTCAACCAGCTGAAGCTCGCGCTCGACCCCGAGGAGGGGCCGCTCCGCCCCGAGCTGCGGGTGGACGCGACCTTCCGGCTGTCCGAGGTGCTCGCCCACAGCGGCGAACTCGGCCAGGCCGCGCTGGTCTGCCAGGAGGAGGCCGAGCAGACCGTCGGCGACCCGGCGGGCAAACTCCGCCTGCAGGCCGCGTCGTTCATGTGGCACGCCTACCGCAAGTCCGAGGAGAACGGGCCCGCCCGCTCCCGGCGGCTGGGCGAGCTCAGCGCCAGCCTCACCGGCCGCGACGCCGCCGACCGGGCCGTCCTCGCGATGCGCGCCTGGGACCTCACCCTGCGCGGCGAACCCTCCGCCGAGGCGCTGCGCCACGCGGACCAGGTCCTCGACCACGGCCGGCTGCCCAAGGGCCTCGGCTGGACCGACAACACCTGGGGCTTCGAACTGCCCGGCACGCTCGGTCTGGCCTACACCTACAACGACCGCATCGCCCAGGCCGAGCGGTTGTTCGGCGACGCCATCATGCAGTTCGAGGTGGCCGGTTGGAGCGGCGCCCACCGGGGCTTCGCCTACTTCCTGATGGGACTGGCGCGCTTCCGCCGCGGCCTGCTCGCCGAGGCCGAGGACTTCCTGCGGCGCTCGCTGCGACTGTCCGAGCGGATCGGCTCCAAGCTGCCGCTCGCCTGGGACGCCGTCGGCGTCCTGGTGGACACCCTGCTCGCCCGCGGCCGGGTCGACGAGGCCTGGGACCTCGCGATCGGCTTCGGCTTCAACCCGCCGTACCACGCCACCGCGATGGTGCTGCCCGACGCGCCCTCGCTCTACGGCAAGCTGCTGCTCGCCGTGGGCCGGCCCGCCGGGGCCGCGGCCGCGCTCATCGAGGCCGGCGCCCAGCTCGACGCCCGGGGCTGGCACAACACCGTCTGGGCGCCGTGGGCCAGCCACCTCGCCATCGCCCTCGCCGAGGACGAGCCCGACCGCGCCCGCGAGTACGCCCAGCGGTCCGTCCGCGACGCCCGCCGGTTCGGCACCGCCTCGGCGATCGGCACCGCGCTGCGGCTGTCCGCCCAGATCGAGGACGGCCAGCAGGCGGTGGAGCTGCTGGAGCAGTCCGTGCGCCACCTCGGTCAGTCGCCCGCCGGGTACGAGCACGCCGTCGCCCTGGTGGAGCTCGGCGCCGCGCTGCGCCGGGTCGGCCGGCTGGAGGACGCCCAGGAGTACCTGTACCAGGGCATCGAGCTGGCCCAGCACTGCGCCGCCGACGGGCTGGTCGACCAGGCCCGCCGGGAGCTGGCCAACTACGGCCTGCGGCCCAACCGGCTGGACGACTTCCCCGAGACGCTCAGCCAGTCCGAGTGGGACGTCGCCCGGCTCGCCGTCGAGGGTGTGCCGCCGCAGCGGATCTCCGAGACGCTGGGCGTCGAGCTCAACCTGGTCAACCGCCGGCTGGCGGCCGTCTACCGCAAGGCGGGCAGCGGCCCGGACGGCCTCGCCTCGGCCCTCGGCATCCCGCCGGAGCAGCGCAGGGATGCCGAGGAGTGACCCGCGGCGCGCGGGGGCGTTTCAGGCGGCGCCCGCCGGTCCGCTGACTAGGCTGAAACAGCCGGGGGCCGCCGCGACGGACCCCGGACCGGACTCGGAACCAAGGCGGGCGCGGCGCGCCGTGGCCGCCAGTGAGGAGCAGGCCATGGCGACGCCCCCGGCGGACGGGCCGCAGACGACCAGCGTGCGGCACGAACCCTTCGACCCCGCGGGTGCGGGCGCCGCGATCGAGCGCTGGATCCTGCAGGCGGGCCCGTACGAGGCGAGCGTGCTCACCCTCGGCGCCACCCTGCACACCCTCTCCGCCCCCGACCGCGCCGGCCGGTCGGCGCAGATCCTGCTCTCCACCGACCGGTTGGCCGAAGTGCTCGGCCCGGCCCGGCACTACGGCGCCCTCGTCGGCCGGTACGCCAACCGGATCGACGGCAGCCGGATCACCCTCGACGGCGAGGAGCACCCGCTCGCCCCCACCGGCGGCGGGATGACCATCCACGGCGGCCCGGACGGCTTCGCGCACCGGATGTGGGAGGCCGAGCCGCTGCCCGAGGGCGTCCGGCTGCGGCTGCACAGCCCGGACGGCGACCAGGGCTTCCCCGGGGGGCTGGACATCACCGTCGACTACACGCTCCGTGCCGCCGGCGAGCTGGCGATCGCCTACCACGCGGTCACCACCAGGCCGACGGTCGTCAACCTGACCAACCACGCCTACTTCAACCTCGCGGGTGAGGGCGCCGGCGACATCCTCGGCCACCTGCTCACCCTGGACGCCGACGCGTACACCCCCACCGACGAGCGGCAGATCCCGTACGGGCGGACCGAGCCGGTGGCCGGCACGCCGTTCGACTTCACCTCGCCGCGGCCGATCGGCAAGTCGGTGCACGACGACCACCCGCAGCTGACCGGCCCGGGCGGGTACGACCACAACTGGGTGCTGCGCCCGCGCCCGGCCGACGGCACCCCGGGGCGTGCGGCGCTGCTGGAGGACCCGGCCAGCGGCCGCACCCTGGAGGTGCTGACCACCGAGCCGGGCGTCCAGGTGTACACGGCCAACGGCTTCCGGGGCGCGGTGACCGGGGCGAGCGGGGTGGCCTACGGGCCGTTCTCCGGGGTAGCCCTGGAGACGCAGCACTTCCCCGACTCCCCGCACCACCCGGCCTTCCCCAGCACCGAGCTGCGCCCGGGGGAGGAGTTCCGCTCGACCACGGTGCTGCGGCTGGGGGTCGGCTGACCAGGCGGCCCGTGTCGGGCCCGGGGGCGGCCGGGCAGACGCCGCCCGCCGGGCCCGGGGGTCAGCCGAGTTCCTTGCGCATGCAGAGCCTGGGCCAGCGGTCCAGGCCGTGCGCGGCCTCCTGGCGGCGGATCTCCCGCAGGCCGGGGGTGAGCTCGCCCTCGGCGAGCGGGCGGAACCCGCAGCGGGCGTAGTAGGGGGCGTTCCACGGGACGTCGGCGAAGGTGGTGAGGGTGAGGGCCGGTGCGTCGGTGCCCGCCGCCAGGTGGTTGATCAGCGCCCGGCCGATCCGCCGGCGGGCGTGGCCGGGGTGGACCGAGACCTGCTCGATGTGCAGCGCGCCGTCCACCGGCTCGGCCAGCAGGTAGCCGACGGGCGCGCCCAGGTCGTCAAGCGCGACCAGCGCCGTCCCCTCGTCCAGGTAGCGGGCCAGCTCGGGCAGGGTGGGCGGCTCGTCCTCGGCGATCTCCGGCATCCCGATCTCGGCGAACGGTGCCCCGGCGGCGCGTTCGAGCGCGGCCAGCAGCGGCAGTTCTTCCCTCGTGACGGCTCTGATTCGCATCCGCCCAGTCTGCTGCAAGCGGCTTGCCGCAACCCAGCGTATTTCCAGCCCCGGGGGAACGCGGGGGCGAACCGGACAAACCGTGGCAAGACCTTCGCCTGTCAACTACCGTGCGGCAACGTCAAGGACACGTGGGCGTAACGATCGCCGTTTCTTGCAGAAACTTGCTGCAAGGACTTTCCGTGGTGATTGTGCCGCTGTTAACTTCCTTCCGAGCCCGACGGCCGGAACGGCGCAGTCGGCACGAGACAGCCATTATGCGCCTGTCTCCCCCCATCTCGGGCACCCCCACCCTCCAAGGAGTTCTCATGCGGCGTGGCATCGCGGCCTCTGCCCTCGTTGTGGCCCTCGCGGTCTCGATGGCTGCCTGTGGCAGCAGCGGCTCCAGCTCGGACGGCAAGGCCGACGGGCCGGTCACCCTCACCTACTGGGACACTTCGAACGCCACCAACGAGGCGCCGAACTACCAGGAGCTCGCCAAGAAGTTCGAGGCCGCCAACCCGAACGTCAAGGTCGACTTCGTCAACGTGCCGTTCGACCAGGCGCAGAACAAGCTCCAGACCGCCATGGGGGCCAAGGGCGCTCCGGACGTGTTCCGCTCCGAGGTCGGCTGGACCGCCGCCTTCGCCAAGGCCGGCTTCCTGGAGCCGCTGGACGGCACCCCGGCCGCCGCCGACTCCGCCGCCTTCCAGCCGAGCCTGATCCAGCAGGCCAAGTACGAGGGCAAGATCTACGGTGTGCCGCTGGTCACCGACACCCTCGGCCTGCTCTACAACAAGGAGCTCTTCACCAAGGCCGGCATCACCGCCGCCCCCAAGACCTGGGACGAGCTGAAGACCGCCGCTGCCGCCGTCAAGGAGAAGGCCGGCGTGGACGGCTTCTGGCTGCGCGCCGCCGACGGCTACTACGCGATGCCGTTCCTGTTCGGCGAGGGCACCGACACCGTCGACGCCGCCGGCAAGAAGATCACCGTCGCGTCGCCGGAGGCCGTCAAGGCCATCGAGACCTACAAGTCGATGTTCACCGCGCCGGGCACCGCCAAGGCCGACGTCACCACCGACGCCTACGCGCACATGATGGACGCCTTCAACAGCGGCAAGGTCGCCGCCATCATCCAGGGCCCCTGGGAGATCACCAACATCTACAAGGGCTCCGCGTTCTCCGACAAGACCAACCTCGGTATCGCCGCCGTCCCGGCCGGCTCCGCGGGCAAGGCCGGCGCCCCCACCGGCGGCCACAACATCTCCGTCTACGCCGGCGCCGACAAGGCCCACAAGGCCGCGGCGGAGAAGTTCGCCGCCTTCATGACCTCGGCCGAGAGCCAGTCCTTCATCGCGAAGAAGAACTCCACCCTGCCGACCCGCGCCGACGCCTTCACCCCCGAGGTCAAGGCCGACCCCGGCATCGCCGGCTTCCAGGCGGTCCTCGACAGCGCCAAGCCGCGCCCCGAACTGCCGGAGTACAGCTCGCTGTTCGCCTCGCTGGGGACCAACCTCGGCAAGGTGGCCCAGGGCACCGGCACCCAGGACGGCCTGAACACCGTCGCCACCGACTACGCCAAGCTCCTCCCGGGCTTCGCCAAGTAGGCAACGGGGGCCCGTCCGACGGTTCGCGCCGCAACTGCGCGCGGCGGCAACCGTCGGACCGGCCCCGGGCCGTTCGGCCCGCCGCCACCTCCCGGCGGGCCGGACGGCCAGACCCGTAGCAGCAGTCGCCGCAGCGAGGCGGCGGACCTCCCCGAGAAGGTGTCGAACAATGTCAGTCGCCGTGCAGGGCGCCACCGGCCAGGGCAGCCGGGAGCGCGATCCGCGTCCGGGCCTGATGGAGCGCGTCAAGCGCTCGTACGCCAAGCACTGGTACGCCTACGCGATGATCGCGCCGGTCGTGCTGGTCCTCGGCGTCCTGGTGCTGTACCCGCTCGCCGAGGGTCTCTGGCTGACCCTCACCGATGCCAACAGCCTCAACGCCGCCCGCACGATCGGCGTCAACGAGATCCCGGCCAGCTACCAGTTCGTCGGCTTCGACAACTACGCCGACATCCTCTGGGGCCCCGGTTCGTACGACCGCTTCTGGTCGCACTTCGTCTGGACGATCACCTGGACGGCGCTCTGCGTCTTCCTGCACTACACCGTCGGCCTCGGCCTCGCCCTGCTGCTCAACCAGAAGCTGCGCGGACGCGCGGTCTACCGGATGCTGCTCATCCTGCCGTGGGCCGTCCCGACCTTCGTCACCGTCTTCTCCTGGCGCCTGATGCTCGCCGACGGGGGCGCCGTCAACGGCGTCCTCGCCGCCCTGCACCTGCCCGAACCCGGCTGGCTGGACGACCCGTTGGCGCAGAAGGCCGCCGCGATCCTGGTCAACACCTGGGTCGGCGTGCCGTTCATGATGATCTCGCTGCTCGGCGGCCTGCAGTCGATCCCGGCCGAGCTGTACGAGGCCGCGGAGATGGACGGCGCCACCGCCTGGCAGCGGTTCCGCCACGTCACCCTGCCCGGGCTGCGCACCGTCTCCTCGACCGTGGTGCTGCTCGGCGTGATCTGGACCTTCAACCAGTTCGCCGTCATCTTCCTGCTGTTCGGCGCCAACGGCGCCCCCGACGCCCAGCTGCTGGTCACCTGGGCCTACCGGCTCGGCTTCGGCCAGCAGCCCCGGGACTACGCGCAGTCCGCCGCGTACGGCGTGATCCTCCTCTCCATCCTGATCGTCTTCACCGCCTTCTACCGGCGCTGGCTCGCCCGCAACGAGCAGGCCAACGGCTGACCCCGGCGACTCCAGCGACCACGAAGGCAGGTACCCCCCGATGAGCACCACCACCGACCGACCCACCACCCTGGCCACGGGCCCCGCGGCGCCGGCCGCCGCCCGCCCGGCCAAGGTCCGCCGCCGCGGCCAGGCGAGCCCGCTGGCCCGGGCGCTGTCCCACGGCGCGCTGATCCTGGCCAGCCTGATCGCGCTGTTCCCGGTGGTCTGGATCCTCTACGTCTCGCTCGGTCCGGACAAGACGGACTACCTCCACCCCGGCGAGATCCTCGACAAGATGACGCTGTCGAACTACGACAAGGTGCTGTTCGACACCGACTTCTTCCGCTGGTTCGGCAACGCCTTCCTGGTCTCCGGCATCACCACCGTCTTCGGTGTGCTGATCGCCGCCACCACTGGCTACGCCGTCTCCCGGATGCGCTTCCCCGGCCACAAGCCGCTGATGTGGTCGCTGCTGGTCACCCAGATGTTCCCGATCGCGGTGCTGATCGTGCCGATGTACACGATCCTCTCCGAGATCGGCCTGCTGGACAGCTACCTCGGCCTGATCCTGGTCTACTCGACCACCACCGTGCCGTACTGCGCCTGGCTCCTGAAGGGATACTTCGACACCATCCCGGTGGAGATCGACGAGGCCGGCCGGGTCGACGGGCTGAACCCGTTCGGCACCTTCTGGCGGCTGGTGCTGCCGCTGGCCCGCCCGGGCCTGGCGGTGGCCGCGTTCTACTCCTTCCTGACCGCCTGGGCCGAGGTGGCCTTCGCCTCCACGTTCATGCTCAGCTCCGACAAGTACACCCTCGCCGTCGGCCTGCAGACCTTCGTCAGCGAGCACGACGCGCAGTGGAACCTGATGGCGGCGACCGCCGTACTGATCGCGATCCCGTCCTCGGTCCTCTTCTACCTGGTGCAGCGTCACCTCGTCACCGGCCTGACCGCCGGTGCCTCGAAGTCCTGACCTGCCGCCCGCTCACCGCCTAGTCCCCAAGGGATACCGTCCATGACCCAGAACCTGGCCGACACCTCCCGGCCCGCCGCCGACGCCACCGCTCACAAGGCCAGCGCCGGCGCGTCCAGAGGCTGGTGGCGGGACGCGGTCATCTACCAGGTGTACCCGCGCAGCTTCGCCGACTCCAACGGCGACGGCATGGGCGACCTGCCCGGCATCCGCAGCCGCCTGCCCTACCTGCGGGACCTGGGCGTGGACGCCGTCTGGCTCTCCCCCTTCTACGCCTCCCCGCAGGCCGACGCCGGCTACGACGTGGCCGACTACCGCGCGGTGGACCCGATGTTCGGCACCCTGCTCGACGCCGACGCGCTCATCCGCGACGCCCACGCGCTGGGCCTGCGGATCATCGTGGACCTCGTCCCCAACCACTCCTCGGACCAGCACGAGTGGTTCCAGCGCGCCCTGCGCGAGGGCCCGGCATCGCCGCTGCGCGAGCGCTACCACTTCCGTCCCGGCAAGGGCGAGAACGGCGAACTGCCGCCCAACGACTGGGAGTCCATCTTCGGCGGCCCGGCCTGGACCCGCTCGGCGAACCCGGACGGCACCCCGGGCGACTGGTACCTGCACCTGTTCGCCCCGGAGCAGCCCGACTTCAACTGGGACAGCCCGGCCGTCGCCGACGAGTTCCGCTCGATCCTGCGCTTCTGGCTGGACATGGGCGTCGACGGCTTCCGGATCGACGTCGCGCACGGCATGGTCAAGGCCCCCGGCCTGCCCGACCTCGGCGGCGCCGACCAGCTCAAGCTGCTCGGCAACGACGTGATGCCGTTCTTCGACCAGGACGGCGTGCACGAGATCTACCGCAGCTGGCGCAAGATCCTCGACGAGTACCCGGGCCAGCGGATCGGCGTCGCCGAGGCGTGGACCCCGACCGTCCAGCGCACCGCCAACTATGTCCGCCCCGACGAGCTGCACCAGGCCTTCAACTTCCAGTACCTGGGCACCTCCTGGGACGCCGCAGAGCTGCGCGAGGTGATCGACGTCTCGCTCGACGCGATGCGTCCGGTCGACGCCCCCGCCACCTGGGTGCTCTCCAACCACGACGTCACCCGGCACGCCACCCGGTTCGCCAACCCGCCCGGGCTCGGCACCCAGATCCGCACCGCCGGCGACCGCGCCCTCGGCCTGCGCCGCGCCCGCGCCGCCACCCTGCTGATGCTCGCGCTGCCCGGATCCGCGTACCTCTACCAGGGCGAGGAGCTCGGCCTGCCGGACGTCACCGACCTGCCCGACGAGGTCCGCCAGGACCCGTCGTTCTTCCGCCAGGCCGGCCAGGACGGCTACCGCGACGGCTGCCGGGTGCCGATCCCGTGGTCCGGCACCGAGGCGCCGTACGGCTTCGGGCCGACCGCCGGCGGCCCCAGCTGGCTGCCGCAGCCCGCCGAGTGGGCCGGGCTCAGCGTCGAGGCGCAGACCGGCGACCCGACGTCCACGCTGGAGCTGTACCGCAGCGCGCTGGCCGTCCGCCGCACGCAGGCCGACCTCGGCGCCGGCACCGCGGTCGAGTGGCTGGACGGCCCCGAGGGCACCCTGGTGTTCCGCCGCGGCTCGTTCGTCTGCACCGTGAACACCACCGCCGAGCCGGTCCGGATAGCCGCGCCCGGCCGTCTGCTGCTCTCCTCCGCCGACGCGGTGGTGGACGGCGGCGAGACGGTGCTCGCTCCGGACAGCACCGACTGGTGGGCGGTCTGACGTGGTTGCAATAAGCTCTGGGACCGTGACTACGGCGCGACTTTCAGACATCGCGGCGCAGGCGGGGGTCAGCGAAGCCACCGTCTCCCGCGTACTCAACGGCAAGGCGAACGTGTCCGCCGCCACCCGGCAGACCGTGCTGGCGGCGCTGGACGTGCTCGGCTACGAGCGCCCCACCCGCCTGCGCCAGCGCAGCGCGGGCCTCATCGGGCTGATCACCCCGGAGCTCAGCAACCCGATCTTCCCCGCGCTGGCGCAGGTGATCGAGCAGGTGCTGAGCCGGCACGGCTTCACGCCGGTGCTCTGCACCCAGACGCCGGGCGGCTCCACCGAGGACGAACTGGTGGAGATGCTGGTCGACCGGGGCGTGGCGGGCATCGTCTTCGTCTCCGGCCTGCACGCCGACACCACCGCCGACCACGACCGGTACGCCCGGCTGACCGGCCGCCAGGTGCCGTTCGTGCTGATCAACGGCTACAGCGAGAAGATCGACGCGCCGTTCATCTCGCCGGACGACCGGGCCGCGATGTGGATGGCCGTCCAGCACCTGGCCGAACTCGGCCACGAGCGGATCGGGCTGGCCGTCGGGCAGCGGCGCTACGTGCCGGTGCTGCGCAAGATCGAGGGCTTCACGGCCGCGATGCGCGAGGTGCTCGGCCGGACCGCCGAGGAGGCCCAGGACCTCGTCCACCACACGCTGTTCAGCGTGGAGGGCGGGCACGCGGCGGCCGGCGCGCTGCTCGACAAGGGCTGCACGGCGATCGTCTGCGGCAGCGACATGATGGCGCTCGGCGCGATCCGCGCGGTGCGCCAGCGCGGGCTCTCGGTGCCGCAGGACGTCTCGGTGGTCGGCTTCGACGACTCGCCGCTCATAGCCTTCACCGAGCCGCCGCTGACCACCATCCGCCAGCCGGTCGAGGCGATGGCCACCGCGGCCGTCGACGCCCTGCTGGAGGAGGTCGGCGCGAACGCCGTCCAGCGCGGGGAGTTCATGTTCCAGCCGGAGCTGGTGATGCGCGGCTCCACCGGCGCCAGGGCCAGGTGAACCGACGCAGGGGCCCCCGGAGAGCAACCGCTCTCCGGGGGCCCCTGCGCGTGCCTGCTCAGCCCTCCTGGGCGGTCGGGCGCTCCGGGGTGACCCGCCGGCCGTCCTCGGAGTCACCGGTGAGGCTATCGGTGCGCCGGCCCCGGGCCAGGTAGTCGCGCAGGACGAGTTCGACCGCGTCCTGCGGGTTCCTGGTACCGGAGAGCATCATCGCGTCGATGGCGAGATTGGCGTCGAGCGTGACGGTGACCTGGGCCATGGTGACTCCTCCTCGGGTCCGAAGCAGCAGCATGCCCGCTGCGGGCCGATTTGGCCATGGCCGAGGGCAGGCCGCGACCCCCGGGGAGGAGCCGACCAGACTCTCCCCGGGGGTCGCGGCGGTTCGGGGCCCGTGCGGCCCTACCGCGGGGTGATCAGACGCGGCCCGCGAAGTCCGGCGCCCAGTTGGCGACGGTCTGGGTGCGGACGCCCGAGCTCGGGTTGGCGGCCTCGACGTACTTGCCGTCGCCGATGTACAGCGCGACGTGGTAGACGCCCGAGTCCTGGCCGTTGTTGGACCAGAACAGCAGGTCGCCCGGCTTGAGGCTGTCCAGCGAGACGTGGGTGCTGGCGGCGGCCTGGTCGGCGGCGACCCGCGGGACGGAGATGCCCGCGGCGCGCAGCGCGGCCTGGGTCAGGCCGGAGCAGTCCCAGCCGCCGTTGCCGGTGCCGCCGTAGACGTACGCCTGGCCGACCTTCGACTGGGCGAAGGAGACGGCGGCGGCCATGCTGCCGGTGGCGGCCTGGGCCGGGGCCGGGGTCTCGGCCTGGGCGGCGGGCTTGGCGGCCGGGGCCTGGGTCTGTGCGGCCGGCTTGGCGGCGGTGGAGCCGGCGGCCTGGTCCGAGGTCGAGGAGGAGCGGTTGAACCAGTCGAAGTTCTTGCCGGACTCCTCGGACTGCTGGGCCTGGCCGCGGTCGCGCAGGGCCAGGTGCTGGCCCGGGTAGATGACGTGCGGGCCGTCGGCCAGGACGTCGCGGTTCAGCTCGTAGAGCCGCTCCCAGCCGCCCTGGACGTTGTTCTTGTCGGCGATCGCGGAGAGCCAGTCACCGGCGATGACGGTGTACTCGGCGGACTTCGCCTGGCCGTCCTGCTGGCGGTACTGCTGCCAGTTCTGGCCGCCCTTGGCGGAGTCGGAGGCGGCCGGCTTGGCGGCGTCCGCGGGGGCCTGGGCCGCGGGCTTGGCGGCGGGCGCCGGGGTGGTCGGCTTGGCGGCGGGCTTGGCGGCCGGGGCGGGGGTCTGCGCGGCCGGCTTGGCGGCGGTCGCACCGGCCGAGGTGTCGACGGCGGCCGGGGTGCCGCCCTTGGTCAGGCCGGCCTGGACGGAGCAGACCGGCCAGGCGCCGGGACCCTGCGAGGCGAGCACCTTCTCGGCGATCGAGATCTGCTGGTCCTTGGTGGCCTGGTTGGCCTGCGCCGCGAAGGCGGTGCCGCCGAAGGCGGCCCAGGTGCTGGAGGTGAACTGGAGGCCGCCGTAGAAGCCGTTGCCGGTGTTGATGCTCCAGTTGCCGCCGCTCTCGCACTGGGCGACCTTGTCCCAGGTCGCGACGGAGGCGGCGGAGGCGGTGCCGGAGGTGAGGCAGGGAATCGTGAGGCCGATCCCGACGACGCCGAGGGTGGCGATCGCGCGGCGGGTACGGCTGGACAGGCTGGTGCCGTTGCTGGGCAGCATGGTGACGCGGTCCTCTCCCACGCCTGCGAGGTGAGCTGTCGGATTCGGGCTGGAGTTGCCCGGCCGCGCTGTGGACGCGGCTTCACCCCTAGCCCTGGACCGGTACGGGACCGGTCTAGGGCGACTTACCTGTGGGTCCCCCGCTCCTGCCGTGGTGCGTTCTGCGCTGCCAGCGCAACCGACGGCAGGACTCGGCGTTGCGGATGAGCTGGGTCCGTGTGGCCACGAACGGGGAGCACGTTAAGCAGACTTAAGTTCAAACCGCAAACATGTGTGATGGTCGTCACAGTGTGCCGGCCTGACCTTTTGCGCCTGTCCATCATGATCAGAAATGACCGTTTTCGAGCAACGCCCTTGCGGATGAGCGCAACTGCCTATGCTTCAGAGCGTCGCAACCGACGCAGCCGTCTGGGGGGAGGGCTACGCAACGATGGCCATGGACGAGGACCCGCGCGCCGAACGGCCGACCGTCAGGGCGCGCGGAGCGCACCGCCGGGCAAAACGCCACAGTCCGGACATTCCGTCGGCGGCGGCCCGAACTCCCGTACCGCGCCGGACGATGCTGCGCTGGCTCGCCGTCGGCACGGTGTTCTCCGCGATCGCCGGCGAGGAGGTGGTGCGCCGCTCGCTGACCGGGCCGACGCAGCCGGTCGCCGCCACCGGGGCCCCGGCCGCCGGGGAGGCGCCCGGCGGACACCGGCACGGCGGGCCCGCCACCGCCGACCCGTCCGACCCGTCCGCCGGACCGCCCGAGGACGGCGGCGACGGCACCGCCGCCGCCCAGGCGCCGCCCGAGCAGCCCGCCGCCGCACCCACCGTCGACCAGGGCGGCCGCCGCTGGTCGGATCCGGCCGGCTGGGGCGGCGCCGTCCCCGGCCCGGGGAGCGCCGTCCGGATCACCGACCGGGTGCTGCTGGACACCGACGCCACCGTCGCCTCCCTGCTGGTCGAACCGACCGGAGCGCTGACCTTCGCCGCCGACCGCACGCTCACCCTCGCCTCGGCCGGCAACGTCGAGATCCGCGGCACCCTCGCCCTCGCCCCCGACGGCGCCGCCGTGCACACCGTCCGCTTCCCCGCCGTCGACGAGCGCCGCTTCCAGGGCGACGGCATGCAGGTGGTCGACACCGACACCGGCCTGTGGGTGGGCGGCGCCGGCTACCTGCGGCTGGACGGCGCCGCCAAGACCGCCTGGGTGCGCGCCGCCGGCGGCCTGCGGGCCGGCGACACCTCCGTCAGCCTGGCCGCCGCACCCACGGGTTGGCTGCCCGGCGACGAACTGGCCGTCACCCCGACCGGCCCGCCCGACGAGGACGGCTTCTCCACCCGCTACGACCTGGCCACCGTCCGGTCCGTCAACGGAACCACCGTCACCCTGGACGCCCCGCTGGCCCACGCCCACCCCCGGGTGGCCGCCGGAGGGGGCGTCACCGTCGGCGCCGAGGTGCTCAACCTGACCCGCAGCGTCCGGGTCGAGGGCACCGCCAAGGGCCGCGCCCACGTGCACCTCACCAGCTCCCGGCGCGCCGACGTCCGGCACGCCGCGCTGCGCTGGGTCGGCCCGCGCACCGACACCAAGGAGACGTGGAAGGGCCCGGACGGCGCCGCGCCGGTCACCGCGCCCGTACTCGGCCGGTACGGGCTGCACTTCCACATGCTCGGCGACACCACCCGGGGCACCGTCGTCGAGGGCGTGGTGGTCCGCGACGCCGGCAACCACGCCTTCGTCCCGCACGCCAGCCACGGCATCACCTTCCGCAGCTGCATCAGCCACGACACCTGGGAGGACGCCTACTGGTGGGACGGCCCGCTGGACACCCGGACCCCGCAGCGCCCGTCCGACGACATCGTGTACGAGTCCTGCGTCGCCTCCCGGACGGTGCTGGAACCGGCCCCCCGGGCCTACCGGCTGACCGGCTTCAACCTCGGGGCCGGCACCGGCGGCAAGGCGCTGGACTGCGTCGCGGTCGGCGTCCAGGGCGCCACCGGCGCCTCCGGCTACGAGTGGCCGGAGAACAGCGAGGGCGTCTGGACCTTCCGGCGCTGCCTGGCCCACAACAACCTGCAGGACGGCGTCTTCGTCTGGCTGAACGCCCAGCACCACCACGTGGTCACCGAGTTCGCGGCCTACCACAACGGCGGCTGGGGCATCGAGCACGGCGCCTACCTCAACGACTTCGACTACACCGCGAGCGTCCTCTACGGCAACGGCGCCGGGGGAGTGGCCCTGCACGCGCTCGGCCGGGACAAGGGCAGCCTCTTCGACGGGCTGCTGATCGACGCCGCCGGGCAGAGCGACTTCGCCGTGGCCACCGCGAAGCACCAACTCGCGGGGGAGGCCGTCACCTTCAGCCGCAGCCTGTTCACCGGCTACCGCCGGGCCGGCGTCGCCTTCCGGGCCACCGGCGACGGCAAGCCGGACGACATCGCGGTACTGGACTGCGAGTTCGGCGGCAACGAGCTCTGGATCGACCCGGAGTCCCAGCCGCCCAGGAGCATCGTGCTGCGCCGGGCCGGGCGGTCCGAGGCCGTCCAGGTGGGCCGGGCGGACGGCGGCGGGGCGGCGCAGCCGCAGTGGAACGCCGTCAGCAACCCGGCCCCGGCTCCCGCCGTGCAGCCCCGGCCGGTACAGCTGCCCGCGCTGCGGCTGAAGGACGCGGCCGCGCCCACCACCCGGGTCGGCGGCCGCGCCTGACCGGCGGGGTGTCCGGGCCGGCGGGCGCTGTGCGTCGGCGGGGTGTCCGGGTCGGCGGGCGCTGTGCGTGGGCGGGGCTTGGGCGTGTGGGCGGGGCCTGTGCGTCGGCGGTCGTGCGTCGGCGGGGGCGGAGACGGCCGAAGGGCCCGGAGCGGGGTGCGCTCCGGGCCCTTCGGTCTGCCGGGCGGGCAGGGCTGGACGGGCCCTACTCGGCGACGGGCTCCGCGGCCTCGTCGGCGGGCGCCTCGAAGACCCGGGCCGGCAGCGCGGCCAGATAGGTGGAGGCGATCAGCTGACCGACGGTCGGGTACCCGCCGAGCGGCGCCGCGCTCGGGCAGCCGGTCTCCTCGGCCGCCGTGGCGAGCAGCTCGGAGTCGGCCTCCGGGCCGATCACCAGCGGGGCCAGAGCCGGGCGCTGCGAGCCGGTCTCCTTGAGGTGGTTGACGGCGGCGGCCACCGAGCCGGGCACGTCGAGCGCGGCGGCGACGACCGGCACGGCCAGCCGGGCGGCCAGCAGCACACCGGTGATCCCGGCCGCGGCGGCCGCCTCCTCGCCGCCGACGGTGGTGAGCACGACGCCGTCCGCGGCGGTCGCGATGGCGAACAGCCGGGCGCGGTCGGCGCGGGCGAGATTGGCCTCGGAGAGCCGGACGTGGACGGCCTCGGCGAGCAGCGGGTGCGGGCCCAGCACATCGGTGACGGGGGCGCCGTAGTGGGCGGCCAGCGCGTGCAGCTCGGTCAGGAAGCCGTGCGGGCCGGGCACGAGGGGAACCACGATCGGCGCCGGCAGCCCGGCCTCGGCGGCGTGGGCCAGCAGCTCGGCGACGGTGAAGTCCTCGCCGGCCCGCTCGCCGTCGGTGCCGTCGCCCGGGAGGTAGCCGGCCGCCGTCTGCACGCCGCTCTGCTCGCTGCGCACGATCGAGAGCAGTTCCTCGACCACGGAGCGGGACTCGGGCCCGGCGGCCGCGGGCACGGCGAGCACCAGGGCCGGGGAGCCGGCGGGGATCTCGGGACGCTCAGGGCGGCGGTGGCGCCCCCGCGCACGGGAGCCTGGGTTGCGGACGGGCAGTGGCGCGCCCGGGATGGCTGCGGTGCTCATGGCGGAGATCGTAGGACATTGACCGGCCGGGCCTGCAGTCGGCTGCCGTTTCGGGAGGGTCTGGATGTTGAAAATCCGGACATTTCCCAACCAATCCCTGCTAGGCCCCCGGTGTCCCTCTTGACGCGTCGGGACGGGCGGTTCGTTGCACCCCGGGTGAGTGAGATGTCTCACAGGGTCGGTGCTGGCTGACGGAGGGTCACGGCGGCGCGACTCCGGGCGTTCGAAGATCAACATTCAGCGGGTGGTCGCCTACGGGCGGTTATCGGCGGCCTGTCGATTCAGTCGGCTATGTCCGCTTACGTGCCGTCAGAACGGTCACCTGTGGAGAGTTCCGGTTTGGCTGCGAAGAGCCCGTGCACCTGCAATGTCCCGTGCTGATGCACGTGCACTGGAGCTATCATCACGTCAAGTGAGGCGTTGTGCCGGGCCGGTACGGGGCCGGCCCAGCCGTTGCGGCTGAGGCCGGGGCGCCGAGCTGGACGACCACTCCGGAGCTCTTCGGGAGATTTCTATGCACGACATGTACGACGCGTACAACGGGATGGCGGCTGCAGACCTCAAGGATGTGGTCTGGCAGAAGAGCCTGCACAGCAACTCTCAGGGCAACTGTGTCGAGTTCGCCGCCCTCCCGGGGGGCGATGTGGCGATGCGCAACTCGCGCTTCCCGGACGGTCCGGCGCTCATCTACACCCGAGCCGAGATAGCGGCGCTGCTGCTGGGGGCCAAGGACGGGGAGTTCGACCACCTGGCGGTCTGACCGGCCGTCGCCTTCGCCATCGGGGGGCCGTCGTGGGTGCTGACACCGCGACGGCCTTTAGTCTTTCGGTCGCTGCCCGGACCGGCGTCCGCAGGGAATTCCGCAGTGGTGTCTGCGGTGGTGCCCGCAACGGTGCCCGCGGTGCTGCCCGGTGGGTGTGACCGTCTCCGGCGTGGCCCGCCCGTGCGCGGCTGCCCGTCGCGCCGTGCGCCCGGAACGGTGTGGTGCGTCCCGGTCCTGCCACTGCCGTCGTCCGTCCGATCGCCGCCCCGCCGCTGCTAGGCGGAGCGCCGGTGTCGACCGCCGATCTCCGGTACCGCGCTCTCCTCCGCCTCGAACAGCGCCCAGACCACCTTGCCGCCGCCCAGCGGATGCCAGCCCCAGGAGCGGCTGAAGGAGTCCACCAGGTGCAGTCCGCGGCCGGATTCGGCGACGAAGTCCGCCTCCCGCGCCACCGGCCCGATACTGCTGGGGTCGCTCACCGCGCACACGATCTGGGGGGCCCGGTGGACCAGGCTTATTCGGATCGGTAGCCGCCCGTCCGGCAGGGCCGGCCCGGGGAGGGCGTCCAGCGCGTGGCCCGACAGGTCGGGCCTGGCACCGATCGCGTGCCGCAGGGCGTTGGTCACCAGCTCGGAGGCCACCAGTGCGACATCGTCGAACAGCTCGCCCAGTCCCCAGCGCTGCAGAGCGGTCCTGGCGAATTCGCGTGCGGTTCTGACGGCTTCGTAGCGGGGAGCGAGCGTACAGGTGACCACATGGGGGTCGACTGCCAAAGCCGTACCGGTGCTCATGAAGAGCTCCTCCCATAAGGGGGCGGACACGGCTGGACCCGCCGGGGTCATGCCGGTCACCTCCGACTCGCTCGGCCGCACGGCCGCCCCCTCGACCAGGCGCGCGCGCACACGAAGGCCCGGTAACGCGGATGCGCTGCCGGGCTGGTGCACGGAGTCGCGCGTTCGGTCGACGCGGAGCCCGCGGGATTGCCAGGGATGTGCAGGTGCACGTGCACCATGGTCCTCTGCGCTCACTGCAGATGCAAGAGTCGATTCACGTGCAGTCGCACTATTGGCATATGCAAGCGTCGAATGCACGTGCATCCTGGTGTGCGGAGTGCAGAACTGATAGGAACATCCGTCAGTATCGGCACCGTCAGCGCTCAACTGATGGCAGACTGTGCGCTGTTTGCCCTAGGTGGAGGTTTCGACCGCATGACCACAGTTCAGCCGGGCGGCGGCTCGATGGTCCGCCGGATCCTCCTCGGCTCCCAGCTGCGCCGACTCCGCGAGGGGCGCGGCATCACCCGGGAGGACGCCGGATACGCCATCCGCGCCTCCGAGTCCAAGATCAGCCGCATGGAGCTCGGCCGCGTCAGCTTCAAGGAGCGCGACGTCGCCGACCTGCTCAGCCTGTACGGGGTGGACGACGGCGGCGAGCGGGAGGCCCTGCTCGGGCTGGTCCGCGAGGCCAACAAGTCCGGCTGGTGGCACAGCTTCAACGACGTTCTGCCGGGCTGGTTCCAGACCTACGTGGGCCTGGAGGAGTCCGCCGCGCTGATCCGCACCTACGAGGTGCAGTTCATCCCCGGACTGCTGCAGTCCGAGGAGTACGCGCGGGCGGTTTTCGGCCAGAGTCGGCCGGTCATCTCCGAGGAGGAGCTGGAGAAGCGGGTCAGCCTCCGGCTGCGCCGCCAGAAGCTGCTCGCCGAGGGCAACAGCCCGCGGCTCTGGGCCGTCATCGACGAGGCCGCGCTGCGCCGGCCGGTCGGCGGGCCCAAGGTGATGCGCGGTCAGGTGCAGTACCTGATCGACGTCGCCGAGCAGGCCAACGTGGTCATCCAGGTGATGCCGTTCCGCTTCGGGGCGCACGCCGGGGAGTCCGGGGCGTGCGCCATCCTGCGGTTCCCCGAGCAGGACCTCGCCGACGTGGTCTACCTGGAGCAGCTCACCAGTGCGCTGTACCTCGACAAGCGCGACGACGTGGACGCCTACATCCAGGTCATGGAGCGGCTCTGCGTGGACAGCCTGACGCCCGAGCGCACCATCGACCTGCTCGCGTCGATCCTCAAGGAGCGGTAGGGCGACTCTGCGAAGTCGTGTCGGACCCGGCGGGACTTTGCAAAGTCCCACCGGGTCCGACTGCAGCCTCGGCGACGCCCCTCGGGAGGCGCGCGGTCCTGTCCGGCCGGATCGGC
Organism: Kitasatospora sp. NPDC048239; assembly: GCF_043202015.1. Classification (NCBI taxonomy): domain Bacteria; kingdom Bacillati; phylum Actinomycetota; class Actinomycetes; order Kitasatosporales; family Streptomycetaceae; genus Kitasatospora; species Kitasatospora sp. NPDC048239. The sequence continues at coordinate 11,546 of NZ_JBICZP010000004.1, read as the reverse complement.
CGGACAGGAACCGGCTCCTGACGGGCGGCGAACGGCCGCCGGTCCGGGTTCACCCCCGGGCCGGCGGCCGTTCGCGCTCCGGCGGCTCCGGCTGCGGCGGGCAGCCGAGGGCCCAGGCGAGGCCGTAGAGGCGGAACAGGTCGGCGCGGATCAGCGGAAGCGGCAGTTCGGCCCCCGGGAGGAGCAGGCCTATGCAGCCGCCCATCAGCGCGCTGCGCAGCACCGCGTGCTCGGCGATCGGGTCGGTCGCGCCCCACTCGCGCACCAGCCCCTGGAGGATCGCCGCCACCTGCTGCTGCTCCGGGTCCTGGACGAAGGTCCCGGTGTCCGGGTCCAGGATCAGTGCCAGATGTGAGCGCATCACCCGGGGGTGGTCCAGTGCCAGGCCCAGGACGGTGTCGATGCCCCGGGCCAGTCGCGCGTCCGGCGAGGCGTCCGCGGGCAGTTCGCCCAGGTTCGCGGAGAGCGCCTGGTGGATCATCCGGTGGGTGGCCGACTGCATCAGCAGCCGTTTGCCGTCGAAGTAGTAGGAGAGCAGTCCGCGGGCGAGCCCGGCCCGCTCTGCGATGTCGGTCAGCGTGGTTCCCGCGTATCCGTGCTGGTCGACCAGCTCGACGGTGGCGCGCATGATGCGCCGGCGGGAGCGTTGACGCATTTCCTCATTGACCGAATCCCCGCGAGGTGCCATCGTGTCAGCTCCGTAGGTTCGTTGGCTCTCGGCCAATATACTGGCGGAGCGAGCGGTCGAACCGGTGAACCCCGTAGTCGGGGTGCCGCGGGCCGGCTCGTACGGAGGTGCCGGCTCCACCAACACGGGGGTTTGGTGGAGCCGGCACCCTTTTGTCTGCCGCCGGGGCCGGGGCCGGGGCCGGGGCCGGGGCCGGGTCTGAGTCCGAGGTCCCGGGCCTGGAGCCCTGGTCAGCTCTTGCTCAGGACCTCGCCGCGGTTGTCGGCCAGATCCACGGCCGGGTAGTCGTAGTCCGGCACCGACACGGGGGCCGCACTCTTGCGTCGCCGGTCGAGCACGGCGCCCACGGCGGCGATCACGAAGCCCAGCAGGGCGACCGCGGTGACCAGGACCAGCGCGGGCCGGTAGCCGTCCAGTTGGGCCTGCGGGCTGTCGCCCCCGCCACTGCCGGCGGTGATCATCGCGGTGCCGCCGGCGAGCACGACCGCGGTGCCCACCTGGATCGCGGTGTTGACCAGCCCGGAGGCCAGACCCTGCTCCTTGTCGTCGACGCCGTCGGTGGCGGCGATGTTCACCGAGGGGAAGGCGAGGGCGAATCCGACGCCCAGCAGGAGCATGGACGGCAGCACCAGGGCGACATAGGAGCTGTGCTCGTCCAGCCGCAGGAACAGTGCGAAGGCGGCGACCAGCGACAGCAGGCCGATCGGCAGCAGCCGCCCGGTGCCGAAGCGGTCCACGATCGGTCCCATGAACGGGGCCGACAGCGCGATGAAGGCGCCGGCCGGCAGCAGCCCGAGGGCCATCTCCAGAGCCGACCAGCCGAGCAGGTGCTGCAGGTAGAGCGTGACGACGAACTGGAACCCGCCGTAGGCGCCGGTCATGGCGAACGCGACCACGTTGGCCCGGGCGACCGAGCCGTTGCGGAAGATGCCGAGCCGGACCAGCGGGTGCGCGGTCCGGCTCTCGATCGCCAGGAAGGCGGCGGCGAGCAGGGCGACCACGGCGAGCGAGCCGAGGGTGCGCAGGCTCAGCCAGCCCGCGCCCTGGGCCTCGGTGACGGTGAAGACGAGCAGCAGCACGGTGAGCGTGCCGGTGATGGCACCCGCCACGTCGTAGCCGCCCTTGGCGCGCTCCTCGACCTGGCGCGGCAGCAGCTTGACGGCGAAGGCCAGGGCCAGCAGGGCGACCGGGACGGGCATCAGGAAGGTCCAGCGCCAGCCGACCGAGGTGAGCAGGCCGCTGAGCACCAGGCCGAGGGAGAAGCCGCTGGCGCCGCAGGTGGTGTAGATCGACAGCGCCCGGTTGCGGGCCGGGCCCTCGGCGAAGGTGGTGGTGATGATCGACAGGCCGGCGGGCGCGGTGAAGGCGGCGCTGACCCCCTTGAGGAAACGGGCGGCGATCAGCAGGGCGCCGTCGTCGACCAGGCCGCCGGCCAGTGAGGCGGCGGCGAACACGGCCAGTGCGACCAGGAAGACCCGGCGGCGGCCGAGCAGGTCGGCGGCGCGTCCGCCGAGCAGCAGCAGGCCGCCGTAGCCGAGCACGTAGCCGGAGACCACCCACTGCAGGGTGGAGGTGGAGAGGTTCAGTTCGGAGCCGATGGACGGGAGGGCGACGCCCACCATGGAGACGTCCAGGGCGTCCAGGAACATCGCGGCACAGAGCACGATGAGGGTGCCCCAGAGGCGGGGAGTCCAGGCTGGCCCGCTGGTTGATGGGCCGTCAGATCGGGAGGCGGTCGCGGTGGTCATGGGGAGGACACTACATGCACATGCATTCAATGCAAGTGAATAAGATGTTAACGCATTAAGTGCTTCTGCATGTGGTACTGTGGACAGGTGACTGAACTCGACTCCGGCGCGGATGTGGACCTGGTCGCGTCCTGGCGCGCCCTGCTGGCCCGGCATGCCGCCACGGCCTGCCTGCTCGACCGTGAGCTGGGGGAGAAGCACGGCCTGGGCATGAGCGAGTTCGAGGTGCTGGAACGCCTGGTCGAGGAGCGGAACGCGGACACCGCCCACACGCTGCGGGTGCAGGAGCTGGCCGACACCGTGCACCTGAGCCAGAGCGCGCTCTCCCGGCTGATCGGCCGACTGGAGAAGGCGGGGCTGGTGACGCGCACGATGTGCCCGGACGACCGGCGCGGCATCCAGGTCGCACTGACCGAGGACGGCTGTCGGCGCTACGCCGAGGCCCGCCCGCTGCACCGCGAGGTGCTCGCGCTCACCCTCGGCGGCCCGCTGGAGGGTGGCTGTCGGCAGGGCTCCTGACGGCAGGGCTCCTGACGCTTGGGTCCCTGGCGGCGCCCGAGTATGCCTGACGGTCCGTCTGTTCCCTTTCCGGGTCGGGCTTTCCCTACCGGATCAGGCTGGAGAGCCCCGGAGCGGCGGCCAGCAGTACGGCCGTCGCGGGTGCGCCGAGGGCGGCGACCGTCAGCCGGAGCCGGTGCACCACGGGCAGCCGGGGCTGACCGGCGAGCAGCCGGTCCACCCGCTTCGGGGACTGCGCCAGGCCGGGCGGGCAGGAGCCGAACACCCCGCGGTCCAGGTTGAGTTCGGCCAGCGCCAGGGCCGTGGTGTGCCGGCCGTGCCGGCGGGCCGCCCGGTCGTCCGCGGCGAGCTCCACCAACTCGCCCACCTGGTCGCGGAATGCGCTGAACACCCCGACTCCGGGGAAGCCCGAGGCGAGCGCCTGGGCGCACTGCGAGAGCCAGTGGTGCCGGGCGCGGACGTGCCCGCGCTCATGGCTCAGCACGGCGGCCAACTCCCGGTCGGTCAGCTGCTGGAGCGCGCCCGTGGTGACCACCAGCCGGGAGTTGTGGCCGGGCAGCGACCAGGCCTCCGGGCGGACGTTCTCCAACACCACCAGGCGCTCCCGGCGTTGCCGAACGCTCTCCATCGACTCCGGCAGCGCGGGGGAGCGGCTGGCCAGTTGGGCGTGCCGCCGATTGCGCAGCGCCTTCGCCGAGCGGACCTCGCGGGTCAGCGCCAGCAGCGTCTGGACCCCGCCCGCCGCCAGGACCGCCGCACACAGCCGGCCCCAGCCCTCGGCCTCGTGCAGCCCGTAGGCGGCCTCCACGCCGTGCGGCGCACCCGCGAACACCAGGGCGCGCAGCTCCGGCAGCGCCGCCGAGGCGGCCAGGACCAGGCTCAGCGCGCAGCACAGCAGGACGGCCACCACCAGGCACTGCCACGCCAGCAGCGCCAGCACGGGCTCCCGCTCCGCCCAGTGGGCCCGGGCCAGCAGCCGGGGTGCCACGGTCGAGAGCAGCAGTCCGAGCAGCAGCAGGCCGAGCAGGGCCGTCATGGCATGGGCTCCCCGAGTACGCACGGAACGCGACAACGCGCTCCCTGCCAACCTACGGGCTGCCGACGCCGGGTGGAACGCCTTTCGGCCGCCCAGTGACCAACGCCACGCGGGGGGTTCACAAGGTCAGGAGCATCGCGAACATGCCGATCCCCATCGACAGCCGGCAGGCCCTGGTCAGTCCGGCGGTGCCGGTGAGCAGCCCGCCCGCCGAGGTGGTCAGCAGCCTGCTTCCGGTCCAGAGCGAGTAGCCGCCGAAGTACAGCAGGAGCACGCCGGTGAGCAGCGGCGTGCCCGCGGCCACGGTGTGGTGGGTATGGGCGCCTGCGGGCGCGGCGGCCATGGCGAGCGCCATGTACGTCATCGCCAGCGCCCCGACCGCATGGTGCAACCGGTGCGTCCGCCGGGCCGGTGTGGTCGGCGCCGTAGGTGTGGCCGATGCCGCCGGTGTGGCCGAGACCGTCGGCGCGGCGGCGCCGAGCAGGAAGCCGACGGCCGGTACGCCGAACAGCCAGGCCCAGACCGCGGCCGGCACCACCCCTTCGGTGACGGCCATCGCGGCCATGCCGAGGCCCATCAGCGCCTCGGCGGCGTCCGACTCGTGGGCGAGCAGCCGGTGCACGCCGCGGCCCGGCCCGGACCGGTCGGCTCCGCCGCCATGGGCGCCGTGCTGGTCGTCCCCGTGGCGGTCGTCGGTGAGCCGGTCACCGTGGGCCGTACAGGGCGAGCGGCGCAGCCGGGTCAGGCAGTAGGCCCCGGAGGCCGCGGTGAGAGCGGCCAGCAGCCAGCTGACCAGGACCGGTCCGTGCAACGGCGTCCTCCCCCGAGCGGCGCGTACGGGCGTACCGTCCACGATCACCGCTCGGGGCCCCGCTGAGCAGGGCGTGCGCGGGGCGCATGGTGGCGCCCGTCGGAGCGGACCCTCCGGCGGGCGCCGTCCGCGGTTACGGGTTCAGCCGTCCGGAGGCGACGATCCGGCTGAGGAACCGTTTGGTCCGCTCCTGCTGCGGGTCGCCGAACACCTGCTCCGGCGGCCCGTGTTCGAGCACCACCCCGGCGTCCAGGAAGCAGACCTGGTCGGCGACCTCGCGGGCGAAGCCCATCTCGTGGGTGGAGAGCACCATCGTCATGCCCTGCTCCTTGAGGTCGCGGACCACCGCCAGCACCTCGCCGACCAGCTCCGGGTCGAGCGCGGCGGTGATCTCGTCGAGCAGCAGCAGCCGGGGCCCGGTGGCCAGCGCCCGGACGATGGCCACCCGCTGCTGCTGGCCGCCGGAGAGCCGGTCCGGGTACTCCCCGGACTTCGCCGCCAGCCCGAGCCGCTCCAGCAGCTCCAGCGCCCGCGCCTCGGCCTCGGCCCGGGGCAGGCCGTGCACCCGGCGCGGGGCCAGGGTGATGTTCTCCAGCACGGTCATGTGCGGGAACAGGTTGTACGACTGGAACACGACGCCGATCCGGCGGCGCACGGCGTCCTCGTCCGTCCGCGGGTCGGTGATCTCCTCGCCGTCGAGGAAGATCGCGCCGTCGTCGATCTCCTCCAGCAGGTTGGCGCACCGCATCAGCGTGGACTTGCCGGAGCCGGACGCCCCGATCAGCGCCGTCACCGAGTGCTCGGGCACGGCCAGGTCCACATCGCGCAGCACCACCTGGGTGCCGAAGGCCTTGCGGACCGACTCCAGCCGCAGGACCGGTCCGGCGGCCGGAGCCGGGTCCGCCGTCCCGGCGCGGTCGGCCGGGACACCGTTGCTGGTGGTCACACCGCACCTCCCTGGTGCTGGCGGCGGTTCATCCGGGCGGTCATCCAGTCGGTGAGGCGGGTGAGCGGGATGGTCAGCGCGATGAACACCAGCGCCGCCACCACGTACGGGGTGTAGTTGAACGCCCGGGAGGCGATGATCTTCGCCGCGTACACCGCGTCGATCGCCCCGCCGATGGACACCAGGCCGGTGTCCTTCTGCAGGCTGACCAGGTTGTTCAGCAGCGGCGGCACCACCCGGCGCACCGCCTGCGGCAGCACCACGTACCGCATCGCCTGGGCGTTGCTCAGCCCCAGCGACCGGGCGGCCGCCCGCTGGCTCGGGTGCACCGAGTCGATGCCGGCCCGGAACACCTCGGACACGTACGCCGAGTACGTCAGCACCAGCGCCGCGCCGCCGAGCAGCAGCGGGTCGGTGGTCACCCCCGCCAGCCGCAGCGCCGGCACTCCGGTGATCATGATCAGCAGACAGATGATCATCGGCAGGCCGAGGAAGAAGTCCACATACGCCGTGGCCAGCAGCCGGACCGGCAGGAAGACCGGTCCGCGCAGCGTCCGCAGTACCGCCAGCAGCAGGCCGAAGACCAGGATCAGCGCCCCGCAGCCGAGCATCAGCTCCAGGTTGATCCGCAGCCCCTTCAGTACCTCGGGCAGCGCCCGGCGGGCGTACTCGGCATTGAAGAAGGTCTCCCGGGTGCGCTCCCATCCGGGGGAGCTGACCACCAGCAGGTACAGCGCCACCGCCGTCACCAGGGTCGAGGCGCCGGCGATCAGCGCCGAGCGGCGGGCCCGCCGACGCCGGTACGCCTGGTGCGCCAGCCGGCGATCGGACGGGCGGTAGCGGTCGTCCGGCCCGGTCGGCGACTCCTTGCGCAGGGCGCTCGCGGACTCGGTGCCCATCGCTGCGTCGCTCACTTCAGCACGGGCGCGGCGACGGCGTCGGAGAGCCACTGCTTCTCCAGCCCCGCCAGGGTCCCGTCCGCCCGCAGGGCGTCCACCGCCTGCGTCACGCAGCCGGTCAGCTTGGAGCCCCTGTCCAGCACCAGGCCGAACTGCTCACCCTGCGAGCCGCCCTGCGGTGCGCCCTCGAACTGGCCGACCACCTGGGCGTCCGTCACCTCGGCGCCGGTGATGTAGAAGGCCGTCGGCAGGTCCACCACCAGCGCCTCGACCTGGCCGTTCTTCAGCGCGGCCTTCGCCAGGTCGTTGGAGTCGAAGACGGCGGGCTGGGTGCTCGGCTTGATGGTGCCGGTGACCACGTCCAGGCTGGTCGTGCCGACCTGCGCGCCCAGCTTGGCGCCCTTCAGATCGGCGATGCTCCTGGCCCCCGCGGCCTTGGAGTTCTTCAGCGCGATCACCGCCTGGCGCACGTCGTAGTAGCCGGAGGAGAAGTCCACCGCCTGCTTGCGCTCGGCGCTGATCGACACCTGGTTGATGTCGAAGTCGAAGTCCTTGGCACCGGGCGTGGTCGCCTTGCCGAACGGCGCCACCACCCAGGTCACCTTCTCCTTGGGGTAGCCCAGCTTCGCCGCGACCGCGTACGCCACCGCGGACTCGAAGCCCTTCCCGTTCTCCGGCTTGTCCTCGGAGAACCACGGGTCGTACGCGGGCTTGTCGGTGCCGACCGTCAGCGTGCCCGCGGTGCGGGTGGCCAGTGCACCCGGCGCGCAGCCGCCCGCGCCGCCCGAGGCGGCGGTGTCGGACTTCGCGTCCTGCGGGGCGCACGAGGTCAGCGCGGCCGCGGCGGCCAGCAGCACGGCCAGCGGCAGCGCGGAGAGCGGCTTGCGGAGGGAGGACATGGCAGGCTCCAGGGAGAGGACCGGGCAAGGGGGAGACGGTGCGGTGCGGTGCTGTGCAGGGCGGTGCGAGGCGCAGGGGACGCTGTGGGTGGACCGCGCCTCGGCGGGTCACTTCCCCCCGGTGGCGGCGCCGGAACACAGGCGGCATGGTCGGCGTACGGGGCCGCATCCGCGGTGCCCCCCGAGCCGGATCAGCAGCAGCGGCAGAGGCCGCGCGCACAACCGCAGGCGTGACAACACGAGGGCACCCGGTGCAGGTCGATGTGGCGCCGGGCCACCAGGATCACCGCCGGGAGCATGGCGGGAGGTTCGCATCCCCACGGTGCCGCTGTCCAGAACATCCAGATACCCGTCCACATGCCGGACATCCGGTGCAGGCCCCCGCCGCAGGGGCCGCCTCGGGACGATTGCCGGTGGAGCCCCCCTTGAACAGCAGAACCTTTCGTACTTATGGTGTTCTCGTTGAAATAACTCCTGTCGAAGTGAGTCCACGATGCAGAATCTTTCGCCAAGGCTCGCTGCGGCGGCCGACGCCCCGCTCTCGAGCCACGCCGGCCACCCGGCCTGGCTGCGCCTCAAGGACGCCGTCGAGGGTCTGCGCCCGCTGCAGTCCAAGGACGGCTCGATCGACCTGGCCGCCGTCCAGCGGCACGCGGTCGACCCGCTGGTAGCCACCGTCCGCAGCGCCGTGGAGGAGCTCGCCCCGCTCTTCCCGCACGATGCCGCCTACCTGGCCGCCGTCGACTCCGACCTCGCCAAGTGGGCCGACACCGGCTACCGGGAGCCCGACTTCCTGGACTCGCTGCTCGCCTTCCAGCCCGCCGAGCAGCGTGAGGACGGCCTGGAGCACCTCGTCGTCTTCCCGATGTACACGCAGAACGGCAACCCGGACCGCAACCTCGAGGCGGTCCTGCTGCGCGTGGTGTGGCCCGACTGGCTGGCCGAGCTGGAGCGGACCCGCTTCGACAACCCGATGTTCGTGCCGATCACCTTCACCGACTTCACGGCCGGCTACGACACCAACTCCGCCGTCCTCTTCCCCGAGACCGTGGCCGTGCGCAAGGCGCCGGAACGTTTCACCTGGGGCGGCATCTTCTGCGACCGCGAGGCCGCCCGCTTCCGTGCCGTCTCCACCAGCGCCGTCCAGCTGCTCGGCCTGGAGATCCCGGCCGACGCCGAGGGCCTACTGCAGGACCAGGAGCGCGCCCAGCAGACCTTCGTCCTGTGGGACCTCGTCCACGACCGCACCCACAGCCACGGCGACCTGCCGTTCGACCCCTTCATGATCAAGCAGCGCAGCCCGTTCTGGATGTACGGCCTGGAGGAGCTCCGCTGCGACCTCACCGCCTTCAAGGAGGCCGTGAAGCTGCAGGCCGAGGGCTACGACCAGGGCCGCGACGTCCAGTACGCGATCCTCTTCGACCGGATGTTCCGCTTCCCGGTCAGCGGCGACCGCGTCCGCAACTACGACGGCATGGGCGGCCAGCTGCTCTTCGCCTACCTGCACAAGCACGACGCGCTGCGCTGGCGTGACAACCGTCTCAGCATCGACTGGGACCGCGTCGCCGAGGTCACCAACGCGCTCTGCGGCGAGATCGAGACCCTGTACCGCGACGGCATCGACCGTCCCAAGACCGCCCACTGGATCGCGGCCTACCAGCTGGTCTCGCGCTACCTCACCCCGCACCCCGCCTCCACGTGGGCGAAGGGCACCGACGCGCTGCCGCTCGACATCTCCGAGGGCAAGGCGCTGAACAAGGCCCTGTGCGACGCCGTCCACCCGGACGAGTTCCCGCTGAGCATGTTCTACGAGGCCCTTTCCAAGAAGCTCAGCGGCGTCATCGCCGCCACCACCGGCATCACCGGCGCCGGCATCCAGGGAGTCGCCGCATGACCACCGCATCCGCCAAGCCCCTGACCGGCAAGGTCATCGCCGTCGCCGGAGCCAGCGGCCCGGCCGGCCAGGCCGTCCTGCGCCGCCTCGCGGCCGACGGTGCCACCGTGATCGGCGCCGACATCGACGCGCAGCGGCTGGAGAAGGCGCTCGACGCCGTGCGCGGGGCCGTCCCCGGCGCACGGGTCAGCGGGCAGGTCATCGACCTGCTCGACCCGCAGGAGGTCCACGACTGGGCCGACCATCTGGAGGCCGAGCACGGCCACGTCGACGGCCTGTTCCACCTGGTCGGCGGCTGGCGCGGCAGCAAGAGGTTCTTCGACACCCGGATCGACGACTGGGACTTCCTGCACGACACCGTGGTGCGCACGCTCCAGCACACCTCGCTGGCGTTCCAGCCGGCCCTGATCCGCAGCGAGTCCGGCCGGTACGCCATGATCTCCGCCTCCTCGGCCCACAAGCCGACCTCCGGCGGCGCCGCCTACGCGGCGGCCAAGGCCGCCACCGAGGCCTGGACCCTCGCGATGGCCGACTCCTTCAAGAAGGAGACGACCTCGGCCGATGGCGAGCCCACCGCCGCGGCTGCGATCCTGGTGATCAAGGCGCTGGTCAGTCCCGAGATGCGGGCCGAGAAGCCGGAGGCGAAGTTCGCCGGTTTCACGGACACCGCCGACCTCGCCGACCACCTCGCGGGCCTCTGGGACCGCCCCGCAGCAGAACTGAACGGACAGCACCTGTGGCTGACAGCCCGATGACCGACCCCACCTCCACGACGGAGTCCCGTACGGACGCCGTACGGCGGCACGACCCCTCCGTCCGCGGTTTCGCCAGCGACAACTACGCCGGCGTGCACCCGGAGATCCTCGCCGCGATAGCCCTCGCCAACGGCGGCCACCAGGTCGCGTACGGCGAGGACGACTACACGGCGCACCTGCAGGACGTGTTCCGCAAGCACTTCGGGGACAAGGCCGAGGCGTACCCCGTCTTCAACGGCACCGGCGCCAACGTCACCGCCCTGCAGGCCCTGCTCCCGCGCTGGGGCGCGGTGATCGCGGCCGACAGCGCCCACATCAACGTGGACGAGGGCGGCGCCCCGGAGAAGATGGGCGGCATCAAGCTGCTCACCGTCCCCACCCCGGACGGCAAGCTCACCCCCGAGCTCATCGACCAGCAGGCCTGGGGCTGGGGGGACGAGCACCGGGCGCAGCCGCTGGTGGTCTCGATCACCCAGAGCACCGAGCTCGGCACCCTCTACACCGCGGACGAGATCCGGGACATCGTCGACCACGCCCACCAGCACGGCATGCTGGTCCACGTGGACGGCTCGCGCCTGGGCAACGCCGCCGCCTCGCTCGGTCTGCCGCTGCGGGCGTTCACCACGGACGTCGGCGTGGACGTGCTGTCCTTCGGCGGTACGAAGAACGGCCTGCTGTTCGGCGAGTGCGTGGTCGTGCTCAACCCCGAGCAGGTCCGGAACATCAAGTACCTGCGCAAGACCTCGATGCAGCTCGCGTCGAAGATGCGCTTCGTGTCCGTGCAGTTCGAGGCGCTGCTGACCGGCGACCTGTGGCTGCGCAATGCGGGGCACGCCAACGCGATGGCCCGCCGGCTGGAGACCGCCGTCCGGGAGATCGACGGCGTGACGATCGTCCGCCCGGTCCAGGCGAACGCGGTCTTCGCGATCCTCCCGCGCGAGGTGAGCGAGCGGCTGCAGAAGCGTTACCGCTTCTACTTCTGGAACGAGCACACCGGAGAGGTGCGCTGGATGTGCGCCTTCGACACCACGGAGGCCGACATCGACGCCTTCGCGGCGGCCATCGTCGAGGAGATGGGCCGCGCCTGACGGCGTTCGAGCAGCTGATCGTCCCGTCCCGCGGATGCGGGACGGGACGATTTGCTTGTGACGGTCCCGTCCCCGTACAGTTCCGGAGTCGCACCGAGAGGGGCGGCGGAAAGCAAGTCCGATGAATGAAACTCCGGAAAACGGAGTGGAAAACATCTGATAAGCTTCAAACACGAAAGAACGAAGCGCCCGGAGGGCCCGCTGGAAGGCGGTCCGAAGGAAGTGTCCGTTCCTTGAGAACTCAACAGCGTGCCAAAAGTCAA